>NZ_JAPSKN010000013.1:52043-69692 GCF_031181705.1 Streptomyces sp.
CCGCGCCGCAGGCGCCCGCGCCCCAGCCCGCCGCCGCGCCGTCCGCTCCCGCCGCCGCCCCGACCGCCGACCTGACCAAGCCCGAGGACGCCCGATGAGCAGCCCCCAGTCCCAGACGCCGCAGGCCGCGCCCGCCTGGCAGGCGGCGCCCGGCACCGCGTTTCCGTCCGGCTACACCTCGCCGATCCCCATCGTGCGCACGCACCTCGGGAACGCCATCGCGTCCGAGTGGACGAAGATCAGGTCGGTGCGCTCCACCCTGTGGACGCTCGGCGTGTTCGTCCTGCTCGTCATCGGCATCGGCACGCTGACCGGCGTGGTGGTGGCCAACTCCGACCCGGCCCTGGGCGGCGAGAGCCCGCTCGGCCTGGGCTTCTTCGGGCTGCTCCTGGGCAGCATGTGCATCATCACGCTGGGCGTGCTGACCACGGCCTCGGAGTACGGCACGGGCATGATCCGCACCACGATGGTCGCCTGTCCGAGCCGCGGCCGGGTGCTGGCGGCGAAGGCCGTGGTGTTCTTCCTGGTCGCGTTCGTCGTGACGCTGGTGTCCGCGGCCCTCGTGGCCGTCATGCACGTGGCGATGCTGGAGGGCGACGGCGCCAAGTCCCCCTCCGGCGGTGAGTGGCTGAAGGCCACGGTCGGCATCGCCGCCTACGTCGCGCTGCTCGGCCTGCTCTCGCTGGCCGTCGGCTCGATCATCCGGCACTCGGCGGGCGCCATCACCATCATGATCGGCGCCGTCCTGGCCCCGCTGGTGATCGCGCTGTTCATGTTCGCGGAGTCGCTGCAGGACGTCCGCGACGCGCTGTTCGAGTACTCGATCCCGAACCAGCTCAGCGTCTTCTACTCCAACTCCCTCAGCACGTCCGGCCCGTCCGGCTGGGACCCGCTGTGGATCATGCTCGGCGCCACGGCCGTCGCCTTCGCCGCCGCCTTCGCGCTGCTGGAGAAGCGGGACGTCTGAGTCCGGTCAGAACCTCGGCGCGTTACGGGACCGCCGCACCCCCGGGGTGCGGCGGTCCCGCGCGTTCCAGCAGGCCTTGTGCCAGTGCCGTCTGTCGTCGACGCCCGCGTGCTCGGCCCACGCCACCACGTGCGGCATCCCGCCGGGGATCAGCTGGTCGCACCCGGGGCAGCGGTAGGACTTGCCCTGCGCGCCGGCGCCGGCCACGTGCCGCACGCTCCAGTCCTCGCCCCGCCAGTGCTCCGAGGACTGCCAGCCGCCGTAGCGGCCGTTCTCGTCCTCGGCAGTCCGGCCGGACGATCCGGCGCCCTTGGGTCGGTTGCGACGCGGGGACACGGGACACCTCTCGGGGCTATACAGGAAGCGGGCCGTGTCCAGCCTACGCGGCGCACGGCGGGGTACGCGTACGGCACCAATCGCCACAAGTCCCTCCCGGGCGGGGAACGCTCTCCCCCGGGCCCGCCCGGGGGTCCGCCGGGTCCCTCGCGGAGCGCCGCATTCTGCAGACAATCCGCAAATTACCCCGGCCGGCCGTGTCCTCGGCACGTGTCAGACGGTTATGCCCTGTGGGGGAGCTCCGCGTCGGAGCCAAGGAAGCAGGAAAGCAATGCGCGTTGGAAGTTTCGTGTTGGCAGCCCAGTTCCCCGGTCAGGGCGAGGGAGAGGCGCTGCACCGCGCGGTCCGCTCGGCCGAGGTGGCCGAGGAGGCCGGGCTCGACACGGTCTGGCTGGCCGAACACCACTTCGTGCCGTACGGCACGTGCCCGTCGGCCATCACCCTGGCCGCCTTCCTGCTGGGCCGCACCCGCCGCATCCGGGTCGGTACGGCGGTCAGCGTGCTGCCCACCGTCCACCCCGTGGCCCTCGGCGAACAGGCGGCGCTGCTGCACCACACGAGCGGCGGCCGTTTCACGCTCGGCGTCGGGCGCGGCGGCCCATGGGTCGACCTGGAGGTGTTCGGCGCGGGCCTGGAGGCCTACGAGAAGGGGTTCCCGGAGTCCCTCGACGTCCTGCGGCGGTGGCTGCGCGAGCCGTCCGTGGCGGCCGACGGGGAGCGGTACCGCTTCCGTGAAGTACCGGTGGTGCCCCGGCCGTCGGAGGCGCTCACGGACGTCGCGGGGCCCGAGCTGGTCGTCGCCTGTACGTCGCCGGCGAGCGTGCGGCTGGCGGCCGAGCGCGGGCTGTCGATGCTCCTCGGGATGCACGTGGGGGACGAGGAGAAGGCGGAGATGGTCGCCCTGTGGCGACGGCACGCGCGGGCGGCCGGGCGGCCGGCGGAGGAGATCCACCGCGCGTGCCACGTCTCGGCCGGTGTCTGCCAGATCGCGGACCGGAGAGTCGACGCGGCGGAGACGCTGCTGAAGGCGATGCCGGGCTGGCTGAAGCAGGGCCTGGAGGCCCATGTCACGGTCGACGGGCGCACGCGCCGGATGCGCGACCCCCTGGCGTACACCGAACTGCTCTGCGGGCTGCACCCGGTGGGCACCCCGCGGCTGTGCGCGGACCGGCTGGCGGCGACCAGCGAGCGGACGGGCATCACCCGCTTCGCGCTGCTGGTCGAGGGCTCCGGGGACCTGGCGGCGACCGAGGAGAACGTACGGCGGCTGGGGGCCGAGGTGCTCCCCCAACTGGTCTGAGGGCGCGGTGACTTCCCGGGGGCTTGCCGCTCCGGTACAGAACTGCACCTCCCGCGTACGGAGCGGCAAGCAAGCGGCGCCGCGTCAGCAGTCCCGGAACTCGGGCGACTGGTTCAGCACCTGACTGCGGACCGAGGTGAAGCGGGTCAGCGTCTCGTCGACCGAGGAGTCAAGCGGGAACACGGCCACCCGGTGGCAGTTCTGGAAGGCCAGGCGCACACCGAAGTGCCGTTGCAGCGCGCCGCGTATCGCGTCACTCGCAAGCGCACGCAGCAGCTGGCCGCGTGCCTGCTCGTCCGGCGGGGGCGTCTGGTTGTCGGCGAACGTTCCGCCGTCCACCTTCAGCTGGGCCACCAGGGAGCTGATCATCTCCCACGCATAGGGCAGGGAGGTCCGGACGCAGTCGACGAATTCCGCTTCGTCGACCTCGCCTCGCTCGGCCTGTTCGAGTAGGGCCGGTGAGACGTCGAGCGACATGAGTTCTCCTCTCGCACCCCCAAGGAGCAGGGGTTGCCTGACAGATGAGGGAGAGCGCGATATCGGACACGCTGCGTACACGCACCGCGACCTCCCGTTCATACGGTAAGCAACGGCTGGGGGCGGCACCAGGAAAATGCGCAGATGAGACACTCCCAGTGAACACACCGTGCACACAATCGGCCATTACCGAACACGTGTTTTCCAGGGCGAATCGCGTGGACCGGCGCCCGTCGAGTAGCGTTGCCGACCATGCGTCTCGTCATTGCCCGCTGCTCCGTGGACTACGCCGGGCGGCTCACCGCCCACCTTCCCTCGGCCCCGCGCCTGATCCTGGTGAAGGCGGACGGCAGCGTCTCGATCCACGCCGACGACCGGGCCTACAAGCCCCTGAACTGGATGTCGCCGCCCTGCACCCTGAAGGAGGGCACCGGCGAGGATGAGGGCGTCTGGACCGTCATCAACAAGGCGGGCGAGAAGCTCATCATCACGATGGAGGAAGTCCTCCACGACTCCTCGCACGAACTGGGCGTCGATCCGGGCCTGATCAAGGACGGCGTGGAAGCGCACCTGCAGGAGTTGCTCGCCGACCGCATCGAGACACTCGGCGAGGGCTACACGCTCATCCGCCGCGAGTACCCGACGGCCATCGGCCCGGTGGACATCCTGTGCCGGGACGCCGACGGCAAGACGGTCGCCGTGGAGATCAAGCGGCGCGGTGAGATCGACGGTGTGGAGCAGCTGACGCGCTATCTGGAGCTGCTGAACCGCGATCCCCATCTCGCCCCGGTCCGCGGCATCTTCGCGGCTCAGGAGATCAAGCCCCAGGCCCGCGTCCTCGCGACCGACCGGGGCATCGGCTGCCAGGTCCTCGACTACGACGCCCTGCGCGGCATCGAGGACGACAAGCTGCGCCTGTTCTGACCCCTCCACACACGAAGGGGCCGGGTCCGCTGAACGGACCCGGCCCCTTCGTGTGTACGGGCGTCAGATCACCGACGGGGAGCCGCTCGGCGCCCCCGAGCCGCCCTCCGGCGCGCTCGCCGAGGTGCTGGCGGGGGCGCTGGAGGCCGGGCCGCTCGCCGAGTCCGACGTGGACGGCGAGGACGGCGGGTCGGACGTCGGGGGCTGCGAGGTGGGCGGGTCGGAGGTCGGCGGTTCCGACGTGGGCGGCTTGGACGTCGTCGGTGGCTTGGACGTCGTGGGCGGCTTGGACGTCGTGGGCGGCCTCGACGAGGACGGGGGCTTCGAGGACGACGGCGGCTTCGACGGTGACGCGGAGTCGCTCGGGTCCGCCGAGCCGCTCGGGGAGCCGGTCGGGGTCGGATCGTCCGAGGTGCCCAGCGTGCCGTCCGGGCCCGGATCGGTCGGACGGCCGGTCGCCGCGCCGGGGCCGCCGTCGCCGTCGTTGGCCGCCGGGTCGGCGCCCAGACTGCCGTCGCCCACGCCCTGGCTGGCCGAGGGGTTGACGCCGACCCGGTCGGAGGGCACGTTCGGCTCGTTGTCGGAGGTGGCGCCGAGCGTCACGACCGTGCCGAGCACGGCGACGAGCAGGGCGCCCGCACCGGCGGCCACGAGGTTGCGCCGGGCCAGCCCCTTGAGCCCGCCCCGTGCCTTGCGGGAGGGTGCGGGCGAACCGCGGTGGGTGATCAGGGCCGGGGTCGTGGGCGGCTGGAGCGTCGGGAAGGCGGCCGGGACACCGCCGGAGGGCGACGCCGACTCCTCGTACCGGGCGTCGGGCACCTCCTCGGCCGCGGTCGGCCCGAGCCCGATCGGCGTGCCCGAGCGGTCGGCGACCAGGGCGAGGGCCCGCCGGCCCGCGACCGTGCCGCGCTTGTCGGAGAGGGCGCCGCGCAGGCCGATGGAGGTTTCCAGTTCGCTGCGGGCCCGGTCGAGGCTGCCGCCGCACAGGGCGAGGATGCCGAGCTCGTGGTGGAAGTAGGCCTGTTCGGCGACGTCCCCGGCGAGCCGGGCGGCTTCGGCGCCGGCCCGCAGGGTCCGCTCCCAGGCGCTCCAGTGCAGTCCGGCGGCGAACGCGGGCGCGGCGGTGCGGGCCAGGTGCACGGCCGCGCTCTCCTCGCCCTCGGTGGCCGAAGTGGTGAGCGGCCCGAGCACGGTGAGGGCGGCGAGGAGCGCGTCGGCCTCGGCGCACACGCGCTCGGGGGTGACCGAGGGGTGCCCGGCCCACCAGGAGTAGTGCTGGGCGGCGCTGCGGGCGCAGGCCTCGGCCTCGTCGGCGTATCCGGCGGCCTCCAGCTGCGCGGGGACGCCCGCGGCGAGCCGGTAGCGGGAGCCGACCGCGGAGACAAGGCCGCAGGCGGCCAGTTCGCCGAGCGCGGCGTCCGCGTGGGTGTCGCCGACCAGGGCGGGCAGATGCGCCTGGTGCGGGATCTCGCCGTCGAGGGCGACGGCGAACCGCAGGGTGGCCCGCGCGGAGGCGCTCAGCCGGGAGGCGAGCAGCGGCGCGGGCGCGGCGGCCTCGCCCAGCGAGGGCAGCGGTACGTCGTCACCCAGGTCGTAGGCGCCCGCGGCGTCGGCCGGAGGGGCGTCCTCGAAGACACCGAACTCGTCGACGGCCCCGGCGCCGGCGCGCAGCCGGTCGCGCTGCCGCAGCAGGGCACCGGCCTGGACGAACCGCAGGGGCAGGCCCTCGGACTCGAACCAGAGGTCGCCCGCCCAGTTGGACTCCTCCTCGGTGAGGGGCCGGCCGACGGCGTGCTCCAGCAGGTCGAGTCCGTCCGCGCGCTCCAGGCCGCCGAGGAGGACCTCCTCGATCGCGGCCCCGGCGGACGGGGCGGGCACGTCCGGGGTGGCGCCGAGCAGGAAGGCGCACTCGGGGGTGGCGTCCAGCAGCTCGTCGAGCGCGGCTCCGCCGAACTGCAGGTCGTCGAGGACGACGACGGCGCCGATCTCGCCGAGGTGGCTGAGCAGTTCGTCCCGGTCCGGGCGGTGCAGGGGGGCGCTGTACACCGCGTGGAACAGGTCGTACAGCAGATCCGCCGAGCTGCGGCCGAAGCCGTTGAGGCGGACCACCCCGTCGGGGGCGAGGTCCGCGCAGTCCTCGGCGACGAGGTCGAGCAGCCGCGTGCGGCCGGAGCCGGCCGGGCCGGTGAGGCGGACGGAGCGGCCGCGGGCGAGCAGGCGCACCAGTCGCTCGCGCTCGTCCTGCCGGGCGAGCAGCGGCAGGGCGGGCTGTGCGGGGCCGGCCGGGGCGGGCGGGCGGGCCGCGCGCTCGGCCTCGGCGCGCTCGGCCGCGGTGAGCTTCACGGGCCGGGCGGGCCGTTCGGCGGGTGGGCAGGCTTCTATCTCGCTGCCGTCGACGGGGTTGACCGTCAGCAGGAAGTCGCCGGAGACGAGCTGCACCGTGCGGGCGAGCGCGGGCGCGTGCTGTCCGAAGTCGGGTGTGAGGGATTCCCGGGGCGGGCGCTGGCGCGGCCCCTGGCCGTCGCCTTCGTGGCCGTACTCCTCGGGTCCCCGGGTGTTCGGGTCCATAGGTCAAGCCCCCCAAAAGCGGGTGTGTGCTGTGAAAGCCCCTCCCGGCCTTGCTGCACACCGCGCTGTCGCTTCTGGTCCGGGCCCGCTAGAAGGGTGACAAGGCAGCGGGCAGCCGAACCCTAAACCTTCGCACAGTATCTACGACAGTCCGGGGTACCGCGCCGTCCGTAACGTCACGGTCTCGTGAGGATTGTGCGCGTCGCACGGTTCGACGACGTCCGTCCGGGTCTCCCCGGTCGCCCGGTTCACACCCGTGCGCGGGGTCACACGCGGGGCAGTGTCTCCACCCCGATGCCCCCCTCGATCGCCAGGATCCGGTGCAGGCGCGTGGCCACCAGCAGGCGCTGCATCTGCGGCGGTACACCGCGCAGCACCAGGCGTCGGCCGCAGCGGCCGGCCCGCCGGTGGGCACCCATGATCACGCCCAGGCCGGTGGCGTCCCAGGAGTCCAGTTCGGACAGGTCGAGCACGAGGTCGCCGACGCCGTCGTCGACGGCCGAGTGCAGGACCGTACGGGCGTCCGCCGCGCTCCGGACGTCGAGGCGGCCCCCGACGACCAGCTCGGCGTGGTCGCCCCTGATGTGCATATGCGCTCCCCGTGCGTGCGAATCGTGCTCCGCGTTCTGGTTTTGGGTGATGCAACCTCTGACTGTGTGGAGGAGTCAGAGGTTGCTTCCTGTAAGCGAACCGATACCGAATTCACCCGGGGGTGTGATGCCGCCGGGGCATGTGCGGTTTCAGTGCTTGTAGAAGCCCTGCCCGCTCTTGCGGCCGATGTCACCGGCGTCAACCATCCGGCGCATCGACTCGGGGGCGGCGAACTTCTCGTCCTGGGACTCGGTGTAGATGTTGTTCGTGGCGTGCAGCAGGATGTCGACGCCCGTCAGGTCCGCCGTGGCCAGCGGGCCCATGGCGTGGCCGAAGCCCAGCTTGCAGGCCAGGTCGATGTCCTCGGCGCTGGCGACGCCGGACTCCTGCAGCTTCGCGGCCTCGACGACCAGGGCGCAGATGAGACGGGTCGTCACGAACCCGGCGACGTCGCGGTTGACGACGATGCAGGTCTTGCCGACCGACTCGGCGAACTCGCGGGCGGTGGCGAGGGTTTCGTCGCTGGTCTTGTAGCCGCGGACGAGTTCGCACAGCTGCATCATCGGCACCGGCGAGAAGAAGTGCGTGCCGACGACCCGCTCGGGACGCTCCGTCGCGGCCGCGATCTTGGTGATCGGGATGGCGGAGGTGTTGGAGGCGAGGATCGCCTCGTCCTTCACGATCTTGTCGAGCGCGCGGAAGATCTCGTGCTTGACTTCCAGCTTCTCGAACACGGCCTCGACGACGACGTCCGCGTCGGCCGCGGCGTCCAGGTCGGTGGTCGCGGTGATGCGGGCGAGCGCGGCGTCGGCGTCGTGCGCCTCCAGCCTGCCCTTGGCGACGAACTTGTCGTATGACGCCTTGATGCCGTCGGTGCCCCGCGTCAGCGCCTCGTCGGTGACGTCACGCAGGACGACGTCCCAGCCCGCCTGTGCGGAGACCTGGGCGATGCCGGATCCCATGAGGCCGGCTCCGATGACGGCGAGCTTCCGTGCCACTGTGCGACTCCCCTGACGCGCTGCTTGTGTCTGCCTCTCGGGCGGACACTAGCGCTCGTGAGGGCCCGTGTGACCAGTAAGTAATGCGCGTCACGTCTCACATGACGGACATCACACCGGCGAGGGTCATTACGCGCCACGGACGGCGTAGTTGAGCACCTGCTCGCTCAACAGGCCCTCGATGTCGTCAAGAAGCCCGAGCGTCTCCCGGGACACTTCGTCCGGATTGCGCCCCCGGGCCATCTCGCGGCCGATCGAGACGAAGAGGGTGCCGTGGACCCAGCAGATCTGACCGGCGATCAGCCCGGGCAGCGGATCGCCGTCCCGGGCGCGGGTCTCCTCACGGAGGGTCGCCTCCAAATTCTCCTGGACCTCCTGCTGGATGCGCCACAGCCGGGAGCGCAGCGGCGGCGCCTCCTCGATGCACCGCATGAAGCGGTCGTAGCCCTCGATGAGGCCGACCCGGGGGGAGACGGCCTCGACCTCGGCGCGCAGTTCCCGCAGCACCGCCCGGGCGGCCGACTCCCCCGTGTCCCGGCCGCGCACCCAGCGGGAGAGCCGGTCGACGACCCCCGCGGAGCGGTCGAAGAAGAGGTCTTCCTTGGCCGGGAAGTAGTTGTAGACGGTGTTCACGGAGACGTCGGCCGCCTCCGCCACGTCCGCCATGGTCACGCTCACGAACCCGTGCTCCAGGAACAGCCCGGTGGCGATGTCGGAGATGCGCTGCCTGGTCTCGCGCTTCTTCCGTTCCCTGAGCCCTTCAGCCATGCCCGCATCCTAGCGTTCCTGGTGTCTGCCAAATTTTGGAGGCATTGCAAAATTTAAGGGACTCTGTTTTTCTGGGCGGCATGGCAATCATCAGTACGGCCGGTCTGGCCCGTACCTTCCGGACCAAGCGCGGCCCCGTCCAGGCCGTGCGCGGCATCGACCTGACCGTCCGCGAGGGCGAGATCCTCGGCTTCCTCGGCCCGAACGGCGCCGGCAAGACGACGACCCTGCGGATGCTGACAACCCTGCTGGAGCCGACCGGCGGCGCCGCCACCGTCGCGGGCCACGACCTGGCGACCGACCCGGCCGGAGTGCGCCGGGCCTGCGGTTACGTGGCCCAGTCCGGCGGGGTCGACCCGCAGATCAGCGTGCGCGAGGAACTGGTCACCCAGGGGCGTCTGTACCGGCTGAGCCGGACGCGGGCCGCCGAGCGCGCCGAGGAGCTGGCCGGTGAGCTGGGCCTGGCCGAGCTGCTCGACCGAAGGTGCGGCGCGCTCTCCGGCGGGCAGCGGCGGCGGCTGGACATCGCGATGGCGCTCACCCACCGCCCGAAGGTGCTGTTCCTGGACGAGCCGACGACCGGTCTCGACCCGGGCAGCCGCGCGGACCTGTGGGACCTGGTGCGGCGGCTGCGCGACGAGCAGGGCACGACCGTCTTCCTGACCACCCACTACCTCGACGAGGCCGACGCCCTCTCCGACCGGCTGGTGATCGTCGATCGGGGCGTGGTCGCCGCCGAGGGCACCCCGAGCGCGCTGAAGCTGCGGTACGGCGGCTCGCTCGACGCCTCGCTGAACGACACGTTCCTCGCCGTCACCGGCCGCAGCGCCACGCCCGCCGACACCGCCCCCGTAGCCGTCTAGGAAGTCACCGATGCTGCTCCACGACACGGCCCTCGTCTACGGCCGCTACCTGCGCCAGTCCCTGCGCTCGCGCTTCGCGCTGCTGTTCGGCGTGCTGATGCCGCTGCTGTACCTGCTGTTCTTCGGCCCGCTGCTGACCGATCTGCCGCTCGGCGAGCCGGGCAGCTCCTGGCAGGTCCTGGTCCCCGGACTGCTGCTCCAACTGGGGCTGTTCGGGGCGTCGTTCGCGGGCTTCACCATCATCCTGGAGAAGGGGCAGGGAGTGGTCGAGCGGATGCGGGTGACCCCGGTCAGCCGGCTGGCCCTGCTGCTCGGGCGGGTGCTGCGGGAGGCCACGGTCTTCGTCTTCCAGGCGGTGCTGCTGGTGCTGGCGGCGGTGGCGATGGGCCTGCGGGCGCCGCTGGCCGGTGTCCTGATCGGCTTCGGCTTCGTCGCGCTGCTCACCGTGTCGCTGTCCGCGCTGTCGTACGCGCTGGCGATGAAGCTGAGCACCCCGCAGGGGTTCGGCCCGGCGGTCAACGCGCTCACGATGCCCTCGATGCTGCTGTCCGGCCTGATGCTGCCGATGTCCCTGGGGCCGGCGTGGCTGGACGTCCTGTCGCACCTCATGCCGTTCCGCTATCTGGTGGACGCGGTGCGCGACGCCTACGTCGGCGACTATGCGACGGCCGACATGCTCCACGGCGTGCTGGTGGCCCTCGGCCTGACCGCGCTGTCCGTGACGGTGGGCACACGCGTGTTCCGATCCGCCGGGGCGTAACTACGCTGGCCGCATGGTCAATCTGACGCGCATCTACACCAGGACCGGCGACCAGGGCACGACCGCCCTCGGCGACATGAGCCGGGTCGCCAAAACGGACCTGCGGATCTCGGCGTACGCCGACGCCAACGAGGCGAACGCCGTGATCGGCAGCGCGATCGCCCTGGGCGGCCTGGACGAGGAGGTCGTCGAGGTCCTCACCCGCGTGCAGAACGACCTGTTCGACGTGGGTGCGGACCTGTCGACGCCGGTGGTGGAGAACCCGGAGTACCCGCCGCTGCGGGTCGAGCAGTTCTACATCGACCGGCTGGAGGCCGACTGCGACCGCTTCAACGAGCGGCTGGACAAGCTCCGCTCCTTCATCCTGCCGGGCGGCACGGCGGGCGCGGCCCTGCTGCACCAGGCCTGCACGGTGGTCCGCCGGGCGGAACGGTCGACCTGGGCGGCCCTGGAGGTCCACGCCGAGACGATGAACCCCCTCACGGCGACCTACCTCAACCGCCTCTCAGACCTCCTGTTCATCCTGGCCAGGACGGCGAACAAGGAGGCCGGAGACGTGCTGTGGGTGCCGGGCGGGGAGCGCTAGGTTCCGCCCCGCGCGGCGTGCCGGAGGCCGTTGGCGGAGAGGACCCCGTTCTGCTTCGCCTTGCTCATCGGTGGAGCCTCTCCTTGGGGCCGGTGACCGCCTCCGGCTCCCCCGCAGGCTCGCCCGCAGGCGCCTTCCGCGGCCAGATCAGATAACTCAGCGCGACCAGCCCGTGGATCCCGGCCGCACGCCAGGCCACGTAGCGCCAGCTCTCCAGGGAGGTCACGCGGCTCGGGTCGTCCACGTACCAGACGGCGAGCTGCAGGAGCGCGGTCGCGACGGCGGCGCCCAGCACCGTGCCCAGCCAGACCCTGCCCTCGTGACGGGCCCGGGCCATGCCGTACTGCGGCGGCTTCCGGGGCGGCGGGGCCCCGCCGAAGCGGTGGGCCGCGTGCCCGTCGAGCCACTTCACGGTGCGGTGGCCGTGACCGACGGTGTAGCCGATGTACAGCGCGGCCAGCCCGTGGGTCCAGTCGGGATCCGCGCCGTTCTTCAGGTCCAGCGCGGTGGCGACCAGCAGGACGACCTCCAGCAGCGGCTCGCACAGCAACAGCGCCAGCCCCGTACGCGGCATGCGCAGCAGGTAGCGGAAGGCCAGCCCGGCCGCCAGCAGCACCCAGAAGCCGATCTCACAGGCGGCGATCAAGGCGACGATCACGGTTCGCTCCTCTCGGTCACCCTTCCAGGCTCCCGGGCGGCGCGGCCGGAATCGTCGTCGCGCGTGACGAACCCCCGGTACATCGAAAGATGCAGTCCAGGACCCTTCGCGGGAATCAGGCGTGGGGCACGGCGGCCGTGTTGGATGGTGCCATGGCCGCACGACTCCCCCGCCCCCGCCGCTTCGACGTGCGCGTCGCGCTGGGCGGACTGCTCGGCGGGCTGCTGCTGTGGGGCGTCGGCCTGGCCACCCGTACGCACACCGAGCCGTACGTGCTCCTGCCCGGGCGCTGGCCCCTGTTGCTGCCGCTGGTGGTCATGGCGGGCTGCGAGCTGCTGCGCCGCAGCGCCCCCCGCACCGCCCTGCTGATCGGCACCCCCGCGCTGGTGCTGGACCTCGTCACCCAGGGCAACCTGGTCACGATCCTGCTGTACACGGACCTGATGTACGCGGCCGTCCTGTACGGGCCGCCAGGCTCGGCCCACCGCATCCCGCGGATCACCGGGCTGCTCACGGTGGCCGGGGCCGTGGTGCCGTTCGCGATCTGGCGCGAGCCCGAAGCGCTGCTGATCGGCGTGCTCACCGGCCTGGTCACCTTCGGGCCCGCCGCCACCGGCCTGATCGTGCGCAACCACCGCGACGCCGCGGAGGCGGCCCGGCTGCGCGCCGAGCAGACCGCGCTGCTCGCCGAGATGGACCGCACCCAGGCCGTCACCGCCGAGCGGGCCCGGATGGCCCGCGAACTGCACGACATGGTCGCCAACCACCTCTCCGCGATCGCCATCCACTCCACGGCCGCCCTCTCCCTCCAGGACCCCAGGACCTCGCAGGAGGCGCTGGTGGTCATCCGCGAGAACAGCGTCGAGGGACTGGCGGAGATGCGGCGGCTCATCGGGATCCTGCGCGACTCCAGCGGCGACACCGAGCCGGTCGCCGCCCCCACCCTCGACGGCCTCGGCGCCCTGGTGGACAACGCCCGCACCAACGGCCTCGACGTCAGCCTCGACGCGGCCCTCCACACGGCCCGGGGCGCGGTGCCGGCACCGGTGGAGCTCGCCGCCTACCGCATCGTCCAGGAGTCCCTCACCAACGCCCTCAAGCACGCCGGCGCCGGCCGGGTCACCGTGTCCCTTGCCCGCTGCGACGGAGCCCTGACGGTCCAGGTGACCAGCCCCTACGGCGACCGCGACGGGCCCACGGCCCCCGGCTCGGGAGCCGGCCTGGTCGGCATGCGGGAGCGCGCCGCGCTGCTGGACGGCACCTTCGAGGCCGGCCCCGAGGACTCGCCGGACGGCAGGATCTGGGCCGTCCGCGCCGCCCTGCCCGTCAGCGACACCGCCGAAGGAGACACCGCATGATCCGCGTCCTGGTCGCCGAGGACCAGTCGGCCGTCCGCGCAGGCCTGGTCCTCATCCTGCGCAGCGCGCCCGACATCGAGGTGGTCGGCGAGGCCCCGGACGGCGAGCGGGCGGTGGCGCTGGCCCGCGAGCTGCGGCCCGACCTGGTGCTGATGGACGTTCAGATGCCCCGTCTGGACGGGGTGTCGGCCACCCGGCAGGTCGTCGCCGAAGGGCTCGCGGACGTGCTCGTGCTGACCACCTTCGACCTGGACGCGTACGTGTTCGGGGCGCTGCGCGCGGGCGCGGCCGGCTTCCTGCTGAAGAACACCGAGGCGAGGGACCTGCTGGAGGCGGTCAGGACGGTCGCGCGCGGGGAAGGGCTCATCGCCCCCGCGGTCACCCGGCGGCTGATCGCGGAGTTCGCCGCCAGGCCGGTCCGGGAGCCCGCGGCCGACCCGGCGGTGCTGGACCGGCTGACCCGCCGTGAGCGCGAGGTGCTGTCCTGCCTGGGCGAGGGCCTGTCCAACGCGGGCATCGCCGAGCGGCTCGACATGGCGGAGGCGACGGTGAAGACGCACGTCAGCCGCCTGCTGGCGAAGCTGGAGCTGCGCAGCCGGGTGCAAGCGGCGGTGCTCGCTCAGGAGTTGCGGATCTGATCGGGCCCTGATCACAGCGGGTCGCGGTGGTCCAGACCTATTGACCGGTGGTCCAGACCTTTCTATTCTCACCGCACCATGTGTGGCGTGAGGCTCAGTCACGCCCCCCACAACTCCATCAAGGAGGCGCAGCATGCGCTTCAGACACAGAGCCGCGGCAGGGTTCGCGACACTGTTGCTCCCCTTCGCCGGCCTCGTCGGCCTGGCGAGCCCGGCCCAGGCAGCGACGTCCGCCACCGCGACCTACGCCAAGACCCAGGACTGGGGCTCCGGCTTCGAGGGCAAGTGGACGGTGAAGAACACCGGCACCACCACCCTCAGCTCCTGGACCGTCGAGTGGGACTTCCCCTCCGGAACCTCCGTCACCTCCGCCTGGGACGCCGACGTCACCTCCTCCGGCTCCCACTGGACCGCGAAGAACAAGTCCTGGAACGGCACCCTCGCCCCCGGGGCCTCCGTCACCTTCGGCTTCAACGGCTCCGGCTCCGGCTCCCCCGCCAACTGCAAGCTCAACGGCGGCAGCTGCGACGGCGGCACCACCGAGCCCGGCGACAGCGCGCCGAGCGCCCCCGGCACCCCGACCGCCTCCGGCATCACCGACACCTCGGTGAAGCTGAGCTGGTCCGCCGCCACCGACGACAAGGGCGTCAAGAACTACGACGTCCTGCGCGACGGCGCCAAGGTCGCCACCGTGACGACGACCTCGTACACGGACACCGGCCTGACCAAGGGCACGGACTACTCCTACTCCGTGCAGGCGCGTGACACCGCCGACCAGACCGGCCCGGTCAGCGGCTCCGTCCGCGTCCGCACCACCGGCGGCACCACCGAGCCCCCGCCCACCGGCGACAAGGTCAAGCTCGGCTACTTCACCGAGTGGGGCGTCTACGGCCGCAACTACCACGTCAAGAACCTCGTGACGTCGGGCACCGCGTCGAAGATCACCCACATCAACTACGCGTTCGGCAACGTCAAGAACGGTCAGTGCACCGTCGACGACACCTACGCCGCCTACGACAAGGCCTACACCGCCGACCAGTCCGTCAGCGGCACCGCCGACACCTGGGACCAGCCGCTGCGCGGCAACTTCAACCAGCTGCGCCAGCTGAAGGCGAAGTACCCGCACATCAAGGTGCTGTACTCCTTCGGCGGCTGGACCTACTCCGGCGGCTTCGGCCAGGCCGCGCAGAACGCCGCCGCGTTCGCCAAGTCCTGCAAGGCCGTCGTGGAGGACCCGCGCTGGGCCGACGTCTTCGACGGCATCGACATCGACTGGGAGTACCCGAACGCCTGCGGCCTGACCTGCGACACCTCGGGTCCGGCGGCCTTCAAGAACCTCTCGCAGGCCCTGCGTGCCGAGTTCGGCCCGGACTACCTGGTCACCGCGGCCATCACCGCCGACGGCTCCTCCGGCGGCAAGATCGACGCGGCCGACTACGGCGGCGCCGCCCAGTACCTCGACTGGTACAACGTGATGACCTACGACTACTTCGGCGCCTTCGACAAGGACGGCCCGACCGCCCCGCACTCCCCGCTCACCTCGTACCCGGGCATCCCGCAGGACGGCTTCAACTCGGCCGACGCCATCGCCAAGCTCAAGGCGAAGGGCGTCCCCGCCAAGAAGCTGCTGCTCGGCATCGGCTTCTACGGCCGCGGCTGGACCGGCGTCACCCAGTCCGCCCCCGGCGGCTCGGCCACCGGAGCGGCTCCGGGCACGTACGAGGCGGGCATCGAGGACTACAAGATCCTGAAGAACTCCTGCCCGGCCACCGGCACCATCGCCGGCACGGCGTACGCCCACTGCGGCAGCAACTGGTGGTCGTACGACACCCCGGCGACCATCGCGGGCAAGATGAGCTGGGCCAAGAACCAGGGCCTCGGCGGCGCGTTCTTCTGGGAGTTCAGCGGCGACACCGCGAACGGAGAGCTGGCGACCGCGATCGACAGCGGCCTGAAGTAGGCCCGACCAGAGAGAGATGCGAAGGGTCGTAGACCCCAAGCGACATTGACGCTCCCCCAGACTTCGTCCGGGGGGACCCCCACCCAGCGGGTGAACGTGGCTACGCCACGTTCACCCGCTGTCCGGGCGGGGCTGCTTCGAGCCACGCGAGGAAACCGGTCAGCGCGTCTTCGCTCATCGCGAGTTCGAGACGCGTACCCCGGTGCAGACAGGTCAGGATCACGTGGTCGGACAGCAGCGCCAGCTCCTCCTCGCCCTCCGGGACCCGGCGGCCGGCCACCTCGATCGCGGACCGCTCCAGGACGCGGCGCGGGCGCGGCGAGTACGAGAAGACACGGAACCACTCGACGCGGTCGCCGTTGTACCGGGCCACCCCGTACGCCCAGCCCTTGCCGCTGGTGTCGCTCTGCTCCGCGACGTCCCAGCGCAGGCTGGCGTCGAAGGTGCCGCCCGAACGCTGGATGAGCCGGCGGCGCAGCCCGAAGACGAACAGGCCCACCACCACGAGGGCCACCACGATTCCGCACACAGTCAGAGCGAGGACCATCGACACCGACCTCCTCGTCTCCTAGGTAACGGAACGTAAAAAACACCCACATCCGCCTCAGCCGCGGCCGGGTCCGGATCTCTCCGGTACCCAGCCGCGGCTGAGTGACGTCTTCACACGGCGGGCGGCGTCAGCGCGCCGCCGTCGCAGCCCGCAGCCGGACGTCCGCGCGGCGCTTGGCCTCCGCGTCGTCCTCCGCCTTCGCGCGCTCCAGCTCCCGCTCCGCGCGCTGGACGTCGATCTCGTCCGACAGCTCGGCGACTTCCGCCAGCAGCGAGAGCTTGTCGTCGGCGAACGAGATGAATCCGCCGTGCACCGCGGCGACGACCGTCCCGCCGTCGCTCGTGCGGATGGTCACCGGGCCCGACTCCAGCACACCGAGCAGCGGCTGGTGACCGGGCATGACGCCGATGTCGCCGGACGTGGTGCGCGCGACGACCAGGGTGGCCTGGCCGGACCAGACCTCACGGTCGGCCGCGACCAGCGCGACGTGCAGCTCAGCAGCCAAGGGTGGCTCCTCGGGTCACCACCCGGCGGGAGTGCCGGGTGTTGGTTACAAGTCTAATGGGCGTGACGAAGGGGGCGGGACGTTCCCCGCCCCCTCCGGCGTGAGCACGAGGCTCACATCGAGCACGAGGCTCAGGAGACGCCGAGCTCCTTGGCGTTCTTCTTCAGGTCCTCGAGACCACCGCACATGAAGAACGCCTGCTCCGGGAAGTGGTCGTACTCGCCGTCGCAGATCGCGTTGAACGCGGCGATCGACTCGTCCAGCGGCACGTCCGAACCGTCCACACCGGTGAACTGCTTGGCGGCGTGGGTGTTCTGGGACAGGAAGCGCTCCACGCGACGGGCACGGTGGACGACGAGCTTGTCCTCCTCGCCGAGCTCGTCGATACCGAGGATCGCGATGATGTCCTGCAGGTCCTTGTACTTCTGCAGGATGTTCTTCACGCGCATCGCGGCGTTGTAGTGGTCCGCCGAGATGTACCGCGGGTCGAGGATGCGGGACGTCGAGTCCAGCGGGTCCACGGCCGGGTAGATGCCCTTCTCGGAGATCGGACGGGACAGAACCGTCGTCGCGTCGAGGTGGGCGAAGGTGGTGGCCGGGGCCGGGTCGGTCAGGTCGTCCGCGGGGACGTAGATCGCCTGCATCGAGGTGATCGAGTGACCACGGGTCGAGGTGATGCGCTCCTGGAGGAGGCCCATCTCGTCGGCCAGGTTCGGCTGGTAGCCCACCGCGGAGGGCATACGGCCGAGCAGGGTCGACACCTCGGAACCGGCCTGGGTGAAGCGGAAGATGTTGTCGATGAAGAACAGCACGTCCTGCTTCTGGACGTCACGGAAGTACTC
>NZ_JAPSKN010000245.1 GCF_031181705.1 Streptomyces sp.
GGGGGGGGGTGACCAGCCCCCACGACGCCGCACGACGGACACGGACGGGCACTCGGCACATGGCACCCTCCACCCGGCGCCCCCAGGGCAGCGTCTAGGCTGCGGCCATGCTGAAGGTGGGCCTGACCGGTGGCATCGGCGCCGGCAAGAGTGAGGTGTCACGGCTGCTCGTCGAGTGCGGGGCCGTGCTGATCGACGCGGACCGCATCGCCCGGGAGGTCGTCGCGCCGGGGACGCCGGGGCTCGCCGCGGTCGTGGAGGCCTTCGGCGAGGAGATCCTCGCCGAGGACGGCAGCCTCGACCGGCCCCGGCTCGGCTCCATCGTCTTCGCCGACCCGGCGAGGCTCGCCACCCTCAACTCGATCGTGCACCCCTTGGTGGGCGCCCGCTCCCGCGAGCTGGAGGAGACCGCCGCCGCGGACGCGGTCGTCGTCCACGACGTCCCGCTCCTCACGGAGAACGGGCTGGCACCGCTGTACGACCTGGTGATCGTCGTCGACGCCGCCCCCGAGACCCAGCTCGACCGGCTCGTGCGGCGGCGGGGCATGACCGAGGAGCACGCCCGCGCGCGGATGGCCGCCCAGGCCTCCCGTGAGCAGCGCCGCGAGATCGCCGACATCGTCATCGACAACGACGTTCCGCTCCAGGAGCTGGAGCGCCGTGTGAAGGACGTGTGGGCCGAGCTCGTGCGCAGGTCCCAGGCGTCACGGCGGTCCCCCCAGGAATAGCGGCACCCCGAGGGGGCGTTGAAGCGGGGGAGTGAGGGAAGGACTCTGCCGTGCCCGAGACCAGCGGTTCGACCGGACGTACCCCGGAGACGCACGTCATCGACTTCCGTGCCGCCGAGCAGTTGCTGGCCGCGCGGGACCCGCGGGGCGCGGTGAAGCTGCTCGACGAGGTCGTCGCCGCCCACCCGGAGAACACCGCCGCGCGGCTGCTGCGCGCGCGTGCCTTCTTCGCGGCCGCGCAGCTGCGGCCGGCGGAGCTGGAGTTCTCGATCGTGCTGGAGCGCGAGCCGGACAACGCCTTCGCGCACTTCGCGCTCGCCCGCACCTTCGAACGGCAGGGCCGCCCCGACCAGGCCAAGCGTCATTTCCGGCTCGCTGCCGCGCTGGATCCGAACCCGGAGTTCCTGAAGGCGGCGCGCTTCGACTCCTGACGCCGTCGCGTCAGGGGCGGTCGTCCGGCGGGTTTCCCGTCGGCCTGCCGTCCGCCGACCGGTGGCCGGGTGACCGGCGGCCCGGTGACCGGCCGTCCGCGGGCCGGTCGTCTGCCGGGCGGTCGTCGACCGGCCGGTAGGGCGGAATGCCGGGGCCGGGCTGGTAGTGCGGGCCCTGGCGGATGTGCCGGAGGACGACGGCGAGGTCGATCGTGACGACCAGCAGCAGCACGCCGCAGGCGACGGCCCAGCCGGGTCGCCCGGCGAGCGTGAACGCGACCGCGCCGACGACCGCCCAGGCCAGCCCCCACAGGCTCAGCCAGAAGCGGGCCCGCAGCGCACTGCGCGCCGTCCTCGGTTCACTGCCCGTACGCATCGTCCTGTCACCACTCCTGAGGGCAACGTACTCTTCGTGGCGGGGGTTCACCAAGGGCTCACAGGGGGGCCGCGATGCTGCCGGACGCCGACGCGTTGCCCGGGATCCTGCTCGACCTGGCGGTGCCGCACGAAGACGTCAACCACCTGGTCGCGCTGCGGCGGGCCCTGACCGCGGACGCCGCCGCCATGCGGCTGCTGGAGCAGTGCGTGACGGACCTGGTGCGGGACATCGGAGAGGTCGGGGCCGGGGTGCCGCTCGATGAGCGCCTCGCCGAGGCGCCGGCGGCGCTGGGCCGCTACTTCGCGGCGTACGTGTTCGTCTCGGCACTGCCACACATCCGCGCCTTCCACCGCGAGCGGGGTGTCCCCGACGACATCAGCCGCCACACCCTCGCCGACTTCGGACGGAGCATGGCGTTCCATCGGCGCCAGCACGGCACGGGAGGGATGCTGGTGCCGCAGTGGCTCACGCTGCACTTCCGCGGCGAGCTGTATCAGCTGGGACGTCTCCAGTTCGAGCGCGCGAGGCTCGGCGAGCGGACGGGGCGGGCGGTGGCGGCGGCCGGGACGGACGTGGCGCCGGGGGAGCCCTGTCTGAACCTGCACATCCCGGGCTTCTACGGGCCGTTGTCACCCGAGGGCTGCGACCGTTCCCTGGATCTGGCGCGGGTCTTCTTCGCCCGGCACTTCCCGCGGGAGCGGTACCGGGTGATGGTCTGCCATTCCTGGCTGCTCGACCCCCAGTTGAAGCGGTACCTGGACCCGGCCTCCAACATCGTCCGCTTCCAGGGGCGTTTCAGGGCCGCCCGTGAGCCCGGTGCGGAGCCGGACCGGGCCGACACCGAGCCGGTCCGGTTCGTCTTCGGAGACCCGGATCTGCCGGTGGCGAGCCTGCCGGGGCGTACGTCGGTGGAGCGGGCGGTGGGGAACCATCTGCGGGCGGGCGGTCACTGGTACCTGGGACACGGCTGGTTCCCTCTGTAGCCGCCCGGTCGTGCCCGCCGGGGATGCCCGTCCTCGCTCGGCTTCACTCGGTCGGGTGAAGGCGGCGGGGAGGGGAACGGGCGTGCGGGGAGCGCCCGTTGGACGGGCATGGAGCTGAAAAATGCGTGAGGGGTATGAGGGGACGGGCCCGGGGGCCATCACCCCGGACGGCTGCGCGGTGGAGCTGTACGCGCGGCTGCCCGCCGGGGACGAGCCGGACATCATCGCCGCCGCGGTGCCCGAGGGCGCGCGCGTCCTGGAGCTGGGCAGCGGGGTCGGGCGCATGACGCACGCGCTGCTGGAGCGAGGGTTCACGGTCACGGCGGTGGACGAGTCCGCCGCGATGCTGGAGCGCGTGCGCGGCGCGCGGACGATATGCAGCCCGATCGAGGAACTGGACCTGGGCGAGACGTTCGACGCGGTGCTGCTCGCGTCGTTCCTGGTGCACACGGGAGACGCCGAGGTGCGGCGAGGCCTGCTGCGCACCTGCGCGCGCCATGTCGCCGAGGGCGGCTGCGTGCTGATCCAGCGGGAGGGCGAGGACTACCACGCCAACGTGCCGCGCGAGCGCGTGGACCCCAGCGGCTTCACCGTACGGATCGTCTCCTCCGAGCCGGTCGGCGACGGAGTCCACTCGGTGCGCGCGGAGTACGAGTTCCCCGACGCCGTCTGGACCCAGACGTTCCGGGCCCGGCCGCTGAGCAGGGAGCAGTTCGAGGAGGCCCTGGCGGAGGAGGGCCTGAGGGTGGACCGGTATCTGACGGACGACCGGATATGGGTGAAGGCGGTGGTGCGGCACGGACCGCCTTCACGGACACGGGGAGGCGGATCGGCGGCCGGCCTGCGATGAGTTGCGCAGCGAGGTGCGGTCTACCCCTGCGACGCCAACAGGGGCCGCACGGGCGGCACCGACCGCTTCCCCAGGAGACCTCCATGCCCGAGACCACCGCCTCCGAG
>NZ_JAPSKN010000118.1 GCF_031181705.1 Streptomyces sp.
GTGGTCCCTACCGTGCACGTGACGGTCGCCGCCGGGGCGTCGGCGGTTGCCGGGGCGGTGGCTACGAAACCGAACGTGGCGCTCGCGCCCGGGGCCAGCGCACCGTTCCAGCCCGCGTTCGCGACGGTGGCCTTGCCGTCCGCGGCCGTGCCGAGCGTGCCGTTCCAGACCCGGGTGAGACGCGCGCCGCCCGCCGCGACGACGGTCGCGGTCCAGCCCGCGGTGGCGGAGGCGGAGGTGTTGGTCACCGTCACCTCGCCCTGATAGCCGCCCTGCCAGGCGGAGACGGCCCGGAAGCGGGCAGTGCAGGCGGCGGGGTCGCCGGGGTCACCCGGGTCCTGCGGGACGCCCGCGTCGAGGACCGCCGCCAGGGCCGGGAACCAGCGAGCGGCGATCTTCGCGTCGCCGGAGGCGTTGGGATGCACGCCGTCGTAGGTGTCGGCGGCCGTGCTGAAACCCGTCCACTGGTCGACCACGGTGATCGGCGAGCGGTCGGTGCTCGTCGCCCGCGCCCACGCGGGGATCCGCGCGTTGAGGTCGACGACGCGCTGCGCGCAGGCCGCGCAACTGCCCGGGTTCATCGGGATGAGCTGTGCGACGAGGATCCGCATCTTTGGGTTGGCGGCCCGCATCTGCCCGACCAGCCGGGTGTAGGCGGCGAGGATGCGGTCGGGAGCGATGCCGCTCCACACGTCGTTCGTGCCGAAGTGCATGACAACGATGTCCGGGTCGGTGGCCGCGAGCCGGCCGGGCAGCAGGTTCTGGTCGGCCGCGTGGGTGGCCAACTCGCCGCCGTGGCCCTCGTTGTCGCCGTCGTGGGCCTGGCCGCAGCCCTGCGGCGGGAGGGTGCCGACGAAGTCGATGTCCGGGTAGCCGCTGCTGACCAGCCGGTTCCACAGCACGGCCCGCCAGCAGCCGGGCGAGCCGGTGATCGAGTCGCCGAGCGGCATGACGCGGACGGGGTCCGCGGCGGGGGCGGCCGTGGCGCGCGGGGCCGAGGTCAGGCCGAGCGGGAGGAGCAGGGCGGCCAGCAGGCCGAGGAGCGGGACGAGCCGTGAGCGGGGGAACGTGCGGGGGGTTCTGCGCATGGTGGTCCCTTCCCTGGAGGACGTGGGAGCGCTCCCATGACATCAAGCCACCGTTGTCCGTGACGCGTCAAGAGGTGGGAGGGTCGGCGCGCTGGGCGCCCGGATCCGGAACCGGGCGGTCGAGCCGATTCCCCGGCCGCCGAGATGCGCGGTCGCCGGCCGGCCGACACGGCTCGAGGAGCCCCGCGGACGGACCAACGGCCGCCCGCACGCGCGGTGTTCAGGTCCGCGCGTACGGGCCGCCCTGACCGATGGGGAGGTCGGGGGAAGGCCATGGTGACCCGGTCAGGCCGCCGCGCGGACCCGTTTCACCGCCTTCGGCAGCAGGGGCCAGGCCAGCAGCACCACGATCACCGCGTAGACGGTCACCGCGAACGGCGTGTTGACCAGCCCCGTGACGCTGCCGTCGCTGATCTGCAGGGCGCGGCGCAGCTGCTGCTCCGCGTTCGGACCGAGGATCACGCCGATGACGGCGGGCAGCACCGGCAGCCCGTAGCGGCGCATGCCGAAGCCGATCAGGCCGATGACCAGCAGGATCACCAGGTCGATCACCTCGCCGCCGACCGCGTACGCGCCGACCGCCGCGAAGAACAGGATCCCGGCGTACAGGTACGGCCGCGGGATGCGCAGCAGCTTCGCCCACACCGGCGCCAGCGGCAGGTTGAGCGCGAGCAGCAGCACCATGCCGACGAACAGGGAGGCGATCAGGCCCCACACGAGGTCGGGTTCGCGCTCGAAGAGGAGCGGACCGGGCTGGATGCCGTACTGCTGGAAGGCGGCCAGCATCACGGCCGCGACCGCCGTGGTCGGCAGGCCCAGGGTCAGCATCGACACCAGCGTGCCCGCCGCCGAGGCCGACGCCGCCGACTCCGGCCCCGCGACGCCCTCGATGGCGCCCTTGCCCCACTCGTCCTTGTGCTTCGACAGGCGCTTCTCCGTCACGTACGACAGGAACGTCGGGATCTCCGCGCCGCCCGCCGGGATCGCGCCGAACGGGAACCCGATGAACGGGCCGCGCAGCCACGACTTCCACGTGCGGCGGAGATCGCCGCGCCCCAGCCACGGCCGCCCCACCGGGATCGGCTCCGGCGGCCTGCGCCGCAGGTGCGCCGCGACCCACAGGGCCTCGCCGATGGCGAAGAGGCCGACCGCGACGATGACGACGTCGATTCCGTCCGCGAGTTGCAGCGAGCCGAAGGTGAGGCGCTGCTGGCCGGTCATCTGGTCCAGTCCCACCAGGCCCAGGGTGAGACCGATGAGCAGGGAGGCCATGCCCCGGACCCGGGACGCGCCCAGCACCGACGTCACCGCGATGAACGCCAGCACCATGATGGCGAAGTAGTCCGGCGCCCCGATGTCCACGGCCAGTTCGGCGACCGTCGGCGCGAGCGCGACCAGCAGGAGCGTGCCGACCATGCCGCCCGCGAAGTGGCCGATGGCCGCCGCTGCCAGCGCCTGGGCGCCCCGGCCGGACTTCGCCATGGGGTTGCCCTCCATGGCCGCCACCACCGCCGCGCTCTCGCCTGGGGTGTTGAGCAGGATGGAGGTCGTGGAGCCGCCGAACATGGCGCCGTAGTAGATGCCGGCGAACATGATGAACGCGCCGGTCGGGTCCAGCCCGTACGTCACCGGCAGCAGCAGCGCCACCGCCATCGCCGGGCCGATGCCCGGCAGCACCCCGATCGCCGTGCCCAGCAGGACACCGATCGCGGCCCAGAGCAGGTTGACCGGCGTGAGGGCCGTACCGAAGCCGTCCAGCAGGGAGTTGAGGGCGTTCATGTCACAGCACTCCCATCAGCGGACCGCCGGGCAGGGGCACTCCGAGCAGGTTGTTGAAGACGGTGTAGGTGACGAGGGAGAGCCCGGCCGCGATGAGCGGATCGCGGTCGACCCGGCGGCTGCCCAGCGCGAACGCCGCGCCCCAGAACAACAGGGCGCCCGCGACGGGGAAGCCGAGCGGCTCGATCAGCACGGCCGCGCCGAGGAACACCCCGGCCAGCAGCAGCACGGTGCGCCAGTCGGCGGGCTCCGACAGGTCGATGTCCTCACCGCCCTCGGCCTGGCCCCGGCCGCCGCGCAGCACGTCCACGGCGAGCAGCGCCGCGATCACGAGCAGGCCCGCCCCGACCACGACCGGCACGGTCCTCGGTCCGACCGGCCCGCGCTGGGCGATGTCGACGTCCATGGTGAGCGCGTCGGTCAGGACGAGCACACCGAGCGCCAGCAGCAGGACGCACACGCCGAGTTCCGAGTGCTCCTTCAGCCACGAGCGCCGCTCGCCCTCCCGTGCGGGGGGCAGGTCGGTGGTCCGCGTCGTCACAGTCCCAGCTCCTTCAGCACCGACACCACGCGCTTGTCCTCGGCGTCGAGGAACGCGCCGAACTCCTCGCCCGCGAGGAAGGCGTCGTCCCAGCCGTTCTGTTCCATGGCCTCGCGCCACTCGTCGGAGTCGTGCAGCTCCTCGATCAGCCGCACGAGCTTGGCGCGCTCGCCGTCCGACAGCCCGGGCGGGGCGACGATGCCACGCCAGTTGGTGAAGTTCACGTCGTACCCGGCCTCCTTCAGCGTGGGCGCGTCCAGCCCTGCCACGCGCTCGGGGCCGGTGACCGCGAGGAGACGCAGCTCGCCCGCCTTGATCTGGTCGAGGTACTCGCCGACGCCGGAGACCCCGAAGGCGACCTTGTTGCCGAGGATGGAGGCGAGCAGCTCGCCGCCGCCGTCGAACGGGATGTAGTTGACCTGCTTCGGCGGGATCCCGGCGGCGCGTGCCATCAGCATCGGCGCGAGGTGGTCCGGCCCGCCGGGGGAGGAGCCGCCCCCCACCGGCAGCTTGCCCGGGTTCTCCTTCCAGGCGCCGATCAGGTCGTCGATCGTCTTGTACGGGGAGTCCTCGGCGACCACGACGACGTCCTGCTCCTCGGTGAGCCGGGCGATGGGCGTGGTGTCGCCGAGCGTCTTCGGGGCGTCGTTGGAGCGGACGGCGCCCACGACGCCGAGGCCCATGGACATGGCGAGTTTGCCGTTGCCGTGCTCGCTCACCAGCCGGCTGAGGCCCACCGTGCCGCCGGCGCCGGGCAGGTTGAACACCTCGATGTTGTGGGTGAGTCCGGCGTCCTCGGCGTTCTTCGCGGCCGTGCGGGCCGTGATGTCGTAGCCGCCGCCCGGCGTGTTGGGGACCATGAAACGCAGGCCCGGGATCTGTGTGCCGGTCTCGGCCCCGCTGCCGGTGGTCAGCAGCGGCGGTCCGACGAGCACGAGCACGGCGGCCCCGAGCAGGGCGAGGGGAGTGCGCAGGCGCACGAGTGCCACCACCTGTCGGTACGTCGTTGCGGGTTGGTCGATGCCCTGTGGGGGAGGGTGAGGTGGGCCACATGGTGCCCGGCCGCCGACATGGTGTCTCGCTTGCGGAATCAACGGAGGTTGTGGTCGTTGTGGTCGCGGCGGAGCGACCGCCGCGGGTCGTCGTCCGAAGACGCGGGAGCCCCGGCCGTGCGGCCGGGGCTCCGTCACTCGGGGCCGGGTTAGTCCGTGTGCACCTCCAGGGCGGCCCGCACGGCGGACTCCAGGGCCCCCTCGATCCACGCCGGCTTGACCGAGGTGTGGTCCCCGGCGAAGTGCAACGGCCCTTCGGCCGCCGGGATCACGGGCAGCAGCTCCGTGTGCTGTCCGGGCAGCAGCACGGATGCCTCACCGTAGGCGTACGGGTCGCGCAGCCAGCTCTGGGTGCGGCCCGCGCCGGTGTAGAACACCTCGACGCGCCGGCCGTAGACCTGCTGCAGACCGCACAGCGCGTACGGATAGCGCGCCTCGTCGTCCAGGGAGTCCCAGCGCAGGGCGTCGTCCGCCCAGCTGTAGGAGGCCAGGACCACACCGCCCGCGCTGCCCGGGACCGGGTGCGAGGGGTTGAACATGAAGCGGTTGGCGTTGTCCGACACCGAGCCGCCGCCCACCACACCGGCCGCCTCCGGCTGGTCGCGGCCGATCGCGCGGTTGGCGGCGTAGTGGGTGCGCTGGGCCGCCGTGATGTGCCCGTCCGGCACGGAGGGATGCGCGCCGAGCAGGCTGCCGTCCGCCGGGGCCCGGCCCGTGCGGTACGCCTCGTACAGGCCCGGTCTGACGGCGTTCAGCTCGCGCTTCCAGTCGTCCTCGTCGAACTCCCACCAGCGGCGGCTGAATTCGAGCAGCACCTTGGTCGCGCTGTCGTAGTGCAGCTCGCACACCGCGCGCCGCTTGCGGTACGACAGCGGCGGGTCGATCTGCACGTGGCGCAGTCCGGAGAAGGGGACCGTGACCACGGCGACATCGGCGGTGAACTGCTCGCGGACGACCGGTCCGTCGCGGCCCTCGGACACGGTGTCCACCCACACGTGCGGTCCCTTGCTCCGCACGTGCCCGTCCTCCGGCGACGGGCGGTCGGGGTGGTGGTACTGGATGCGGGTCACCCGGCGGTCGAACCGCACCTCCTTGCGCACCCGCTCCAGCAGCGCGTCCGGCAGGACGGCCGTGCCGCCCTCCAGTTCGTAGAAGGGCGTGTCGGGGCTGATGAGGGAGGAGCCGATGAAGCTGTGGATGAACGACAGGGGCAGGCGTGAGGTGAGGTTCTCCAGGGTGCCGATCAGGTCGACGGTGCGCTCGTCGAGACCGGCGTGCTCGGTGAGGAAGCGGAACATCGACCAGTCGCCGAACCTCTGCACCACGCGGGCCCAGCCGCGCAGCCGCTCGGGCAGGGGCTTGTCGACGCGCTTGCCGTCCGGGCCGACACGGCTGAACTCGTCGCGCACCGGGTCGAGGGCGGCGCGCAGGATGGCGGCGGCCGGGGTGTCCCAGTGGGCCTTCGGGACGCCGAAGGAGCGGTTCACGCGCCGGGGCGAGCGGGCGTAGTCGGCACGCCGCACCCGGATGCCGTTGACGTGGATCCAGGTGCGCGCGGCGGGGCGCCCTTCCTCGTCGACGTCCACGTAGTGGAAGCGCCGCTTCTTCAGGTCGAGCTGGTCGATGAGCTGCATCACCAGCGGGTGGCTGCCGGGCAGGCGCATCGCGCCCGCCTCGGCGTACTGACGGGGGTCGGCGAACGGCTGCGCGGCGCCTTCGTGCCCGCCCTTGCGGAAGGTCTTGACGCGGCCGCCCGCCCGGTTGCCGTTGGCCTCCAGGACCGTCACCCGGTGCCCCGCCCGCTTCAGCAGCCAGGCGGTCACCAGCCCCGCCGGGCCCGCGCCGATGACGAGGACGTCCTTGGGTCGGGTCCTGCGGGCCGGCAGCCCGTCCCGCAGGACGCGCTGGTAGCGCGGGACGAGTGGGCGGTCGTCGGAGTCGAGGACGAGCAGGGCGCGGGCGACGGCGAGGCACCGCTCGGGGTCGGCACCGCGTGGCGCGCCGGGGGCGGCCGGCGCGGCCGGCGCGGGCAGGGCCGTGGCGGTACCGCCGGTGAGGGCGGTCGCGACGGTGGCCGTGCCGGCCACCGCCGCGAAACTCCGCCGGGAGAGCCCGCCGTCGGGGCGCGCCACCGCGTGATCATCAGTCATGGCGACTTTGTAGCGTCGGCCGTTCACGGAGCGCCGCGCTTCGGCCGGGCAATGACCCCAAGGAGCGAATCCTGGGCGAAACCGGCGCGTCACGTGGGCCGTTGCGCTCTCGGCGCGCCCGGTGAACCCGAAGGAATGAATGCCCGGCAAACCACGCTCACCGCCCGGCACGTGCCCTCAGACTGCGACATGCGTACTCACACCCGCGCTCTCCGTCCGTCCGCGCGCCGCACGCGCACGGCGGCGCCGACCGGCGCACGGGTGGCCCGGGGCGACGGAAGGGGAAGGGTGGCGCAGCGGCGCACTTCGTTCGGTGACCGGCTTCGGTACTGGTTCGACAGCACACTGGCCCGCGGTGCCTCCGCCCTCGTCGGGTGGATGGCACTGCTGTGTCTGGCCGTCGTCGTCCCGGCCAGCGCGGTGGTGGTCTGGACCGACCCGGACGCGCCGCGGTCCCTGCCGGGCCGGCTGGCGCAGGTGTGGCACCTGACGGGGGAGACCCTGCGGCTGGGCGGTGCGACCGGCACGCCGCTGCGCGTGACGATGTCGGTGCTGCTCGCCCTGGTCGCGCTGCTGTACGTGTCGACGCTGGTCGGCCTGATCACCACCGCCCTCACGGAACGGCTCACCGCGTTGCGGCGGGGCCGCTCGACCGTGCTGGAACAGGGGCACGTCGTGGTCCTCGGATGGTCGGAGCAGGTGTTCACGGTGGTCGGCGAACTGGTCGCGGCCAACGCCAACCAGCGGCGCGCGGCGGTGGCGGTGCTGGCCGACCGCGACAAGACCGCGATGGAGGAGGCCCTCGCCACGAAGGTCGGGCCCGTCGGCCGTACGCGGCTGATCTGCCGCAGCGGCCCCACCACCGACCCGGCCGTGCTCACCCTGACCAGTCCTGCGACGGCCGGTGTCGTACTGGTGCTGCCCCGGGACGAGCCCGACGCCGACGCCGAGGTCGTCAAGACGCTGCTGGCGCTCCGGGCGGCCCTGGCAGGGGAGGAGAACCGGCCGCCGGTCGTCGCCGCCGTGCGGGACGACCGCTACCGGCTGGCCGCCTGCCTCGCCGCGGGGCCGGGCGGAGTCGTCCTGGAAAGCGACACGGTCACGGCCCGGCTGATCGTCCAGGCCGCCCGCCGCCCCGGGCTGTCCCTGGTCCACCAGGAGCTCCTCGACTTCGCGGGCGACGAGTTCTACCTGGTCGGCGAGGCGTCCCTGACCGGCCGCACCTTCGGCGACGCGCTGCTGTCCTATCCGACGTCCTGTGTGGTGGGACTGGTGCGCGGCGACACCCCGCTGCTCGCTCCGCCGCCGCAGACGGCCATCGCCGCGGACGATCTGCTCATCGTCGTCTCCCGTGACGACGACACGGCCTGGGCGGGCGAGTGCGGTCAGTGGGTCGACAAGGAGGTGATGGCGTCCGGTCCGCCGACGCCGGCGCGGCCGGAGCGGGTCCTGATGCTCGGCTGGAACCGCAGGGCGCCGCTCATGGTCGACCAGCTGCGCCGCCGCGCCCTGCCCGGGTCGGCCGTCGACGTGGTGGCCGACTGCAGGGAGGAGACGGTCCGGCAGGTGCGCGAGTCCGGCACCGGCCCGTTTCTGACCCTTCACCAGGGGGACGTCACCCGCCCCGAGACCCTGCAGCGTCTGGACGTGCACTCCTACGACAGCGTCATCGTCCTCG
Organism: Streptomyces sp.; assembly: GCF_031181705.1. GTDB lineage: Bacteria > Actinomycetota > Actinomycetes > Streptomycetales > Streptomycetaceae > Streptomyces. The sequence continues at coordinate 8,289 of NZ_JAPSKN010000118.1, forward strand.
GCCAGGACCCCGCTCCCGGCGAGAGCGCGGACCACCCCGACAACCGCACGCTCGTCACGCTCCTGCTGCTGCGCCGGCTGGAGGAGGCCACCGGACGGGAACTGCCGGTCGTCACCGAGCTGGTCGACGACCGCAACCGGGCGCTGGCCCCCGTCAGCCCGGGCGCCGACGTGATCATCAGCGGCAAGCTCATCGGCCTGCTGATGGCGCAGATCTCCCAGAACCGGCACCTGGCGGCGGTCTTCGAAGAACTGTTCTCCGCCGACGGCACCGGCATCCGGCTACGGCCCGCGGACGACTACGTGGTGTCCGGGTGCGAGACGGCCTTCGCCACCGTCGTGGCGGCGGCACGGCAGCGGGGCGAGTGCGCCATCGGCTACCGCAGCCTCGCCGAGGCGACGGCGAGCCCCGGCTACGGCGTGCGCATCAACCCGCCCAAGGCGGAGCGGCGCCGCTGGACGGCGGGGGACGAGGTGGTGGTCGTCGGCAGGGACTGACGTTTTCCCCGCCCGACCGAATCGGTCCATCTGCCCGCCATCCTCCTGGAAAAACAAAGTAATCCGCCTGCGTGCGCAGCAAAAGCCCGGGCATCAGGAGTTGCGGAGGTAGTTGACAATGGTTCCTTTGCTTCTCGTTCTGCTGCTGGCCCTGATCCTTTTCGGCGCCGGTTTCGCTCTGAAGGCCCTGTGGTGGATCGCGGTGATCGTGCTGGTGGTCTGGCTGCTCGGCTTCGTACTGCGGAGCGCGGACACAGGTGGTCGTAAGGGCCGCTGGTACCGCTGGTGACCCGTCCGGCCCCGTTCCCCGGGCAGGGGAGGGGGTAAAGGGAAAAGGCCTGATTCTCCGTACGAAAGGGGTGCCTGTTCATGGCCGACACTCAGGACGTCGTCGAACTCATTCTCCAGGACCACCGGCGCATGGAAGACCTCTTCCGTCAGATGCGCAGCGTCGAAGCCGACCGCGAGGGTGCACTGCGTGAATTCTCGGACCTTTTGATCGCGCACGCGCTCGCCGAGGAGTCCAAGGTCTACCCGGCGCTCAAGCGCTACAAGAACATCGACGACGAAGAGGTGGAGCACGGCGAGCACGAACACGACGAGGGCAACGAGGCCCTCCTGGAACTCCTCCAGGTGGAGGAGGTCGGCTCCGACGAGTGGGACGAGAAGCTCGAGGAGCTGGTGCAGGCCGTCACCCACCACGCCGACGAGGAGGAACGCACCATCCTCAACGGCGCGCGCGAGAACGTGGCGATGGAGCGGCGCGAGGAACTCGGCCGGGAGTTCTGGCAGGAGCGTGAGCGGCAGCTGAAGTCCGGCTGCGGCTCCGTCGACAACGTACGCAAGATCGTCGAGTCCTGAGGGACCCGGCACCACCCGTGAGGAGCCCGGACCGTCACCGGTCCGGGCTCCTCACGTGCGCTGACGGACGGCCGGCGGGCGCGGCGCAGTCGCGGTCCCGCCCCGGCGGGCGCTCCGTGGCCAGGATTTTCGCGCGGTCGGTCCCGGAAGGCGCACGGGCCGAGGTCGTGCGTCACGGGCCGGAACAGCGGAGCGCGCGCGGGCGCGCCGCGCGCGCCAGTGGACCTCGGGGTCGCGCGGAACGGCACGGTCGCCGCAGGGGATCGCCGTCCGCGCGCTGCCGTACGCGGAAGTCGGTGCCGGCGCCCCGTTCACGGTGGGGCCAGCCCCGGGGTGAGGCGCGGGAGCGCGGGTTCGGTGGCTGTGGCAGCAATCGGAAACTCCGCCCCAAGCTGGGAGAATGCGGGGGCGCGGGGGGTGCGGTGCGCTGCAGGGGGGTTGTCCAGACATTCGCTCGCGCCTAGGGTCCCTTCCGAGTGCAAGCGCTTTCCAAGCGTGTGTCCGCCGGCTGTCCGAGGAGCGCCGCATGTCCGTGTCCCCAGGGTCCTCCACCCGCCGCCGCGTGGCCGTCGTCGGCACCGGGGCCATCGTCGCGGGCAGCCATCTGCCGGCGCTGCGCGCCCACGCCGACCGGGTGGACCTGGTGGCCGCCGTCGACGTGGACGAGGGGCGCCTGGAGGCGTTCCGCGAGCTGGCGGGCGAGCGGGTCGCCGGGTACACCTCGGTCGACGCGATGCTGGACGCCGAGCGCCCCGGCCTCGTCCTGATCGGCACCCCGCCCTGGCTGCACCGGGACCAGACGGTCGCCGCCCTGAAGTCCGGCGCCTGGGTGCTGTGCGAGAAGCCGCTCACCCTGTCCCTCGCGGAGTACGACGACATCGCCGCCGCCGAGGAGGCCTCGGGCGCCTACGCGGCGGTCGTCTTCCAGCACCGCTACGGCTCCGGCGCCGTGCACGCCCGGGAGCTGATCACCAGCGGCGAGCTGGGCGCCCCGCTGGTCGCGCACTGCCAGACGACCTGGCACCGCGACGCCGCGTACTACGCGGCGCCCTGGCGCGGGAAGTGGGCCGGCGAGGGCGGCGGCCCCACCATGGGCCACGGCATCCACCAGTACGACCTGATGCTGCACCTGCTCGGCGAGTGGGAGGAGATCCGGGCCATGGCCGCGCGCCTGGTCCACGACACCGAGAGCGAGGACGTCTCCACCGCCCTGGTGCGGTTCCGCAGCGGCGCCCTCGCCACCGTCGTCAACAGTGTGCTGTCCCCGGACGAGGTGAGCCGCATCCGCGTCGACTGCGCGGACGCCACGGTCGAACTCACCCACCTGTACGGCCACACCAACGACAGCTGGGTCTACACCCCGGCCCCGCACGTCCCCGCCGAACGCGCCACCGCCTGGCGCACCCCCGCGCACGACGTGCCCAGCTCGCACACGGCCCAGCTCGGCGCGCTCCTCGACGCCTACGACACCGGCACCCGGCCCCCGGGCAGCGGCCGGGACGCCCGCGCCACCCTCGAGTTCGCCGCCGCACTGTACAAGGCGGCGTTCACCGGCCGGTCCGTACACGCGGGGGAGATCGCCCCCGGCGACCCGTTCTACGAGGCCATGCACGGCGAGTACCCCGACTGGGCCCCCAAGGAGCGCGCATGACCATCCGCGTCACCCACACGGTCGGCGAGGCCGTCGCCGTCACGGCGGCGAACGGCACGGAGATCCTCCGCTACGTCTACCGCCCCGACCCCGACCCGTTCGAGGCCCGCAAGCCGTACGCCCACCCCGTGCGCACCCTCGCCGGCCGCACGGTGACCGGCTACCGCCCGAGCGACCACCGCTGGCACAAGGGCCTGCAGATGACCGCGAGCCACCTGTCCGGCCAGAACTTCTGGGGCGGCAACTGCTACGTGCACGGCGAGGGTTATCTGCGCCTGCCCGAGCGGGTCGGCTCGATGCGGCACGACGGCTTCCCGCAGTTCACGGCCGAGCCCGACCGGCTCGCCCTCACCGAGCACCTCACCTGGATCGAGAACGGCGGCGAGGAGTGGGCCCGCGAGGTGCGCGGGCTGACCGTCCACTCGGTGGACGAGGAGGCCGGCGCCTGGACCCTGGACTGGTCGATCCGCCTCACCAACACGCGCTCCACGCCCCTGGCCTTCGGCTCACCCACCACCGCGGGCCGGGAGATGGCCGGCTACACCGGACTCCAGTGGCGCGGCCCGCGCGACTTCACCGGCGGTACGGTCTTCGCGCCCGACACCGACGCCGACGCGGCCGCGTTGATGGGCAGTCAGGGCCCGTGGCTCGCCTTCACCACCGAGCACGACGACGTCGACGGCCACTCCACCCTTGTCTTCGCGCACGCCCCCGAGAACCTCGACGACGCGTCCGCGATCCACCAGTCGCACTGGTTCGTGCGCTCCGAGCCCTTCCCGACGGTCGCCTTCTCCTGGGCGTTCTTCGAGGAGTTCGAACTCCCGCCGGGCGAGTCCTTCGCCTACCGCTACCGGCTGGTGATCGCCGACGGCGCCTGGGACCGCGACCGGGTCGGCGCCCACCTGCGAGGCCTGCCGTGGTGAGCGAACCCGAGCCGGGCCTCCCGCACCCGCTGCCCGGCGCGATCGGCCTGTCCCATCTCAGCGCCTACGACTGGGAGGCCGCCGACGGGGTCTGCGGGGGCAGCCCGCACCTGCACCTGGTGTGCACGGAGGCGTACGTCGTCACCGCCGGCCGGGGCGCGGTCCAGACGCTGAGCCCCGACGGCTACCGGGACATCCCCCTGCGGGCCGGGTCGATCGCCTGGTTCACGCCGGGCACCGTGCACCGCATGGTGCAGGGCGGCGACCTGCGCGTCACCGTGCTGATGGAGAACAGCGGCCTGCCCGAGGCGGGGGACGCGGTGTTCACCTTCCCGCCCGAGGTGCTCGCCGATCCCGGCCGATACGCGGACGCCGCCGCCCTGCCGCCCGGCACGGGCCCGGAGACCGAGGCGGCCGCGCGCCGCCGCCGGGACCTTGCCGTCGAGGGCTACCTAGGCCTGCGCGAGGCCCTGGTCGCCGGGGACGGCGGCCCGTACCGGGAGTTCCAGCGGGCCGCCGCCCGGCTCGTGCGGGACAAGGTGCCCACCTGGCGCGCCGTGTGGCGGGCGGGCGCCCTGGCCACCGCCGAACGCACCGGCGCGCGGCTCGACGCGCTCGCCGACGGCGAACCCGCCTACCTCGACGAGGCCAGCGCCCACGAGGCCGCGCCGGCCCGGCTCGGCGGCTTCGGCATGTGCGGCCGCCGAAACGAGTACGACCTTCCCGGGACGACGGCGCCGTACCAGGGACGCTAGCCGCCGGACCGCCGACATCCGCCGGTCCGCTGCCGTTCTCTTCGAACAGCCAGAAATTCAGGGGTTCTTGGGGCACGACGGGTGTGAGCCCCCTGGGGAGGTGGTCATCCTCTTGTCATGAACCTGTGGCCCGATGGGCGGGCCGCAGCCGCATGGAGGTGTGGGATGCACCGAAAGATCGCCACGGGTCTTGCCGCCTCGACCCTGGCCCTCGTCACCGTCGCCGCCACCGCCACGACCGCAAGTGCCGCTCCCGCCGACAAGCCCCAGGTGCTCGCCAGTTGGACGCAGACCAGCGCCTCCAGCTACAACGCCTGGGCCGCCGCCCGCGCGAACCAGGCCGCCTGGTCCGCGTACGGCTTCAACTGGTCGACCGACTACTGTTCCACCTCGCCGGACAACCCGTTCGGCTTCCCGTTCTCCATGTCCTGCGCCCGCCACGACTTCGGCTACCGCAACTACAAGGCCGCGGGCACCTTCGACGCCAACAAGTCCCGTATCGACAGCGCCTTCTACGAGGACCTGAAGCGGGTGTGCAACGCGTACAGCGGAGGCACCAAGACCTCCTGCAACGGCACGGCCTGGACGTACTACCAGGCCGTGCGCGCCTTCGGCTGACCGCCGGCACGACCGGGAGGCCGGGCGCGGAGCGGTGACCGCGCGCCCGGCCTCCGCGTGGGTGAGGTGTCCGCTGCGCCGCGCTGCTCAGTCGCGCACCAGGCCGGCGACGCGGACGCGCGGCCACGAGCGGGCCGCCGCGAGCAGTGCCTGGGTGCGGGCCGACGGCGTGGCCGCCGCTGCCGCGAGGGCCGCGGCGGCACTCGCGATGCCGAGGACGGCGCCCGCCGCCACGTCACCCGGATAGTGCACGCCCGTGTGGATGCGGGAGTAGCCGACGGCGCCCGCCAGCGCCCCGAGCGGGACCGCCGCCGGGGGCAGCACCACGCCGACCGCGGTGGCGAACGCGACCGCCGACGCGGTGTGCCCCGACGGGAACGAGGCCGACGTGGGCATCGGGACGTGCCGGTCCACCGTCACCCGGGCCGCCTCCCGGTCCGGGCGGGCCCGGCGCACCAGGCGCTTGCCGAGCAGGTTGGCCGAGGCCGAGGCCACGGCGATCGCCCCGACCCCGGCGAGCGCCGCCCTGCGCGGCCGCTTCCCGGCGAGGGCCAGTGCGGCGGCGATGCCGAAGGAGATCTTCGAGTGGTCGGCCGCGTGGGACAGGTGGCGCAGCGTCCGGTCGAGGGTGGGGGTCGGGGTGGCGGCCACCGCCGCGTACAGGGCGCCGTCCACGGCCCTGAGATCGCCCATGACGGCGCCAAGGAGCCGGCCGGGGCCGCCCGAGGGCGTGGCGTCCTCCGGAAGCGGACGGAGGGCGTTCTCGTCTGACGTCGTCGGATCGGTCATGTGTGGTTCTCCCCGCAGTGGCCTTCCCAGCACGGTACCGGCTCACGCGGGGCGCACGCTCGGCACCCCCGCGCGCCGGTACCTCCCCGGGTGCCCAGGCGGCGGCGCGCCATCCGGCGGACCGGGCCCCCCGTGTGACCGGGCGTCCCTCAGATCCGTCCGGCCCGTCGCTGACGGCGCAGCAGCAGGGCCAGGTACAGGCCGCCGACGACCGCGGTGACCACGCCGACGGGCAGCTGGGCCGACTCGTGCAGATGCTGCGAGCCGAAGTCCGCGGTGACCACGAGGAGCGCGCCGGTGCAGGTGGCGGCGAGGAGGTTCGGCCCGGGCTGCCGGGTCAGGCGCCGGGCCAGCTGGGGCGCGACGAGGGCGACGAAGGGGATCGGGCCGGCCGCGGCGGTGGCGACCGCGCAGGCGGCCGTGGCGAGGACGAGCATCACCAGCCGGGTGCGCTGCACCGGAACCCCGAGCCCGCCCGCGACGTCGTCGCCCATCTCCAGGATCCTCAGCCGGCCCGCGACGCACACGATCAGCGGCAGCACCACGAGCAGTCCGAGCGCGGCGGGCCGCACATCGGCCCAACCCCGGCCGTTGAGGCTGCCGTTGAGCCACACCATGGCCTGGGCGGCCTCGGTGAAGCGTGCCTTGGCCAGCAGATAGGCGTTCACCCCCTGGAGCAGGGCGCTGACGCCGATGCCGACGAGGACGAGCCGGAAGCCGTGGATGCCCTGCCGCCAGGCGAGGACGTAGACCAGGACGGCGGTCGCCAGGCCGCCGCCCACCGCCCCGAGCGCGACCTGGCCGCCGGTGCCGCCCACGACCAGCACGACCAGCAGGCCGCCGGTGGCCGAGCCGTAGGTGAAACCGACGATGTCGGGGCTGCCGAGCGGGTTGCGGGACAGGCTCTGGAACAGCGCGCCGCTGACCCCGAGGGCGGCCCCGGCCAGGATGCCCGTCAGCAGTCGTGGCAGGCGCAGTTCGTTGACGACGAAGTCGGTGCGCGGGCTGCCGTTGCCGAGCAGGGTGCGCACGACGTCGGCGGGGGAGATCGGGTACTCCCCGGTGCCCAGGGCGAGGACGCCCGCCCCGGCTGTGGTGGCCAGCACCAGCAGACAGACCGTCAGGGCGCGGACGTCCAGCCGCAGGGAGACGCGGTGGCGGCCGCTGCGGACGACGCGGGTGCGGGCCGGGAGCCGCTCGGGGGCGGGAGCGCGGGTGCTCATGACGCCACCACCCTGCGGTGCCGGACCAGCGCGATGAACACCGGCGCCCCGACGACCGCCGTGACCACGCCCGCGTCGAGTTCGTCCGGGCGTACGGCGACCCGGCCGAGGACATCGGCGAACAGCAGCAGGGCGGGGGCCAGCAGCAGTGACAGCGGGACGGTCCAGCGCTGGTCGGCGCCGACGATCATGCGGGCGACGTGCGGGACGGCGAGGCCGACGAACACCAGTGGGCCGACCGCCGAGGTCGCCGCCCCGCACAGCAGAGTCACGGCGAGCAGGCCGAGGAAGCGGGTGCGCTGCAGAGGGGCGCCGAGCGAGCGCGCGGCGTCGTCGCCGAGGGCCATCGCGTTGAGCGGCCGGACCAGGCCGAGGGCCAGCACCAGGCCCACCACGACGAACGGCGTGATGGTCGTCAGTGTGTCGCTGCCGGCCCGGGCGAGCGAGCCCACGCTCCAGAACCGCAGTTCGTCCAGGGCCTGGGCGTCGAGCAGCATCAGCGTCTGGCCGACGCCGGTGAAGACCGCGGCGATCACCGCGCCGCCGAGCGCGAGCCGTTCGGGCGTGGCGCCACCGCGTCCGCCCGAGGCCAGCGAGTACACCAGCAGGCCCGCCACCACCGCGCCGGCCATGGCGAACCACACCGACGCCCACAGGCTGGTCACGCCGAGCACGGTCAGGGACAGCACGACGCCGGTGGCGGCCCCGGCGTTGACGCCGAGCAGGCCGGGATCGGCCAGCGGGTTGCGGGTGAGCGCCTGAATGAGGGCGCCCGCGACACCGAGGGCGGCCCCCGCGGCGATCCCGGCCAGCGTGCGGGGCACCCGCACGTCCCAGATGACGGAGGCGGCGGTCGAGCCGTCGTCGTGCCGCAACGCGTCCACGACGACGGACACCGGCAGCGACCGCGACCCGATGACGAGGCTGAGCAGGACGGCCGCCAGGAGCAGCAGCAGGGCGCCGAGGACGGCGAGGGTGCGGGTGGAGGTCCGGCGGCGGGGCGGCGCGACGGACGGCTTCTCCGGGCGGGCCGGAGCGGTCGTCTCAGCCGGCACCGCTGCCCTCCGCGCGCAGCAGGGCGGCGATCCTGCGCCCCAGTTCCTTCTTGTCGATCTTGCCGACGGAGGTGCGGGGGAAGGCGCCGGCCACCTCCACCCGGTCGGGCAGCTTGTACGCGGCGACGCCCCGCTCGGTGAGGAACGCGGCCAGTTCCCGCTGGGTCGGGGCCGTCTCGCCGCGGAGCACCAGGTAGGCGCAGGTGCGTTCGCCCATGGTCGCGTCGGGCATGCCGACGACGGCCGCGTCGTGCACGGCGGGGTGAGCCAGGAGGTGGTTCTCCAGCTCCTCGGCGGAGATCTTGTCGCCGCCCCGGTTGATCTGGTCCTTGGCCCGGCCCTCGACGACCAGGTGCCCGGAGGGCAGGACGCGCACCAGGTCGCCGGTGCGGTAGAAGCCGTCCTCGGTGAAGGAGCGGGCGTTGTGCGCGGGTGCCCGGTAGTAGCCGCGCAGGGTGTAGGGGCCGCGGGTGAGCAGCTCGCCGGTCGCGCCGGGCGGCACGTCGTGCCCGTCCTCGTCGACGACGCGGATCTCGTCGGCCGGGGACAACGGGCGGCCCTGGGTCTGGGCGACCAACTCCGGCGGGTCGTCCAGGCGCGTGTAGTTGAGCAGGCCCTCGGCCATGCCGAACACCTGCTGAAGGGCGCAGCCGAGGGCGGGTGGGACCCGGGCCGCGGGCTCGGCGCCCAGCTTGGAGCCGCCGACCTGGAGCAGCCGCAGTGACGACAGGTCGGCCTCCTCCCACTCCACGGCGTCCAGCCACAGCAGGGCGATCGGCGGTACGACGGCGGTGACGGTGACCCGCTCGCGCTCGATCAGAGCGAAGGCGTCCTCCGGGCTCGGCGTCGGGGAGAGCACGACGGTGCCGCCCACCAGCAGCGTGCCGAGCAGGCCGGGGCAGGCGAGCGCGAAGTTGTGCGCGGTGGGCAGCACCACGAGGTAGACGGTGGAGCTGTCGAAGCCGCAGATCCCGGCGCTGGCGCGGACGTTGTAGGCGTAGTCGTCGTGGGTGCGGGGGATGAGCTTGGGTTTGCCGGTGGTGCCGCCGGACAGCAGCAGCACCGCCACGTCCGAGGGGTCGGGCACCGGCAGGGGGACGGGATCGGCGTCGACCTCGGCCAGGGCGGTGAACTCGGCGGCGTCACCGGCCACCAGGACGTGCTCCACGGACGGCACGGCCTTGCGGACGGCCCGGGCGAGGACCCGGTGGTCGAAGTGGTCGTGCGTGTCGGGGATCGCGTAGGCCCTCGCGCCGGCGGTCTCGGCCACGTGGACGATCTCGCTCTCCCGGTGCGCGGGGAGGGTGAGGACCGGTACGGCGCCGGCTCGCAGCAGGGCGAAGAACAGCACCACGAAGGCG
>NZ_JAPSKN010000119.1:0-12325 GCF_031181705.1 Streptomyces sp.
CCGGACCGGTCACAGGCGGGCTTTCCGGCGTTGGCGGGGGCGTGCGCGTAGGTTCGGCTGTGAAGTGGCTGGAGCCGTCCGGGTCGACGCGGAGCGGGACGACGTAGCCGATCCGTTCGTCGTGGACCGTGGCGAGGACGGCATGGCCCGTGGCCAGGGCGATGCGGTGCAGGCGGCCGAGGACGGCCTGCTGGATCTCCTCGCCGGGGGCCGCGAAGACACGGACGCCGCCGACCGAGGCGCCCTCGGACGCCGCGCTCGCTCCGGCCCCGGGGACGTGGACGTCGATCGGCGCCGCCGGGGTCGCCGCACGTGCGGCCTGCTTCTGTTCCCGCTTCTTCTCGCGGCTGAGTCGCGACATCGTCCCCTCACTGGGCGTCGTACACCTAGTGTCGAGTGTGTCCGCTCGCCCCCGTTTCTCACGTCACCGGGGTGTCACAGGCTCGTCCCAAGGCCCGTGCGCCCGAACGGGTCGTTCCGCAGGGCATGGGGACCGGGTGCACGAGGGAGGAGAAGGGCATGCACACAGGCATGCGACAGGGGCCGGAGATCTGGCTCCGGCCCCCGGTGGCCGGCCCGGATCAGGGCGGTCCCGAGCCCGCGCACGACCGTGCCGCGGCACGGCGTTTCTCCTGGGTCGGCACGCACGGCGGGGCGGGCGTCTCCACGCTCGCCGCGGTCTACGGCGGCCATGACAGCGGCCGCGCCTGGCCCGGTGCCGGTGCCCCGCCGTCGGTGCTGCTGGTGGCCCGCACGCACGCGGCCGGTCTCGACACGGTCGCCGGCGCGGTGGAGGCGTTCCGGCGCGGTCAGGCTCCCCCGGAGCTGGACCTCGACGCCGTCGTCCTGGTGGCGGACGCCCCGGGCCGGCTGCCGCGTCCGCTCGCCCAGCGGGTGAAGTTCCTGGAGTCGGTCATCGACGTGTACCGCGTGCCGTGGGTGCCGGCGTGGCGGCTCGGGGAGCTCGGCCGTCCGCCGCGCGAGACGGCGGCCCTGGCCCGGCTGACGGGAGCGGTGCGCTGACGGCCGTTTCGCTGACGGCCGGGGAACTCGCGGCGGGCGTCCGTGCCCGGGAGCTGCGTGCGGTCGACGTCGTCGCGGCGGCACTGGAACGGATCGACCGGGCCGACCGGGAGCTGTGCGCGTTCGTCGAGGTGTGGCACGAGGAGGCGCTGCGCCGGGCGGCAAGGGTGGACGCGCTGCTGGACGCGGACGGGGCCGGTGCCACGGGCGGGGGCGGGGCGCTGCCGCTGGCCGGTGTGCCGGTCGCCGTGAAGGGGCGGCACGGGCTGCGCGCGGCGGGCCCGCTGCTCGCCGCCGGTGCCGTCGCCGTGGGGGCGACCTCGGTGCCCGGGCCGGGAACGCCGTGGCGGACCTGGGGGCTCGGGGCCGGGGGCCGGACCGTCAACCCGTGGCGGCCCGACCGGACGCCGGGCGGCTCCTCGGCCGGGGCCGCGGTCGCGGTGGCGGCCGGGCTGGTGCCGCTGGCGACGGGCGGCGACGGGGCCGGGTCGGTGCGGATCCCGGCGGCCTGGTGCGGGGTGCTCGGGTTGAAGACCACGAACGGACGGCTCCCCTCCGCCGACCGCACGGGCCTGGCCGCACCGGGCGTGCTCGCCCGCTCGGCAGCGGACGCGGCGGCGTGGTGGCGGGCGGTGTCGGGTGAACCGGCGGCTTCTCGTCCGCCCCTGCCCGTCGCCGCCGTCTGGTCGCCCGACCTCGGTTTCGCCGAGCCCGACCCGGAGCCCGTCGCCCTGGCCCGGGCGATGGCCGAACGGCTCGTGGCGACGGGGGTCGTACGGCTGGTGCGGCCGCGGGAGCCGGTGCGGCTGAGGGACCCCGGGCCTGCGTGGCTCGCCCTGCGCACGCCCGGTGCCGGTCCGCCCGGGAGCACGCCGGAACCGGGTCCCGGCCTCGCCGCGGCGCACCGCGTCCGGGCGGAGAACGACCGGCGGCTGGCCGGCTCGTTCGCCGAGGCCCCCCTCCTGCTGACCCCGACGGCCCCGACCGCCCCGCACGGCCACGAGGGACCCGGCGACCGCTACTCCACCTCGCTCACCTGGGCGTTCAACCTCAGCGGGCATCCGGCGCTGAGCCTGCCCGCGGGCTTCGGCCGCGACGGCTGCCCGGCCGGGCTGCAGCTCGTGGCCCCGCACGGGCAGGACGCGCTGCTCCTGGCCGTGGCACGGGAGGCGGAGGCACGCCGCGAGGGCTGAGGGGCTCCGCGGGGGGAGCGGCATTCTTGGCAGATTTACTTGCGTACGCATATGATGCAAGCGCGCGTAATTGATGCGCGCCGGATATCCAAGGGGGACAGCCATGACCCGCCGCTTCCTTTTCGTTCTGGGCAGCGCCCGCGCCGACGGCAACACCGAGCTGCTGGCCCGCCGGGCCGCCGAGCAGCTGCCGCCGGGCGTCGAACAGCAGTGGATCGACCTCACCGAGCACCCGCTCCCCGACTTCGAGGACCTGCGGCACGACAGCGACCACGTCCGCCCGACCGAGGGCAGCGCGGCCCTGCTGCTCGACGCCACGCTCGCAGCGACCGACATCGTGATCGCCTCGCCCCTGTACTGGTACTCGGTCTCCGCGCAGACCAAGCGCTACCTGGACTACTGGTCCGCCTGGCTGCGCACGCCCGGGATCGACTTCAAGGCGACCCTGGCCGGACGCACGCTGTGGGGCGTCACCGCCCTGGCGCACGAGGAGGAGGTCGTCGCCGACCCGCTGGTCGGGACGCTCAGCAACTCCGCCGCCTACATGGGGATGCGCTTCGGCGGGGTGCTGCTCGGCAACGGCAGCAAGCCCGGCGACGTGCTGAACGACACCGAGGCCCTGGCCCGCGCCAAGACGTTCTTCGCACAGGAGGCACCGCTCGCCCGCTTCCTGTACGAGCGGTGAGGCCCGCCGCCGGCCCGGTCAGGCCGTGATGTCCTTCGTCGTGAAGCGCGCCCACGCCGCCGTGCCGAACACCGCCGCGTACAGGGCCTGCAGCCCGAGGTTCTTCGCCAGCTCGTCCCAGTAGACCGGCTCGCGCATGAGATCGGCGAAGGACAGCCAGTAGTGCGAGAAGAAGTACGGCTGGAGGGCGTGCAGTTGGGGGATCTGGTCGAGGATCTGGACCGTGATCAGCAGGCCCACCGTCGTCGCCATCGCCGCGATGCCGCTGCTGGTCAGCGTCGACACGAACAGGCCGAGCGCCGCCACGCCGATCAGTGACGCGGCCACGGCCAGGGCGATCAGCAGGGCCCTGCCCAGGCCTTCGGCGAAGCTGATCCGGGTACCGGAGATGGTCGTCAGGTCGCCGAGCGGGAAGAGCAACGCGCCGGCCGCCAGGGCCGAGACGGCGACCACGAGGGTGGCCACCAGGCAGAACAGGACGACCGTCGCGTACTTGGTGAGCAGCAGCCGTGTGCGGCCGGCCGGGGCGACCAGCAGATAGCGCAGCGTGCCGGCGTTGGCCTCGCCGGCGATCGCGTCGCCCGCGACGACGCCCACCGCCATCGGCAGGAAGAACGGCAGGGTCGCGGCCAGGGCGGTGAAGACCAGGAACAGGCCGTTGTTGGTGATCTGGGAGATGAAGGCCGGTCCTGCGCCGCCCCCGCCGCCGGGCGAGGAGCCGTCGCTCGTCTCGATCCTGACGGCGACGCCGACCAGGACCGGCACGGCCGCCAGGACGGCCAGCAGCGCCAGGGTGCGCCAGCGCCGGAAGGTGGTGGTGAGTTCGTCGCGCAGCAGCCCGAAGGTCCACAGCGGGCTCACCGGCCCCGCGGTTCGTGCGACGTCAGCCCGCGACATCGAAGCCCTCCCCGGTCAGTGCCATGAACGCGTCCTCCAGCGAGGCCCGTTCGACCGTGAAGCCGCGGACCCGCACCCCCGCCGCGACCAGCGCGGCGTTCACCTCGGCCAGGTCGCGGTCCGGGGGTTCGCCGGCCACCCGGTCGCCGGTGACCGTGAGGTCGCCCACGCCCTGTTCCTTCAGGACCCGGGCCGCCTCCGCCGGGTCCGGTGTGGTCACCACCAGCAGGCCGCGCGCCCCGGCGGCCAGCTCGGCGACCGGGCCCTGGGTGAGGAGCCGCCCCTGGGCCATCACGGCCGCGTGCGTGCAGACCTGCTCGATCTCGTCGAGGAGGTGCGAGGAGAGGAAGACGGTCGTGCCGTCCGAGGCGAGTTCGCGGATCAGGGTGCGGATCTCCCGCATGCCCTGCGGGTCGAGGCCGTTGGTCGGCTCGTCGAGGACCAGCAGCCGGCGCGGCTGGAGCAGGGCGGCGGCCAGGCCCAGGCGCTGCTTCATGCCGAGCGAGTACGCCTTGGCCTTCTTGCCCGCCGCGGCCGTCAGGCCCACCCGGTCCAGGGCCGCGGCGACCCGGGCCCGCCGGGTGCGCGGATCGGCGGCCGGGTCGGCGCAGTCGTAGCGCAGGAGGTTGTCGCGGCCGGAGAGGAAGCCGTAGAGGGCCGGGCCCTCGATGAGGGCGCCGACGTGCGGGAGCACGGCGCGGGTGGCCCCGGGCATGGGCCGCCCGAGGACCCGCACCGTGCCGGAGGTGGGCTCGATCAGGCCCATCAGCATGCGGATGGTGGTGGTCTTGCCGGAGCCGTTGGGGCCGAGGAAGCCGAAGACGCTGCCCGCCGGGACGGTCAGGTCCAGACCGTCGACGGCGAGCTGCCCGCCGCGGTAGCGCTTGGTGAGCGCGCGGGTGGCGATGACCGGTTCCCCGGCCTGCTCACCGCGCTGCTCCGGCTCCGCGGCGGACGGTTCGCCCATCGGCTTCCTCGTTCTCTCGACGTCCCGCGCGGTGCGGGGCCGGGGGCCCCGCGCGCGTGCGGGACTCACTTCCCGGCGTCGGCCGCCTTCACGAGCGCGTCCTTGGTGACGGCGCCCACGTAGACCTTGCCGTCGTCGGTGACCAGGGCGTTGATCAGGCGGGTCGAGAAGACCGTGCCCGAGCCGAAGTCGCCGGTGACCTTGTCGCCGAGCGAGTCGATGAAGCCGCCGAACTCGCCGCCGGCCTCGCCCGAGGGCACGCCCTCGCCGCCGGTGTCGAAGGTCGCTATGGCGTTCCAGCCCTCGCCGATGGTCCTCATGCCCTCGGGGCCCTTGCCGAGGTGCTCACCGGACTTCGGGGCCTTCTCCGCGTGCCCGCGCGCCTCGCCCTTCTCGAAGTCCTTGCCGAACTCCTTGCCGAACTCCTTGCCGGCGTCCTTCTCCTCGGTGACCTTCGCGCCCTTCGGCGGGGTGAAGTCGAAGGTCGAGGCGGCCGGCTTGGCGAAGCTGACCTGGGTGAAGCCCGCGTCGACGACGGCGGCGCCGCCGCTCGCCGGGGTCAGCGTGAACTTCAGCGGCGTGCCCGTCCGCGCGTCCACGGCGACGGTGATCGCGCCGACCGTCGAGCCGGACTGCTTCGGCTTGACGAGCAGCTTGTAGGCGTCCCGGCCGGCGACCTGGGCGGTGCCGTCCACGGTCACGGAGGTCGTGCCGTCGACCGCCTTCAGGGCCTCCTCGGCGAAGTCCTTCGGCGTGGCCGGCGGCTGCTGCTCCCTCTCGTGCGCCGGGCCGTCGGAGGCGGTGCCGTGGTAGACCTCGTTGGACTTGCTGTCGTAGGCCCAGACGTCCTTGCCGTTGTGGACGAGGCTGTACTCGGCGGCGTTCTCCAGCAGCGACAGCTTCTGCCGGTCGGGGCCGTCGGCGGCGACGCGCAGGGTGTGCGTGCCGGAGGCCAGTTCGGTGAGCTTGGCCGTCGGGTCCGCCGAGGAGCCGTCCTCCCCCCGGCCGGCGGCGCCGGACAGCAGGCCGGACTCCAGTCCGCCGAGGTTCGGCAGGCCGAGGTCGGTGCTGATCTTCACCGTGCCGGAGAGCTGCTCGGTGTCCGACTCGGCGATCTTCTGGATGAGCTGCTGTGCGGTGATCTTGGGAAGGTCGGGGTCACCGGAGTCGGCGAGTGCGGGGACCAGGCCGATCGTCGCGGCCGCCACCCCCACCACCGTGACCGGGACGACGTACCGCGCGGCCTTGCGCCGCCGGGAGTGCTGCTCGTCGACCTCCCCGCCGGTCGTGCTGTCGTCGGATGCGTACGGTGCCATGTGTGCCCTACCTCCGTGGTCGGCGGCGGCTGTCCGTGTCGTGCACGCACTCGTCCCTGAGCCGCCATTCTCACCCGAACAGGTGAGGAGTGGTGCTTTCCGTGGTTTCCATCTGACCAAATCGGCCAGGCAGATACGTCAGACCCCGGACTCAACTCCGCGTACTGCTGGGGTATGACACGCAGGGGCGGCTTCTCCCCCGACCCGTAGGGGTCGGGGGGCGGCGGGCGGTCAGCCGGCCCGGTGCACCACGGCGTCGCACAGCTCCACGAGCGCCGTCTTGGCGGCGCATTCGCGCAGGGGTGCCAATGCCGAGCGGGCGTCCTCGGCGTAGCGGACGGTGTCCCGGCGGGCCTGTTCGAGCGCCGGGTGGGCGCGCAGCAGGCGCAGGGCCTCGGCGTGCCGGTCGTCGTCGGTCAGGTCGGAGTCCAGCAGCTCGCACAGGGCGACGTCCTCGGCGAGCCCGAGCCGGGCCGCCCGCTCGCGCAGCCGCAGCACCGGCAGGGTCGGGATGCCCTCGCGCAGGTCGGTGCCGGGGGTCTTGCCGGACTCGTGGGAGTCGGAGGCGATGTCCAGGACGTCGTCGGCGAGCTGGAAGGCGACGCCGAGCCGCTCGCCGTACTGGGTCAGCACGTCCACGACCGTCTCGTCGGCGCCGGACATCATCGCGCCGAACCGGCACGAGACCGCCACCAGCGAGCCGGTCTTGCCGCCCAGCACGTCCAGGTAGTGCTCGACCGGGTCACGGCCGTCCTGCGGTCCGGCCGTCTCCAGGATCTGGCCGGTCACCAGCCGCTCGAACGCCTCGGCCTGCACCCGTACCGCCTCCGGGCCGAGGTCGGCCAGGATGTGCGAGGCGCGCGCGAAGAGGAAGTCGCCGGTGAGGACCGCGACGGAGTTGCCCCAGCGGGTGTTGGCGCTGTCCACCCCGCGGCGCACGGCGGCCTCGTCCATCACGTCGTCGTGGTACAGCGTGGCGAGGTGGGTCAGCTCCACGACGACGGCCGACGGCACGATGCCGGGTGCGTGCCGGTCGCCGAACTGGGCGGCGAGCATCACGAGCAGCGGCCGGAACCGCTTCCCGCCTGCCCGCACCAGGTGCTGGGCGGCCTCCGTGATGAAGGGCACCGCACTCTTGGTGGCCTCTAGCAGGCCTTCCTCGACAGCCGCCAGACCGGCCTGGACATCGGCCTCCAGAGCCTGGTCCCGCACGCTCAGCCCGAACGGCCCGACGTCGGTCACGAGGGGTCTCCTGTCTGCTGGTGTCTGCCGGTGCTTACGCGGATTGTCGATAGGTCGCCGCCCTCACTCGAGTCAGCGTATCCGGTCACGTTTCGATCACCGCCAGCGCCCATGGTTACAGGCCGGGCGGTATCCGATCACGACCGCAATGTTTTCGATCAGCCCATAAGAACAGACATGTTCCGACTTACCGGGAATTCGCGACCTATGAGAGGTTTGCGGCATTGGCGAAGCAAATTCCCCTTGCGGGACATTGCGCCACAGGTCGCGATCAGTGAATTGAATCACTTCGGCCCTTCTGCGGAACCGCCGGGGCATCGAGTGGTTCCGCCTTTCGGCAAAAGCGAGTTGAGGCTTGGCTCACGCAAAGGATCAAGCGGTCGATTCCGCCCTGACCAAGGTCAACAGCGCTTTGTGTGACTCCGGTGCTTGTTCCCGGCATGTGCTCTCGCATACGTTCCGGCCCAGTCCGGCGGACCGCCGAATCCTGCCGCCGCCCGGACTCCCCACACACACCGACTCACTCACGCAGGGCAGGAGCGGGGGACCCAGGTAAGTCGCCGGTCCGCACGACAGCGGAACGGCTCGGGGTGAAGCCGCGCACGACAGCAGCACGTCGTGTGCGGCCGGGCACCTCCCGGCCCGAACCCGACAGCTCACCTCGCAGGCGCCGGAGAGGAATATCGCCATGCCCGGACGAGGCAAGCACCGTCGCACCGCAAGGAACCCGATCACCCGTGGAGTCGTCGCCGTCGGCACCGGCGGAGCGGCACTGACCCTGCCGCTCCTCGGCGCGACGCAGGCGAGCGCCGCGGAGCCCCAGAGCGCCCCGGCCGCGCAGACCGCGCCGCAGGCGGTCCAGCCCGCCACGTCGCTCACGTACACCGTGGCCAAGGGTGACTCGCTCTACCGCATCGCCGAGAAGTACGACGTCTCCGGCGGCTGGAAGCAGCTGTACCAGGACAACCGCGCCGCCGTCGGTGACGACCCGAAGCTGATCCGCCCGGGTCTGAAGCTGAAGGTGGAGACCGCCAAGGCCGTCGCCCCGAAGAAGGCGACGCAGTCCTCCACCCCGGCCAAGCCGGCCGGTGGCGTCACGCAGGCCACCCCGGCCGCCGCGAAGACCTACGGCAACAACCTCGACGGATGGATCCGCGAGGCGCTGGACATCATGGCCCAGAAGGGCATCCCGGGCTCGTACGACGGCATCTACCGCAACATCATGCGTGAGTCGTCGGGCAACCCGCAGGCGATCAACAACTGGGACTCGAACGCCGCCAAGGGCACCCCGTCCAAGGGCCTGCTCCAGGTCATCGACCCGACCTTCGCCGCCTACCACGTGCCCGGCACCCCCTACGACCCGTACGACCCGGTCGCCAACATCACGGCGGCCTGCAACTACGCGGCCGACCGCTACGGCTCGATCGACAACGTCAACGGTCCGTACTGAGCCGTCCCGCCCAGCAGTCGTTCGAGGACGACGGCGATGCCGTCGTCCTCGTTCGACAGCGTGATCTCGTCGGCCACGGCCTTGAGCTCGGGATGACCGTTGGCCATCGCGACGCCGTGCGCCGCCCAGTCGAACATCGGGATGTCGTTGGGCATGTCACCGAAGGCGATGGTGTCCGCGGGCCGCAGCCCCAGGTGCTCGGCGGCCAGCGCCAGCCCCGTCGCCTTGGTGACACCGCACGGCTGGAGCTCCACCGTGCCGGGCCCCGACATCGTCACCGTCGCCAGTGAACCCACCACCGAGCGGGCCGTCGCCGCCAGTTCGTCGTCCGACAGGCAGGGGTGGCGCAGCAGCACCTTGCTGATCGGCTCGCCCCACAGCTCGTCGCGCCGGCCGACCCGCACCGCGGGCAGCGTCGGGTGCGGCATGAGGTACCCCGGCTCGATGAGCGTGAGCCCGTCGACCCCGTCCTGGTCGACCGCCGCGTACACCTCCCCCACCTCGGCCTCGATCTTCCCGATGGCCGTCTCGGCCAGCTCCCGGTCCAGCGTGACGGACCACAGCAGCCGGTTCGCGCCGGCGTCGTACACCTGCGCGCCCTGCCCGCACACCGCGAGCCCCGTGCACCCCAGGTCGTCCAGGAGCGGCCGCACTCTCGGCGCCGGGCGGCCCGTCACCACGAGGTGCTGGGCACCGGCGTCCGCCACCCGCGCGAGCACGGCGAGGGACCGGTCGGACAGGGTGTCGTCGCCGCGCAGCAGCGTCCCGTCCAGGTCGGTGGCGATGAGTGAATATGCGAGGGGTGCGGCCATGATCAGAGAATACGGACAACGCGCCCCTTCGTTTCATCGCGCGGCACACGCCGATTGCCCGGTTGAAGGCCTCTGCACCAGTTGGCAACAACATGGTCCGCTACCTACCGGAGAGGCCGCATCGAGCGGTACCTTCCAAGTGTCCAGGGGGACTTGATCGGGGGGTCAGGTTGAGCGGTGGGCGCATTCGCGTGGTCGGGCCCGGGGAGCTCGGCGAGGGGGAGAGGGAGCGCTGGCGCGCGCTGCGCGCCGCCTCGGAGGCACCGCGCAACCCTTTCATGGAACCGGAGTTCACCGAGGCCGTCGGTCTGGTGAGGCCGCGGGCCCGGGTCGCGGTGGTCCACGAGGGCCTGGAGCCGGTCGGCTTCCTGCCCTATGAACGGGGCCCGTTGGGACAGGGCCGCGCCATCGGGCTCGGGGTCTCGGACGCGCAGGGCGCGATCCTGCGGTCCGGCCTGGACCTGGAGACGGGCGAACTGCTGCGGGCCTGTTCGCTGTCGTCCTTCGCCTTCGACAACCTGGAGGCGGAGCAACGGCTGTTCGTCCGGTACGCGGCGGAGGAGCACGCCACCTACGTCGTCGACGTGGAGAAGGGCTACGAGACCTACGAGTCGGTGCTGCGCGCCCAGTCGCCCAAGTTCCTGAAGACCACCCTGGCCAAGGAGCGCCGGCTGGGCCGGCAGGCCGGCGAGGTGCGGTTCGTGTTCGACGAACGCGAACCGGCCGCGCTGCGCACGCTCATGGAGTGGAAGTCGGCGCAGTACCGCAGGACAGGCCGCAGGGACCGGTTCGCGCAGGAGTGGATCACCCGGCTCGTCGGGCACCTGGCCCGCACCCGGGCCCCGGAGTGCAGCGGCACGCTGTCCGTGCTGTACGCGGGCGGGCGGCCCGTCGCCGCGCACTTCGGGCTGCGCTCGGCGTCGGTGCTGGCCTGCTGGTTCCCGGCCTACGAGCCGGAGTTCGCGAAGTTCTCGCCCGGTCTGGTGCTGCACCTGCGCATGGCCGAGGCGGCGGCGGCCGCGGGCATCGGCACGCTCGACCTGGGGCGGGGCGCGGCCGAGTACAAGGACGCGCTGAAGACGGGCGAACTGCCCGTGTACGAGGGCGCGGTGACCCGGCCTGGGGCGGGCGCGGCGCTGCACTGGCTGAGCCGCGAGCCGGCGCGCCGCGCGCACAGCTTCGTCCGCGGCCGGCCGCGGCTCGCGGCGCTGGCCGCGCGGACCCTGAGGGGCGCGGCCCGGCTGCGCCGTACCTGACGACGAGGGGGGAGGCCGCATGGCGCGTTCGGCGCGTGCGCAGGAGGAGATACGGCGGTTCCTGGCCATCGGTGCCGTCCAGGTAGCCGAGCTGGACCTGGACGGCGAGGAGGCGGTGCTCAGGCCCGGCCCGGGGAGTCCGCCGGTGACCCACGGGGAGGTGTTCGCCCTGGTCAGATGGGGTGGCCGCCCGGTGGGCACACTGCTCGCGCAGGTCCCGGAGGGGGCGGATCCGCGGGCCGTGCTGGCGGCCCGGGCGCGGGCGGAGTACGCCGAGGCGGACCCCGGCGGGCCGGTGGAGCCGCCGTACGCCAGTGTCGTCGTGGCCACCCGTGAGCGGGCCGGGCAACTGGCCCGGGCGCTGGACTCGCTGCTGGCCCAGGACCATCCGCGGTTCGAGATCGTCGTGGTCGACAACGCGCCCGTGACGCGCGAGACGCGGGAGCTGGTCGAGCGGAAGTACGCCGAGCGCGTGCGGTACGTGTGCGAGCCGGTGCCCGGTCTCGCGGTCGCGCACAACGCGGGTCTGGCCGCCGTGCGGGGCGAGGTGGTCGCCTTCACGGACGACGACGTGGTGGCCGACCCGCGCTGGCTGGCCGAGCTGACCGCGCCCTTCGCCGCCGACGCCGCACTGGGGTGCGGCACCGGGCTGATCCTGCCCGCGCGGCTGACGACACCCGCCCAGGTGCTCCTGGAGAGCCACGGCGGCTTCGCGAAAGGCTTCACTCCAAGGACGTACGACCCGGCGGACCCGCCGGTCGACGAGCCGCTGTTCCCGTTCACGGCGGGGCGGTTCGGCTCGGGCGCGAACATGGCGTTCCGTACGGAGGTACTGCGCCGCGTCGGCGGCTTCGACCCGGCGACCGGAGCGGGGACGGCCGCCCGGGGCGGGGACGACCTCTACGGCTTCGTCCGGGTCCTGGCCGAGGGATACCGGCTGCGCTACACGCCGTACGCCCTGGTCTGGCACCACCACCGGGAGACCTGGCGGGACCTGGAGACCCAGGCGTACGGCTACGGCGCCGGCCTCACGGCGTATCTCACCGCGGTGCTGGTGAACCGGCCCGCGCTGCTGCCGGCGTTCCTCGCGCGGTTGCCGCGCGGCCTGGCACACGCCCGGTCGCTGACGGCGGTCCGCGCGACGGAGGGGACCGCCGGCGGCATGCCGGGCGATCACGACGCACGCACCCATCCCTGGCCGCGGCACCTGTCGCGCCTGCAGCGCAGGGGGATGGTGTACGGACCGGTCGGCTATCTGAAGGCGCGGCGGGCGCTGCGCGCGAGTGTGCGGGGGGCGGGATGAAGACGCCGGCGAGTGCGAGTACGCGTGGCGAGGGCCGGGGGGAAGGCAGAGGCCGGGCGGAGCGGGGGACGCGGGACGGTGAGGGGCCGATAGCCCCGCCGGACACCGGCCGTGGCCGCGAGGGCGGGGTCCATGATGGTGTCCACGATGGTGTGACCCGAGCCCCGGCGGAGGCGGCCGG
>NZ_JAPSKN010000119.1:12425-17337 GCF_031181705.1 Streptomyces sp.
CCCAGCACCTCCCGCTCACCCGGGGTGAGCCCCGCGCGGAGGCGGCGGCCGGTGAGACCGGCTCCACTGCGGGCGCGGCCGGTGAGACCGGCTCCACGGCGGGCGCGGCCGGTGAGGCCGGCTCCACGGTCATTCCCGTCTTCCTGTACCACTCCGTGATGGACGACCCGCCGGGCTGGATCGCCGAGTTCACGGTCACGCCCGCGCAGTTCGCCGCGCATCTGGACGCCGTGGTGCGCAGTGGGCGTACGCCCGTCACGATCAGCGCGGTCGCCGATCACCTGGCCGGGCGGGCGCCCCTGCCGCCCCGGCCCGTGCTGCTCACCTTCGACGACGGGTTCGCCGATCTGCCCGGCCCCACCGCCGAGGCGCTGGCCGAGCGGGCGCTGCCCGCCACCGCCTATCTCACCACCGGCGCCATCGTCCCGGGCGGACGCAGTCTGCTGCCGCCCGCCCCGATGATGACCCTGGCGGGCGTGACGGAGCTGGAACGTTCCGGCATGGAGATCGGCAGTCACACGGTGACGCACGCGCAGCTCGACACGCTGTCCGCGAAGGACCTGGCCTTCGAACTGCGCACCTCCAAGGCCGTCCTGGAGGACGCCCTCGGGCACGAGGTCCGGCATCTCGCCTACCCGCACGGCTACAACAGCCCGCGCGTGCGCGCCATGTCGGTCCGGGCCGGCTACGAGACGGCGACCGCCGTCCGTCACGCCCTCAGCTCCGGCCACGACGAGCGGTACCGCATCGCCCGGCTCATCGTCCGCCGCGGCCACACCGTCGCCGACGTCGAGGGCTGGCTGGCCGGGGCGGGTGCGCGGGTCGCGCCGTACCGCGACGGACCGAAGACGATCGCCTGGCGGTGGTACCGGCGGGCCCGCGCGCGGGTGCGCGGGCCCGAGTTCGCCGGCTGACGCGGTCGCCCCTGCTACTTCAGCGGCTGGTTGAGATACGGATCGGCGACCGCCTCGCGCAGGCTGTCCCAGGCCGCGTCGTTGGCCAGGGCGAGATCGCAGTGCGGCCCGGGGTCGCGGTAGTTCCACTGGAGGGCCGCCTTCACGCCCTCCAGGCCCTTCAGCACTCCGGGCACCTGCGCGTACCACTCGGCCTGCCGCTGCGGGCGGGCCGAGTCCGCCGCCGTGCCGAACTCGGAGAGCATCAGCGGCTTGTCGTCGGAGATGTTCTTCCGGATCCACTCGTGCGTGGCGTCCTGCGTCTGCGCGAAGGTGAGCCAGCCGGTGTTGTGGCAGCGGTAGTAGTTGTACTGGTTGTAGCCGATCCAGTCGACGTACTCGTCGCCGGGATACATCTGCCTGATCACGTCGCCGTGGTCGAGGTACCCGGTGGTGATCCACGTCCACACCACGTTGTCGACGCCCAGCTCGCGGAACCGGTCGTGGATGTGCCGGTAGGCCCGCACGAACTCGGCGGGCGTGCCGTTGGCCGGGGTGCGGGTGTCCATCTCCAGGTCGAAGGAGAGGAACACCTTCCTGCCGTAGTCCTTGATGCGCCGGGCCTGGACGTCGATGACCTTCTCGTCCAGCTCGCCGGCCGCGATCTGCTTCCAGGTCGGCTGCTGCCTCTTCGTACCGCCCCACCACTTGCTCTCCCAGGAGAGCAGCAGCAGGTGGTCCTCGCCGACGCGCTGTTCCTCCGGCGTAAGCAGCTGGCCCTCGCGGCGGGTGCCCTCGGGCAGCGACATGTCGTGGTACGTGTACACGATGTCGAGCGGGCGGCCGACGCGCTCCTCGTAGGCGCGCACCTTCTCCGGCAGATCGTCCCGCTCGTGCGGCACGAACGCGCCGAACCAGGCGCCGCAGGGCGGTTCCAGGAGTTCCGTGGGGCGGCAGTCCGCCCCGGCACCGGCTGCTCCCTGGTCCTGCGGCCCGGCGGCGTCCCGCAGGGCGAGGACGGCGACCAGGACCGCGCTCACGACCGTCGCCGACCCGATCAGCAGACGGCGCCGGCTCGACGCCAGCGGGCCGGCGGTCCGCCGCTCCTCCTGCGGTGGCCTGCGGCGCTGCCCGGTCGGGTGGTGCCCGCGGCGGAAGGGACGGTGGGGACGGTTGAACCTCACTGAGCGGAACCCTTCGGTGTCCTCGGCGTCGTCCGCGCCGGCGGGGAGGCGCGCAGCGGCGGACAGAACGCGGCGAGTGTGGTCAGCAGCGTCAGCGTCAGCAGCACCCGCTGCGCGCTGAAGGTGTGCGTGGCGATCAGCACGGTCGCCACGAGCATCACGGCGACGATGCTCAGCAACAGCGTCAGCATCCACCGTTCCAGCAGGTCGGAGTGGCGGGCGAAGTCGGGGTCCCGGCGCTCGACGGGCCCTTGCGCGGGGCGCGCCGCGAACGCGGGGGCGCAGACCCTGACCAGGGCCGCGCCCGGGCCCGCCGCCAGGAAGAGCACGACCGCGGCGCCCCGCAGCGGCGATCCGCCGGGCAGGGCGAGCGCGGCGAGCGCCAGCCACCCGCCGAACGGCGGCAGCATCCGGACCACGAGTTCCTGCGGTGTCATCGCTCCGCTCCCCCCGCCCGCCTCAGTTCGTAGAGCCATCCGGCGCCGTTCTCCGCGACGAGCCGGAACCGCGGCGAGGCGGCCACCGAGTCCCGTACGCGGTCCAGCTGCGCCCTGGTGAGCTGCCCGTTCATCTCGGAGTTGGCCAGCTGTCCCCGGGTGAGCAGGAAGTAGGCCCGGGCCGGCCGCTCCACCCCGGCCATGTCGGCGGCGAGGGTGGCGGCCGGGTCCCGCACGATCCGGTCGACATGGCTGCGGGCGTCGTCCAGGAACCAGTAGTGGCCGACGCTCCCGTAGGAGTCGTAGGCGAGCGGGTAGTTGCGGTTGGCGGCCACGACGAGCGAGCCGTCGGGCGCCTGGTCGAACAGCTGCCGTACGAGGGCGACTTCCTGCGGCGGGAAGTAGTTGATCCGGTCCTTGCCGGAGTAGGCCGGCACGAACGCCAGCGTGCCGCCGAGCAGCGCGGCCAGCGGCACCCAGGTGCCGGCCCGCGGGCGGCCGACGGGGGCGGGGGCGGGCCGCCGGCCGTCCGCCACCCCCACGGCGGCGTCGGCGGCGAGCGTGCGGACCTGGGGCAGGATCGCCGCGGCGGCGAAGAAGGCGGCCCCCGGCAGCATGAACAGCAGCACCCGGAAGATCATCTCGCTGCCGTAGCTGCTCGCCGCGAACATCGGCAGCGGGGCCGCCGCGATCAGCAGCAGCGGCCGGGCCCGGTGGCGCAGCACCCGCTCGCGCAGCACCCCGGCGGCCGCGAGCAGCAGGACCGAGCCGGACAGCAGCCGGGCCGCCCAGGAGGTCGCGATGGCTCCGGTGCCGGTCGGGGTGGCGCCGTAGCCGGTCTCGACGTTGGCGCCGACGTCGCCCACGGAGCGGATCATGTCGGGCATCGCGGCGGACAGGAAAGGCAGCGCGGCCGTCAGGCACCAGGCCAGGAAGATCACCACGGTCGTGACCGCGGGCATCCAGTCGCGGTAGCGGCGGCTCAGGCACAGGGCGACCAGGCAGACGACCAGCATGCCCGGGGTGAGCTGGTGGGAGATGACGATCGCCGTGATCAGGAGCGTGAGCACCACCGTCCACACCGCCTGCCGGGGCCGCCCACGCCGTCCGGCGGACCGGCCGAAGCGGCGCAGGACGACGGCGAGGACCCCGACGTGCAGCGCGTAGGCCACCGACTGGGGCGAGAAGTAGTCCTGCCCGACCCAGTTGGCGACGTAGAACAGCCACACCGCGGTCCAGATCAGCCGTCGGTCCTCGGTGAAGGTGCGGTAGATCAGCAGCAGCGGGAGCAGCAGCATCAGGCTGGAGGCCAGGGGCCACCAGGCCATGAACATCGCCGACGACTCC
The DNA here is from genome assembly GCF_031181705.1 of Streptomyces sp. GTDB lineage: Bacteria > Actinomycetota > Actinomycetes > Streptomycetales > Streptomycetaceae > Streptomyces. Next base: position 16,287 of record NZ_JAPSKN010000119.1, read on the forward strand.
ACCCCCAGCAGCCGCACCAGGGCGGCCTGGGCGGCGAAGAAGCCCGGCCACTGGTCGTACACCGCCATGTCGCCGACCTGGTCGGCCGTCTGCAGACCGCCGGCCGTCAGCAGGTGGTCGATGACCGCGTCGTGCTTCCACGCCCAGGCGTAGAGCGGGGTCGGGTAGAGCACGGCCTGGGTGGCCCGCTCCATGACCAGCAGTCCGAGGACGTACGCCGCCGCCCAGCCGCCCGGGCGGCGAGGATCGCGGACCGTGAACCAGAAACCGGCCGTGAGCACCACCAGTCCGGCCCAGAACGCCGGGTGCAGCGCGGTGACCAGGCCGTAGTCGTCGAGCCGTGAGACGTCCGTGTGCCGGACGGCGTACGCCCACAGCGCGAGCGCGGCGAGCAGCGGAAGGCCGGGCCAGGCGAGCGCGCTGCGGCCCGGCCGGACCGGGCTCAGGTCGGCCAGGTCCGTCACGGGCTGGTGTGCCGCGCTCGACGACTCCGAGAGCGACGGACTGGAGGACTGGCTGGCGGTCTCGGGGATGCTGCCGGGGGTGCCGGGGGTGCCGGGGGTGTTCGCGCCGTCCCGTGCCGGTGTGGGTTCTGGCGTGGATCTCTCCTTTGGCGTTACTGGCGGACGCACGGTGGTTCCCCCCTGGCGGTTCGGCTCTTCGCGGCCCTGTGCGGCCGGTCGGCTCTCGGTCTGGTCAGTCGCTGGGCCGTCGGTCTGCTGTGTGCTCGGCTCGGTGCTGGGATGTGGGCTCGGTGGTGTGCCCGGCCCTGGGTTGGGATGTGTGCTCGGCGGGACGGTCGGCCCTGGGCTGGGATGTGTGCTCGGCGGGACGGTCGGCCGTGGGATCGGCCGGACGGGCGGCTGGGTGCTCGGCCGGACGGGTGGCGGTTCGGTCGGCTGTGCGGGCGGCGGTGGCGCGGGTCAGGCGGGCCGGGCCCCATGCCGACGCGGCACGGCGGCCCAGCGGCAGGAGCAGGACGAGTACGGCGAGGACGGCTAGGACGGCGAGCAGGGGCGGCGCGACGGCTGCGAGCGTCTCGCGCCACACC
>NZ_JAPSKN010000246.1 GCF_031181705.1 Streptomyces sp.
CCCCGAGGACCCGGGCCCGCGCGGCCGCCTCCTCCAACCGCGCGGCACGTCCGCCGTTTCGCACTCGTCGACCTCGGTCAGAGGGAGGGCGGCCCGAAGCGCCCGGTGACGCTCGGCGGTTCCCGAGGCGGTGTTCGCCACGAGCACGAGCCCGTCACCCTCCGGCAGCGCCGTGACCTCGGCGACGGGGCGGGCCGGCGGGGTGGGCCGGCTGGGGCCCTGCGCTCCCGTCCAGGAACCGCAGCAGCACCTGCGCCTCCGCCCGGAGTCGTTCGGCTCGGGCGGCGTGCGCGGGTGCGGTCAGCCGGGACGCCGCCTCCAGCCTCTCGTCGGCCTCCGCGCGCACCACGTCGAGGACCTCACGCTCGCCCAGTTCACGCCGGGCCGCCTCGGTGGCGCCGGCACCGGCCGGCGAGGCCTCCAGGGCCCCCGCCTGCGCGGAGCCCTCGCCCAGCGGGACCGCCTCCGCGTTGTCCAGCGCGGCCAGCGCCCCGCGCAGGGCACTCACCGCGGCCTTGTCACGGGACCGGATCGCCTCCGGCAGGGCGGCACGCAGACGCACTCGAAGAGACATGCCGGCGACTGTAGGCGGCCCGGTCCTGCTCCACCTCCGGTTTTTCCGCTCACTGCAGCTGCGGCAGCACCTTCGTGCGGTAGAAGTCGAAGAAGCCGCGCATGTCCGGGCCGATCTGGTTGACGTAGACCCGGTCGAAGCCCGCGTCGGCGAACTGCTTCAGCTCCGCCACGTGCTCGTCCACGTCGTCGCCGCACACCCGGTTCTCGCGCACCATGTCCTCGGTGACCAGCTGCTGCGCCTGCTCGAAGTGCTTGGGCGAGGGCAGCACCTGGCCCAGCTCACCCGGCAACTGCTCGTTCGCCCAGAGCCGGTGGACGGTGCGCACGGCCTCCTCCTTGTCGGTGCCGTAGCAGACCTTGGTGCCGCCGCTGACCAGCTTGCCGCCGCCCCCGCCCTTGCGGTACTGCTCCACCATCGCCTCGTCGGGCATGACCGTGATGTAGCCGTCGCCGACGCGGGAGGCGAGCGCCGTGGCCGCCGGGCCGAAACCGGAGATGTCGATCGGGATCGGCTCGTCCGGAACCGTGTACAGGCGGGCGTTCTCGACCGTGTAGTGCGGGCCGTGGTGGTTGACCTCCTCGCCCGTGAACAGGCGGCGCATCACCTGGATGGCCTCCTCCAGCATGTCGAGGCGGACGTGCGCCGGCGGCCAGTGGTCGCCCAGGATGTGCTCGTTGAGGGCCTCGCCGGAGCCGACGCCGAGCCGGAAGCGGTTGTTCGTCATCACGGCGCTGGTCGCCGCGGCCTGCGCCACCACCGCCGGGTGCATGCGCACGGTCGGGCAGGTCACCGCCGTCTCGATCGGCAGGGACACCGCCTCGGACAGCGCGCCGATCACCGACCACACGAACGGGCTCTGGCCCTGCTCGTCGTTCCACGGGTGGTAGTGGTCGGAGATCCACAGCGCCTGGAAACCGGCCTGTTCGGCCATTCGCGCCTGCTCGATCAGCTCCGCGGGTCCGTACTGCTCGCACGAGAGGAAATAACCGTACTCGGGCATGGGGGAGTGCCTCCGCGACGTGGGCGGTCCGTATCCCGCACCGGGTACCCGGGCGCGCGGCCGGAAACCGGCGCATCCGGGCGGGCGGCCCCCGGCGGACGTTTGGGTGTCCTGGCCAGGGGGACGCGGAAGTCTCCCGAGGTACGCGAACAGCGCCGGAGGCGAGTCAGCCGTGAGTCGACCCCGCATCCTGATCGTCGGTGCCGGCTTCGCCGGTTACCGCGCGGCCCGCGCCCTGTCCCGGATCACCCGGGGCCGGGCCCACATCACCCTGCTGAACCCGACCGACTACTTCCTCTACCTGCCTCTGCTGCCCCAGGTGGCCGCCGGCATTCTGGAGCCGCGCCGGGTCACGGTCTCCCTGTCCGACACGCTGCCGAACGTACGGCTGGTGCTGGGCGAGGCCGACCGGATCGACCTGGACGAGCGCGCCCTGCACTACACGGGCCCCGAGGGCGACGCGGGCACCCTCGCCTACGACCGGCTGGTGCTCGCCGCGGGCAGCGTCAACAAGCTGCTGCCGATCCCCGGTGTCGCCGAGCACGCGCACGGTTTCCGCGGACTGCCCGAGGCGCTGTACCTGCGCGACCACGTGACCCGGCAGGTGGAACTCGCGGCCGCCGCCGACGACCCCGACACGTGCGCCGCGCGCTGCACCTTCGTCGTGGTCGGGGCGGGATACACCGGCACCGAGGTCGCCGCGCACGGGCAGATGTTCACCGACGCGCAGGTCCGCAGGCACCCGCTGCGGCGGGGCATACGGCCGCGCTGGATCCTGCTGGACGTGGCGCCGCGGGTGCTGCCGGAAATGGACGAGAAGCTGTCGGCCACGGCCGACCGGGTGCTGCGGCAGCGGGGCGTGGACGTGCGGATGGGCACCTCCGTCAAGGAGGCCACGCACGACGGGGTGATGCTGACCGACGGCGAGTGCGTCGACACGCGGACCCTGGTGTGGTGCGTGGGCGTACGGCCGGACCCGCTGGTCGAGTCCCTCGGGCTGCCGATGGAGAAGGGGCGGCTGCTCGTCGACCCGCACCTTCAGGTGCCGGGGCGGCCGGAGGTGTTCTCGTGCGGTGACGTGGCCGCCGTGCCCGACCTGGAGAAGCCGGGCGCCTACACGCCGATGACGGCGCAGCACGCCTGGCGGCAGGGCAAGGTCGCCGCCGAGAACGTCGCCTCGTCGCTGGGCCTCGGCGGGATGCGCAAGCCGTACCGCCACCGCGACCTGGGCTTCGTCGTCGACCTGGGCGGGGTGAAGGCCGCCGCCAATCCGCTCGGCGTGACCCTCTCCGGCGTACCGGCGGGTGTGGTGACGCGGGGCTACCACCTCGCCGCCATGCCCGGCAACCGCGTGCGGGTCGCCGCGGACTGGCTGCTCGATGCCGTACTGCCGCGCCAGGCCGTGCAGTTGGGGCTCGTACGGTCCTGGTCCGTGCCGCTGGACACGTCGTCGCCGGAGGTCGCCCGCGTGCCGGGCGGGCCCGGTCGGCGGCAGGAGACGGGCGCGCGGTCGGGGCCGGGAGCGGCGATCGAGGCCGACACGCAGGACGGGGGAACCGGCACGGGCTCCGACGGGCCCGGTGACGAGCCCGCGAAGGGGCGGCCCGGATCCGGCCCGGCCGGTCCGCGGCCCGCGTCCGGCCCCGCCGCCGTGTTGCGCGGCACCGAGTCGGAGACGGCGAAGGGCCGCCCG
>NZ_JAPSKN010000120.1 GCF_031181705.1 Streptomyces sp.
GCTGGTAGCCCACCGCGGAGGGCATACGGCCGAGCAGGGTCGACACCTCGGAACCGGCCTGGGTGAAGCGGAAGATGTTGTCGATGAAGAACAGCACGTCCTGCTTCTGGACGTCACGGAAGTACTCCGCCATCGTCAGGCCGGCCAGGGCCACGCGCAGACGGGTGCCCGGGGGCTCGTCCATCTGGCCGAAGACCAGGGCGGTCTTGTCCAGAACGCCGGACTCTTCCATCTCCGCGATGAGGTCGTTGCCCTCACGGGTGCGCTCACCGACGCCCGCGAAGACGGAGACGCCCTCGTGGAGGTTGGCGACACGCATGATCATTTCCTGGATCAGCACGGTCTTGCCGACACCGGCGCCACCGAACAGACCGATCTTGCCGCCCTTGACGTACGGGGTGAGCAGGTCGACGACCTTCAGGCCCGTCTCGAACATCTCGGTCTTCGACTCGAGCTGGTCGAACGCGGGGGCCTTGCGGTGGATGGGCCAGCGCTCGCCCGTGTGGACCTCGTCGCTGTTCAGCACCTCACCGAGGGTGTTGAACACCTTGCCCTTGGTGAAGTCGCCGACGGGGACGGAGATGCCCGCGCCGGTGTCGGTCACCGGGGCCTGGCGGACCAGACCGTCGGTGGGCTGCATCGAGATCGCGCGGACCAGGCCGTCACCCAGGTGCTGGGCGACCTCCAGGGTCAGCGTCTTCTTCTGGCCCGCCAGCGCCGGGTCGGCGACCTCGACGTGAAGGGCGTTGTAGATCTCCGGCATCGCGTCGACGGGGAACTCCACGTCGACGACCGGGCCGATGACCCGCGCGACGCGGCCAGTGGCCACGCCAGCAGGAGCGGTCGGCTCAACAGTGGTGGTCATTTGTCAGTCACTCCCCGCGGTCGCGTCGGCCAGGGCACTGGCGCCACCGACGATCTCGCTGATTTCCTGGGTGATTTCGGCCTGGCGGGCCTGGTTGGCAAGCCGGGTGAGCGTCTCGATGAGCTCGCCGGCGTTGTCGGTGGCCGACTTCATCGCGCGCCGCGTGGCGGCGTGCTTGGAGGCGGCCGACTGGAGCAGCGCGTTGTAGATGCGGCTCTCCACGTAGCGCGGCAGCAGGGCGTCCAGGACGTCCTCCGCCGAGGGCTCGAAGTCGAACAGCGGGAGGATCTCGCCCTTGGCGGGCTTCGCCTCCTCGGCGACCTCGTCGAGGCTGAGCGGCAGCAGCCGCGCCTCGATCGCCGTCTGCGTCATCATCGACACGAACTCGGTGTAGACGATGTGGAGCTCGTCCACGCCGCCCTCGGCCGTCTCCGTCTCGATGGCCTCGATCAGCGGTGCCGCGACCTTCTTGGCGTCCGCGTACGACGGGTCGTCGGTGAAGCCCGTGAACGACTCCGCGACCTTGCGCTCGCGGAAGTTGTAGTGGGCGACACCACGGCGGCCGACGATGTAGCTGACGACCTCCTTGCCCTCGGCCTCCAGCTTCGCCGTGAGCTTCTCCGCGGCCTTGATGGCGTTGGAGTTGAAGGCGCCGGCCAGGCCGCGGTCGCTCGTGAGGAGCAGGACCGCGGCACGGGTCGGGTTCTCCGCCTCCGTCGTCAGCGGGTGCTTGGTGTTGCTACCGGTGGCGACCGCCGTGACCGCCCGGGTGAGCTCGGTCGCGTACGGGGTGGAGGCCGCCACCTTGCGCTGCGCCTTGACGACGCGCGAGGCGGCGATCATCTCCATCGCCTTGGTGATCTTCTTGGTCGCGGTGACGGATCGGATGCGACGCTTGTAGACCCGGAGCTGGGCTCCCATGAGTCAGGTCCCTTCCTTACGTCACTTGGCGGCAGCGGCCGGGGCGTCCTCGCCGAGCAGCTTGCCGTCGCTCGTCTCGAACTGCTTCTTGAAGTCCGCGATCGCCTCGGCGACGGCCTGCAGGGTGTCGTCGGACATCTTGCCGCCCTCGCGGATGGAGGTCATGAGGCCCTGCTCCTTGCGGTGCAGGTACTCCAGCAGCTCCTTCTCGAAGCGGCGGATGTCGGCGACCGGCACGTCGTCCATCTTGCCGGTGGTGCCGGCCCAGACGGAGACGACCTGGTCCTCGGTGGCCATCGGCTGGTACTGGTCCTGCTTCAGCAGCTCGACCATGCGCTGACCGCGCTCCAGCTGCGCCTTCGACGCGGCGTCCAGGTCGGAACCGAAGGCGGCGAACGCCTCCAGCTCACGGAACTGGGCGAGGTCCACGCGCAGACGGCCGGAGACCTGCTTCATCGCCTTGTGCTGCGCGGAACCACCGACTCGGGAGACGGAGATACCGACGTTCAGCGCGGGGCGCTGACCGGCGTTGAACAGGTCCGACTCCAGGAAGCACTGGCCGTCGGTGATGGAGATGACGTTGGTCGGGATGAACGCCGAGACGTCGTTGGCCTTGGTCTCGACGATCGGCAGACCGGTCATCGAACCGGCGCCCATCTCGTCGGAGAGCTTGGCGCAGCGCTCCAGCAGACGGGAGTGCAGGTAGAAGACGTCACCCGGGTAGGCCTCACGGCCCGGCGGGCGGCGCAGCAGCAGCGACACGGCGCGGTAGGCGTCGGCCTGCTTCGACAGGTCGTCGAAGATGATCAGGACGTGCTTGCCCTGGTACATCCAGTGCTGGCCGATGGCCGAACCGGTGTACGGCGCCAGGTACTTGAAGCCGGCCGGGTCGGACGCCGGGGCGGCGACGATGGTCGTGTACTCCAGCGCGCCGGCCTCCTCCAGAGCGCCGCGCACGCCGGCGATGGTGGAGCCCTTCTGGCCGATGGCGACGTAGATGCAGCGGACCTGCTTGTTCGGGTCGCCCGTGCGCCAGTTGTCGCGCTGGTTGATGATCGTGTCGACGGCCAGGGCGGTCTTGCCGGTCTGGCGGTCACCGATGATCAGCTGGCGCTGGCCGCGGCCGATCGGGGTCATCGCGTCGACGGCCTTGTAGCCCGTCTCCATCGGCTCGTGCACCGACTTGCGGACCATGACGCCCGGGGCCTGCAGCTCCAGGGCGCGACGGTCTTCGGTCTCGATCTCGCCGAGGCCGTCGATCGGGTTGCCGAGGGGGTCCACCACGCGGCCGAGGTAACCCTCGCCCACCGCGACGGAGAGAACCTCGCCGGTGCGGGAGACCGGCTGTCCCTCCTCGACGCCGCTGAACTCGCCGAGGACGATGGCACCGATCTCGCGCTCCTCGAGGTTGAGGGCGAGGCCGAGGGTGCCGTCCTCGAACTTCAGCAGTTCGTTGGCCATGGTCGAGGGCAGGCCCTCCACCTTCGCGATGCCGTCGCCGGCAAAGGTGACCGTACCGACCTCCTCGCGCGAGGCCGCGTCCGGCTTGTACGCCTGGACGAAGTTCTCCAGCGCGTCCCGGATCTCCTCCGGCCGGATCGTGAGCTCCGCCATCTGGGTTCCCTGCTCTCCTTGTTGGGCCCGAAGTTTCTTTGGGGGTCTGGGGGCGACCCCCAGGATTCTTCTGCACGGCCCAACCAGGGCCGTCGTAAGTACGTTGTGCCTATTGAGTTGCTGCTCAGCCGGCGAGCCGGCGGCTGGCGTCCTCGATGCGGTCCGCGAGGGAGCCGTTGATGACCTCGTCGCCGACCTGCACCCGGATGCCGCCGAGGACCTCGGGGTCCACGTCCAGGTTGAGGTGCATCGTGCGGCCGTAGAGCTTCGCGAGGGCGGCGCCCAGGCGCTGCTTCTGCGGGTCGCTCAGCGGCACCGCCGAGGTCACGGTGGCGACCATGCGGTTGCGCCGGTCGGCCGCGAGCTTGGACAGGGACTCCAGTCCCGACTCCAGGCTACGTCCCCGCGGCGCGGTCACAAGGCGCGTCACCAGACGCTCGGTGGCCGACTGGGCCTTGCCGCCCAGCAGGCTGCGCAGCAGCTCGCCCTTGGCGGAGGTGGTGGCCTTGCGGTCGGTCAGCGCGGCGCGCAGCTCGGTGCTGCCGGAGACGATCCGGCCGAACCGGAACAGCTCGTCCTCGACGTCGTCGAGCTTGCCGGCCTGCTGCGCGGCGGTGAGGTCCGCGGTGTCGGCCAGCTGCTCCAGCGCGTCCACCAGATCGCGCGAACGCGACCAGCGGGAACGCACCATGCCCGCGACCAGGTCGGCGGCGGGGCCGCTGACCTGCGTGCCGAGCAGGCGCTGGGCCAGCCCGGCCTTGGTCTCACCGGCCTGCGCCGGGTCGGTGAGGACCCGACGCAGCGACACCTCGCGGTCGAGCAGCGCGGTGACGGCGGCCAGCTCGGCGGCGAGCTCCCCTGCGTCGACGGACGTGGAGTCCGTCAGCGCGTCGAGACGCTCTCGTGCGGCTGCCAGGGCCTCGCGGCTCGCTCCGTTCATCGGCCGGCCTCGGCCTTCTCCTCGAGCTCGTCGAGGAACCGGTCGATCACGCGGCTCTGGCGGGCGTGGTCCTCGAGGGACTCACCGACGAGCTTGCCGGCCAGGTCGGTGGCGAGCTTGCCCACGTCCTGGCGCAGCGCGGACGCGGCGGCCTTGCGGTCGGCCTCGATCTGGGCGTGACCGGCGGCGACGATCTCCTCGCGCTGCCGCTGGCCCTCGGCCCGCATCTCGGCGATGAGGGCGGCACCCTGCTCCTGCGCCTCCTGGCGCAGGCGCGCGGCCTCGTGCCGGGCCTCGGCGAGCTGTGCCTTGTACTGCTCAAGGACGCTCTGGGCCTCGACCTTCATGGTCTCGGCCTCTTCGATACCGCCTTCGATCGCCGCGCGGCGCTCCTCCAGAACCTTGTTGATGTTCGGAAGCAGCTTCTTCCAGAAGAAGAAGAACACGATGGCGAAGGCGATGGTGCCGACGAGCAGCTCGGGGCCCGGAGGGATCAGCGGGTTCTGCTTCTCCTCGGCCGCCAGCTGCACCAGGTTGGCGATCACATCAGTGCCTTCCGTTGAAAGGTTTCGATCGTCCGGTCGTCTTTAGTAGACGAACGGCATGACGATGCCGATGAGGGCGAGCGCCTCACAGAACGCGAAACCGAGGATCTGGTTGGCACGGATCAGACCGGCCGCCTCGGGCTGGCGGGCCAGGGCCTGGGTACCGTTGCCGAAGATGATGCCGACGCCGACGCCGGGGCCGATGGCGGCAAGGCCGTAGCCGATGGAGCCGAGGTTGCCTTCGACGGCGGCGAGGGTCTCAAGGGCAGCCATGCTGAATCTTCCTTCTCTTTCAGGACCGATGGGGGTTGGCCACCGGACGTTCTGGGGGCTGAGAGTGGTCGGGGCTCAGTGATGCTCGGCGAGAGCGCCCTGGACGTACGTGCAGGCGAGGAGTACGAAAACGTACGCCTGGACGGCCTGCACGAAAAGTTCGAAGACGATCATGACCGTGGCCATGACGAAGGAGACACCGGCCGCCGGGATCATCCAGCTGTTCAGCAGGTACCAGGACGCGACGGTGAACATGACCAGCATCAGGTGGCCGGCGAACATGTTGGCGAAGAGTCGCACCGCGTGCGTGAACGGTCGGACGAGCAGGTTCGAGAAGAACTCGATGAGCATCACGAGCGGCAGCACCGGGCCGAGCGACTTGTCGTAGCCGGTGACGTTCTTGAAGAACCCGACGAAGCCGTGCCGCTTGAAGGTCAGCCCGACCCACGTCACGTACACCACCGCGGCCAGGACGGCCGGGTAGGCGATGATCGAGGACACCGGGAACTGCGCCAGCGGGATCACGGACCAGATGTTCATGATCCAGATGAAGAAGAACAGCGAGACCATCAGGGGGACGTACTTCTCGCCCTCCTTCTTGCCGAGGGTCTCGTAGACGATGCCGCGGCGGACGAAGTCGTAGCCGGCCTCACCGACCATCTGCAGCTTGCCCGGCACCACCTTGGCCTTGCCGAAGGCCGCCCAGAAGAAGCCGATGACAAGGATGGTGGTGATGATGGCGAGCAGCATCACCTTGTTGAACTCGTACCCCCCGACCGTGCCAATCGGCTTGAAGAGGAACGAGTGCAGGCCCGGAGCCGGAAAACCACACCCGTTGTCGGACATGATCCGACAGCTCCAGTCAAAGGCGAGCTGGGTCTGGTCAGCACTCACCGCGGGCTCCTTCGGCGTGACGCATGGGTACGGCAACCTCGTTGTGTCGGCGCGGCGCAGGGCCGCGGTTCGGCACGGGACTGGTGTTACGGATGTGGGGGCGGCTGGGGGGCATCTCGCCTCGCGATGGAGCAGGCGTCAGCTCGGATGCCCGCGCCCGCGATGCCGCAGTTGGCACCGGACGATAGCAGGAGATCTCATGCCTCTTTATCCCGGCCCTATCCCTCACGACGAGTGCCCCGATTTTTCGGGCTTCCCGCCCGTCGTCGAATCGGGCTCGACGTAAAGGATCTTGGCCTTCATATGGGCACGCGCCTGTGCGGCGATCCACGCGAGAGTGCCGGCGACGAGCGTGAGGGCGAAGGCCTTGGGATGGAACAGCGTGGTGTTCTTGAACGCGGCCATGAAGACGAACAGCAGCAGGATCTGCGCCGCGTAGAGCATCAGACCCATCGCCTGGAAGAGGTGCGGAAGCGATTTGGCGGTGCGCTGCAGGACGTAGAGACCGATCCCCATGAACAGGATCACCACGAGCGTCGCGACGACCGCGCCGATCACCCCCTTGCCACCGGCCACCAGGCCACTGACGACGGCGGCTACAGCACCGACGGCAGCCGTGGGCACGGCGGCCTGGGCCAGAATCCGGGCGTCATTGGACGGCATGGCGGCAACTCCGCTTTCGCAGGGGGCAGGGGTGTCGTCATGGACGAGCGTAGTCCCGGGCTGAGTGGAGACCTCACGCCGCTGGACCGTCGCACTGCGGTCCTGCGGCTCTATCCGGGGGTTCTCGTGAACCGTATCACAAACTATTTGATGCAGTCTTTACCTGAAGGTGTGCGCACCGTCACACATGAGAGTGAACCTGCGCGTCTGAGCGAGAACCTTGCCGAGTTGTCTGGTATTAGGGCGCTTCGCACCCCCATCACCATCCCACGACTTGGCAATGCTCTAGTCAGATTCTTACCTTGACCCCGCCTTGCGCCGGTCGGCCAGGCGTGAGCGGGCGCCGATGGCGGTCGCACCGTTGACCCCCGCGACGCCGGACGCCACGGGGGCGCGGCTCCCGGGTCCGGCCGGGACCGGCTGGTCCGCCGCTGACGCCGGCGTCGAGGCCTCCGGCGCGAGGGCGGTGACCGCTCCGCGGCGCCGGTAGCGCGGCGGCACGAACCGCTCCATCCAGCGCGGCGTGCGCGGCGTGAACCGCGGCAGCAGGAGCAGCACCAGGCCGATCGCGCTGAGGAACACCACGCCGAGCACGATCCACATGGACGCCGAGTTGACCGAGTAGGCGAGCGCGCCGAAGGCGATGAGCGCGGACCAGAAGTACATGATCAGCACCGCGCGGCTGTGCGAGTGGCCGATCTCCAGCAGCCGGTGGTGCAGGTGCCCGCGGTCGGCGGCGAACGGGGACTGGCCGCGCCAGGTGCGGCGCACGATCGCCAGGATCAGGTCGGCGGCCGGCACCGCGATGATCGTCAGCGGCAGCAGCAGCGGGATGTAGACCGGGACCGTCTGGTGCACGGCCTCCTTCTCCGACCCGACGTACAGGTTGAGCGCGTCCGGGTCGACCTGGCCCGTGACGGAGATCGCCCCGGCGGCCAGCACCAGGCCGATCAGCATCGAGCCCGAGTCGCCCATGAAGATCCGCGCCGGGTGCATGTTGTGCGGCAGGAAGCCCAGGCACATGCCCATCAGGATCGCCGAGAACAGCGTGGCCGGGGCGGCGGCCTCGACGCCGTACGAGTACCAGATGCGGTAGGCGTACAGGAAGAACGCGGTGGCCGCGATGCAGACCATGCCGGCCGCGAGGCCGTCCAGGCCGTCGACGAAGTTGACCGCGTTGATGGTGATGACGACCAGCGCGACCGTCAGCAGGGTGCCCTGCCACTGGGTGAGCGCCACCGAGCCGACGCCCGGGATCGGCAGCCACAGGATCGTCAGACCCTGCACGACCATCACGCCCGCGGCGATCATCTGGCCGCCCAGCTTGATCAGGGCGTCGATCTCGAACTTGTCGTCCAGCACGCCGATCAGCCAGATCAGCGCGGCCCCGGACAGCAGCGCCCGCGGTTCGTTCGACGTCTCGAAGACCTGGTTGAGGTTGGTCAGGTGGTCGGCGACCAGCAGGCCCGCGCACAGGCCGAAGAACATCGCGATACCGCCGAGCCGCGGAGTGGGTTCCCGGTGCACGTCACGTGCCCGGATCTCCGGCATCGCCCCGGCCACGATCGCGAACTTCCGTACCGGCCCTGTCAGCAGATACGTCACCGCGGCCGTGATGCAGAGCGTCAGCAGGTATTCACGCACGGGCTTCCCCACAGGTCTCGCTGGCCATCTCAGCTCCACACCCTAGCGATGCGCGCATATGGGTGGGGACTTCCGGGTAGCGACGATGGTTGCACGAGTGGCCGCGCACCTGGTGCGCTTATCCCGAGTCAGCGGGGATAGGGCGGAAATGCACCGGCCAGCTCCCGCACTTCTTCACGGGCTCTCGCGGGATCCGTCACACCCCGCAGCACTCCCGCGAGCAGCTTGGCGATCCGGGCCGCCTCCGCCGCGCCCATGCCCTGCGTGGTGATCGCGGCCGTCCCGAGGCGCAGGCCCCGGGCGTCGCCGTGCGGCAGGGCGCAGCAGTCCAGGACCAGGCCGGCGGCGGCGAGACGGCCCCGGGCGGTGCGTCCGTCGACGCCGAGCGGGGCCGGGTCGGCGGTGATCAGGTGGGTGTCCGTGCCGCCGGTGGTGACGGCCAGTCCCTCGGCGGCGAGCCGGGCCGCGAGGACCCGCGCATTCGCCACCACCTGATGGGCGTACGCGGCGAACGCCGGTGTTGCCGCCTCGCCGAACGCGACGGCCTTGGCGGCGATGGTGTGCATCTGGGCGCCGCCCTGTGTGAAGGGGAAAACGGCCCGGTCGACCCGCTCGGCCAGTTCCGCCCGGCACAGGATCAGACCGCCGCGCGGGCCCCGCAGCACCTTGTGGGTGGTCGCGCAGACGATGTCCGCGTACGGCACCGGGCTGGGCGCCGCTCCCCCGGCCACCAGACCCATCGGGTGCGCGGCGTCCGCGACGAGGTAGGCGCCCACCTCGTCGGCGACCTCGCGGAAGAAGGCGTAGTCGAAGTGGCGGGGGTAGGCGATCGAACCGCACACGATCGCCTTGGGCCGGTGCGTGCGGGCCAGGGTGCGCACCTGCTCGTGGTCGACGAGCCCGGACTCGGCCTCCACGCCGTAGCCGACGAAGTCGAACCAGCGGCCGGAGAAGTTCGCCGGGGAGCCGTGGGTGAGATGACCGCCGTGCGGCAGGCCCAGGGCGAGGACGGTGTCCCCGGGGCGCAGCAGGGCCGCGTAGGCGGCCAGCACCGCCGAAGAACCCGAGTGGGACTGGACGTTGGCGTGGTCGGCGCCGAACAGGGCCTTGGCGCGGTCGACGGCGAGGCGCTCGGCGACGTCCACGATCTCGCAGCCGCCGTGGTGCCGCGCCCCCGGATAGCCCTCGGCGTACTTGTTGGCGAGCGGGGACCCGAGGGCGGCCAGCACGGCCGGGGAGCAGAAGTTCTCGGCCGCGATCAGCTGCAGGGTCGTCGCCTGCCGCTCCCGCTCGCCGAGCAGGACGTCGGCGAGCTCGGGGTCCTGACGGCGCAGGACGTCGGCCTCGATGGCAGGGGTGACCGTCATGGTGGGCTCCGGGCGTCGACGGTGACGTACGACCAATGTAGGCCCGGGGCCCTGGGGGCGCTCGGTCGTTACGTCCGTGCGGGGACGCCGGTGAGCGCCGTGACGACCGGGTCGAGCGCCTGGTGTATCTCGTCCCCGATGGACCGGAAGAACGTCAGGGGCGCCCCGTACGGGTCGTAGACCTCGTCCGCCTCGGCGTTCGGGGCGAGCAGCCACCCGCGCAGAGCCGCCGCGGCACGGACCAGGGCACGCGCGCGGACGACCACGCCCTCCTCCAGGGGCGGCAGGGTCGTCGGGTCGATGGCCTTGACCAGGCGGGTGAATTCCTTGAGCGTGAAGGTCCGCAAACCCGCCGAGTGGCCCATGGAGATGACCTGGGCCCGGTGGTCCCGGGTGGCGGTCAGCACCAGGTCGGCGCGGATCACGTGCTCGTCGAGGAGTTCGCGCCCGGTGAAGCCGGAGGCGTCCGCGCCGAAGTCGGCCAGGACCGTCTCCGCGTGTGCCTCCATGGGCGCGCCCTCGTGGCCCCAGGTGCCCGCGCTCTCCACGATGAGACCGCCGCCCAGGATGCCCAGCCGCTCCTGCACGAAATGGCGGGTCAGCCGCTCGGTGATGGGCGAGCGGCACACGTTGCCGGTGCTGACGTGGAGGATGCGGAAGCTGTCGCGCGGAAGTCCCACGAAGGTCGTCGTGATCTCCGCCGCGCTCTCCCCGTTGCCTATGCCACGCCCCTCAGGGGCCGTCAATTCGCCACCTCGAGGTCGGGTACGACCTTCCTCAGCTCGTCCGCCGAGAGCGCGCCGGCGCGCAGCAGCAGCGGCACCTCACGGGTCACGTCCACGATCGACGAGGGCACGTTGCCGGGGGTGGGGCCGCCGTCGAGGTAGACGGAGACGGAGTCGCCGAGCATCCCCTGCGCCGCGTCGCAGTTCTCCGGCGCCGGGTGGCCGGTGAGGTTGGCGGAGGACACGGCCATGGGGCCGACCTCGGTGAGCAGCTCGATGGCGACGGGGTGCAGCGGCATCCGCACGGCGACGGTGCCCCGGGTGTCCCCCAGGTCCCACTGCAGGGACGGCTGGTGCCTGGCGACCAGGGTCAGCGCGCCCGGCCAGAAGGCGTCGACGAGCTCCCAGGCCAGCTCGGAGAAGTCCGTGACGAGCCCGTGCAGCGTGTTCGGGGAGCCGATGAGGACGGGGGTGGGCATGTTGCGGCCCCGGCCCTTGGCCTGCAGCAGGTCGGAGACCGCCTCCGAGGAGAACGCGTCGGCGCCGATGCCGTACACCGTGTCCGTCGGCAGCACCACGAGTTCGCCACGGCGGACGGCGGACGCTGCCTCACGCAGACCGGTCACTCGGTCGGTCGCGTCGTTGGTGTCGTATCGCCGTGCCATCTTTAGCTGGCCTCCTCGTACACGTGCTGCTGGGATGAAGTCCGCGACGTACTCGACGTACTCGACGTACTCGACGTACTCGACGTCCGTGCGGACCGCGGGATGTCCTGGGTGCTCACGGCAGTGCCTTGCGGGCCGTGGCGAAGCGCGGGCGGTTGTTCAGGTCCGGGTGGTCGGCCGCGTCGGTCCAGCCGCGGTCCTCGGCGAAGATCCACGGCACCTGGCCGCCCTGGGTGTCGGCGTGCTCCACGACCACCACGCCGCCGGGGCGCAGCAGCCGGTGCGCGGTCCGCTCCAGGCCGCGGATGAGGTCCAGGCCGTCCTCGCCGGAGAAGAGGGCCAGGCCGGGGTCGTAGTCCCGCGCCTCGGGAGCGACGTACTCCCACTCCGTGAGCGGGATGTACGGCGGGTTGGAGATGACCAGGTCGACCTGGCCGTCGAGGTCCGGGAAGGCCGTCAGGGCGTCGCCCTGGCGCAGCTCGACCCTGGACCCCTCCACGTTCTTGCGGGTCCACTTCAGGGCGTCCTCGGACAGCTCCACGGCGTGCACGCGCGAGCGCGGGACCTCCTGCGCGAGGGCGAGCGCGATGGCGCCGGAGCCGGTGCACAGGTCGACGATGCACGGCTCGACGACGTCCATGGCCCGGACGGCGTCTATGGCCCAGCCCACCACGGACTCGGTCTCGGGCCGCGGCACGAACACCCCGGGGCCGACCTGGAGTTCCAGGTACCGGAAGTAGGCGCGCCCGGTGATGTGCTGGAGCGGCTCGCGGGCCTCGCGGCGGGCGATGACCTCCCAGTACCGGGCGTCGAAGTCGGAGTCCTTGACGGTGTGCAGCTCGCCGCGCTTGACGCCGTGCACGAACGCGGCGAGCTCCTCCGCGTCGGTACGCGGCGAGGGCACGCCGGCGTCGGCGAGCCGCTGGGTGGCCTGGGCCACCTCCGCGAGCAGCAGGTTCACGCAAGTCCTCCGAGTGTGCTCGTTCGTGCCTCAGGGGGTGTCTCATGGGTCGAGCCGGGGTCGCGGGGTCTGGCACGCACATCTGCCGCGTTGTCGTCGGTTGCCGACGCTCCGCGCCGACGCACTCCTCCGCCTTGCAGCTGCACGCACCAGACCCCGCTCGACTCAGCTAACCAGGTACCGCACCTCTCCTCCGGCCCGACCCATGAGACACACCCCCTACGCAGCCGCCAGCTTCGCCGCCGAGTCCGCGTCGACGCAGGCCTGGATCACCGCGTCGAGGTCGCCGTCCAGGACCTGGTCCAGGTTGTACGCCTTGAAGCCGACGCGGTGGTCCGAGATGCGGTTCTCCGGGAAGTTGTACGTGCGGATCTTCTCGGAGCGGTCGACGGTGCGGACCTGGCTGCGGCGGGCGTCGGCGGCGTTCCTCTCCGCCTCCTCCTGCGCCATGGCGAGCAGCCTGGAGCGCAGGATACGCAGTGCCTGCTCCTTGTTCTGCAGCTGGCTCTTCTCGTTCTGGCAGGAGGCGACGACTCCGGTCGGGATGTGCGTGATGCGCACGGCGGAGTCGGTGGTGTTGACGGACTGCCCGCCGGGCCCGGAGGAACGGTAGACGTCGATGCGCAGGTCGTTGGGGTTGATCTCGACGTCGACCTCCTCCGCCTCGGGCGTGACGAGCACACCGGCCGCGGAGGTGTGGATGCGGCCCTGGGACTCGGTCGCGGGCACGCGCTGCACGCGGTGCACGCCGCCCTCGTACTTCAGCCGGGCCCACACGCCCTGTCCGGGCTCGGTGGCGCCCTGGCCGCCCTTGGTCTTCACGGCGACCTGGACGTCCTTGTAGCCGCCCAGCTCGGACTCCGTGGCGTCGATGATCTCGGTCTTCCAGCCGACGCGCTCGGCGTAGCGCAGGTACATGCGCAGCAGGTCACCGGCGAACAGGGCCGACTCGTCGCCGCCGGCTCCCGCCTTGATCTCCAGGATGACGTCCTTGTCGTCGCTGGGGTCGCGCGGGACGAGGAGGAGGCGCAGCTTCTCCGTCAGCTCTCCCTGCTGCTTCTCCAGCTCCTTGACCTCGGCCACGAAATCGGGATCGTCGGCGGCGAACTCACGCGCGGTCTCGATGTCGTCGCCCGTCTGCTTCCAGGAGCGGTACGTCGCGACGATCGGGGTGAGCTCGGCGTACCGCTTGTTCAGCTTGCGCGCGTTGGCCTGGTCGGAGTGGACCGACGGGTCGGCGAGCTTCTTCTCCAAATCGGCGTGCTCGGCGACGAGTTCCTCGACGGCCTCGAACATCTTGGGGCTCCTGTGTACGGACGGGGGGTGAAGGGCGGGCGACCAAAAACGCCGGTCCCGGCGCGCCCCTGGGTGGGGACACTGCCGAGGACCGGCGAAATGGGGCTCGCTACTTCTTGGAGCCGGCGGCCTTGCCGAAGCGGGCCTCGAAGCGGGCCACACGGCCACCGGTGTCGAGGATCTTCTGCTTGCCCGTGTAGAACGGGTGGCACTCGGAGCACACGTCGGCCCGGATGGTGCCGGACTCGATGGTGCTGCGCGTGGTGAACGACGCGCCGCAGGTGCAGCTGACCTGCGTCTCGACGTACTCGGGGTGGATGTCGCGCTTCAAGGTGTCTCCTAGGTTTCGGGAGGGCGCCGGGTCGCCGCCGCGGGATGCGGGGGCGTGAACCGGAGCCGACGTACCAGTCTGCCAGGACTGGGGCCATCCCCCAAAACCGGGGGTTGCGGTGATCTATTCCCCGCGGGCCGGTGGGGGTTGCTCGCGCAGTTCCCGCGCGCCCCCGGGGACGTGTCCCTCAGGGGGCGTTCACGACGCCCTTGGCCTCGCCGGTCGCCGTGTCCTTCGTGGCGCTCTTCGGGATCGGCTCGTCGTTCGCCAGGGCCTGCCAGATCTGGTCGGCCTTCTTCTCCTGGAGCAGGACGCGGTTGGGGTCGGCCGGGTCGTAGACGACCGGCATCGTGACCATGTGCATGTTGGCGGGGCTGATGCCCTGCAGGCCGCTCGCGAAGGAGGCGAGCTTGTTGACCGAGCCGAGGTCGGAGTCGGTCGTCACCGTCTTGGTCGCGGTCTCCGCGAGGTCGAGCAGCTTCTTCGGGTTGGTGAAGACGCCGACGTCCTTGACCTGGTTGACCAGCGCCTTGATGAAGGCCTGCTGCAGCTGGATACGGCCGAGGTCGGAGCCGTCTCCGACGCCGTGCCGGGTGCGGACCAGGCCGAGGGCCTGCTCGCCGTCGAGTCTGTGCGTGCCGGCCTTCAGCTTCAGGTGGCTGTCGGGGTCGTCGATGCTCTCGGTCGTGGTGATCTCGACGCCGCCGAGGTCGTCGATGAGCCTCTGGAAGCCGGCGAAGTCGACCTCCAGGTAGTGGTCCATGCGCAGGTCGGTGAGGGACTCGACGGTCTTCACGGCGCAGGCGGCGCCGCCGGTGGAGTACGCGGAGTTGAACATCGCGTTCCGCGCGGCGGGGTGCTCGTTGCCCCGGGTGTCCGTGCAGGCGGGCCGGTCGATGAGGGTGTCGCGCGGGATGGAGACCACACTGGCCTTCTTGTGGCCCTTGTAGAGGTGCACGATCATCGCCGTGTCGGAGCGGGCGCTGCCGTCGTCGGTGCCGCCGCCCAGCTTCCTGTTGCTGCCGGAGCGGGTGTCCGAACCGAGGACCAGGATGTTCTCCGAGCCGTTGTCGGCCGCCTTGGGCCGGTCGGTGCCGAGGGCCTGGTCGATGTCGACGCTTTTGAGGTTGCCGTTGAGCTCGAAGTACACGTAGCCCAGGCCCGCGCCGCCCAGGACGACGATGCCCGCGGCGGTCCACGCCGTGATGATCAGGCCCTTGTGGCGCTTGCGGGGGGCGCGGCGGCGGCCCTTGCCGCGGTGACGCGGCTCCTTGGTGCCGGTCTCGCCCGGTATGCCCGGATCCGGCGTGCTCTCGGCAGACATGTGCTCCTCAGCTCGTCTACGGTCGGTTACCCCCTGCGGTCAGCGCCAGGCGTGGGCCGGTCGGAACCCTTCCTCGCACCATCGTCGCTCCGCCTGGTCAGACGGGGAAACTCGGGAAAGGGTTGCACAACGGACTGTGCCCACCGCGTGGGGCGGTGGGCACAGTGTGTGGCGGGTGGTGCCGGAGGGAACCGGCTCACCTGGTGTTTCAGCCGAAGATGTCGTACTGCTTGAAGTCGGTGGCGACGGACTTCCTTGTGGCGAAGATCTCGCTGGTCGCCTTGCCGGTGCCGGCGTACAGGTAGAGCGTGCCGCCAGGGGTGCGGGCCAGGAAGTCGGCCCTGCCGTCGCCGGTGACGTCACCGACCGCGTCGAAGGCGTTGTACGTGGTGCTGCTCCAGGTGCGCACCTTGACCCGGGCGGAGAACGCCCCGGTGCCGGACTTGCCGGTGCCCTTGTACAGGTAGATCGTGCCGCCGGTCTTGCTGCGGGCGATCAGGTCGGTCTTGCCGTCGCCGGTGAAGTCGCCCTTGCCGCGGACGGAGTTGTACTGGTTCCAGCCGGAGCCGACCTTCACGCGCGGGGCGAAGGTGCCGTTGCCCTTGCCCGGGTAGGTCCACATCACGCCCGCGGAGTCGACCGAGAGCAGGTCGGGCAGGTAGTCGCCGGTGACGTCACCGGGGGTGATGATGCGGGTGCGGGTCTTCCAGTTGTCGGCGATCTGCTTGGTGGACCAGGTGCCGCTGGAGATCACGTAGTGGGTCCAGTAGACGTCGCCCGTGGTGCTGACCCGGTAGACCAGGTCCTGGTAGCCGTCGCGGTCGAGGTCGGTCTGCAGGACGACGTTGACGCCGCTCCAGTCACCCCAGGACTCGCGGGCGGCGAGGGAGGTGCCGTTGGAGTTCTTGGAGTAGCCGGTCCTGGTGGAGGCGTTGCGCACCCACACGTCGGCCCGGTGGTCGCCGTTGATGTTGGTGTCGTCGAGCCGCGGGTAGGTGGCGCCGACGTAGGTGCTGACCTTGCTGAAGACGCTGTAGGCGCCCTTGGCGACGCAGTCGGTCACGCCCCAGGACACGACACCGACGATGCGGTTGTTGACCACCAGGGGACCGCCGGAGTCGCCGTTGCAGGCGGTGGTGGTGCCGGTGTCGCTGCCGCTGGCGGGCTTGCCCGCGCAGACCATGTGGCCCTTGACGAAGTCCGCGCCGTACGCGGCGGAGCAGGTCGAGTCGGACTGGATGGGCAGTGTGGCCGTCTTCAGCGTCTCGGAGATGGCCTCGCTGGTGGAGCTGGTGCGGCCCCAGCCGTAGACCTTGGCGCTGGTGCCGGCCGCGTACGAGGTGGTGTCGCCGGACGTGGTCATGCGGATCGGCGTCGCCTTGACCGGGACGGGCAGGGTGAGGACCGCGATGTCGTTGTCGATGGTGCTCGCGCTGTACGACGGGTGGTTCCA
This sequence comes from Streptomyces sp., assembly GCF_031181705.1. GTDB lineage: Bacteria > Actinomycetota > Actinomycetes > Streptomycetales > Streptomycetaceae > Streptomyces. The sequence goes on from NZ_JAPSKN010000120.1 coordinate 16,482, forward strand.
CTGCCGCCAGACGCCGGTGACGGTGCCGCCGTGCAGGTCGGTGCCGTCCTGCGAGGGCAGCTGGGCGGTGCCGGTGACGATGGCGCCGTTGCCGTGCCAGTCGTAGCCCTTGACGCAGTGGGCGGCGGTGAGGATCTTCGTCGGCGCGACGACGGCGCCGCCGCAGAAGAAGCCGATGTCGTCGCCGGTGCTGGAGGTGCCCCGGTCGTCGTAGTAGTGGAGCTGGGCCATCCACGGCGCCGAGGTGATGGTGGTCTGGCTGCCACCGATGATCTTCGGGTCGATGCCGCTGGTGCCGGTGCTCGCGCTGAGCGAGGCCTTGCTCGTCCCGCCCGCCGTGTCGTCACCGGCCATGGCGCCGGCGACGCGCTTCTCCAGCTCGGCGAGCGACGGCGAGCCGGCCACGGCGGGCTTGACGGCGGGCTGCGGCAGCGGGGTGGCGGCCCCGGCGGACGTCGTCAGCAGCGCTGCGGCCACGGCGGCGGCCACACCGGCCGCCGCGACGGGCAGTGCGATGCGTATCCGGCGTCTGTGCCGGCCGCCCCCGGGCATGGATGTACCCACGAATGTCCCCCCTAGGGATCACAAGTTCGAAGAGAGCGTGATCCTATCCGCCCCGGAACAGCGCGAAGGGCCGCCCCCGTACCGGGAGCGGCCCTCTCGCGCAGTGCCTGCCTCAGTCGCCGTTGCCCGGCGTCGGCGTCGTCTTCTGGATCTGCATCAGGAACTCGGCGTTCGACTTCGTCTGCTTCATCTTGTCGAGGAGCAGCTCGACCGCCTGCTGCTGGTCGAGGGCGTGCAG
>NZ_JAPSKN010000121.1:0-10858 GCF_031181705.1 Streptomyces sp.
GGTGCGCGTGCGGTGCGACGCCCTCGCGGCCGGGCGGACGGAACGACGGACCGGGATCGTGGAACGGGGCGGAATGGACGCGTACGACGAGGGCTCGACCGCCCGGAACGGCCCGGGCGTGCCGGCCCAGCCGGGTTCGTCGGCCGAGCCGGGTTCGTCGGCAGGGTCGGCTTCGTCGGGGCCTGGATCGAAGGCCGCAGCGGATCCGTCGGCCGTATCGGGTCCGTCGGCCGTATCGGGTCCGTCGGCCGAGGAGGATCCGTCGGTCACGTCCCAGCCGCTTGTTCCCGGCGCACCCGCCGCTCCCCGGTCACCCGCCGCTCGCCGGCCGCTCTCCGGCCCCCGGTCACCTGCCGATCCCGGGCCGCCCGCCAACCCCAATCCGCCCGAGGCGCGTGCCGGCATCGCCGTGTTGTCCCTGCGGTACCGGATCGTCGTCGCGCTGGCCCTCGCGGTCGTCGCGGTCGGGGTCTGCGGGCACCTCGGGATGACGTTCCTGCACGTGGCGCCGGCCAACACCGTCACCAAGGAGCACGGCGAGGCCGTGGACGAGTGGATCTATCCGGAGTTCGAGCAGAACTGGAAGCTCTTCGCCCCCAACCCGCTGCAGCAGAACATATCCGTGCAGGTCAGAGCCTCGGTGCGCGGGGCGGACGGCATGACGGTGACCAGCGGCTGGTACGACCTGTCCGCCGAGGACGGCCGGGCGATCGACGGCAACCCGCTGCCCAGCCACACCCAGCAGAACGAGCTGCGCCGCGCCTGGGACTTCTTCGTCGCGACCCACGACAGCCAGAACCGCCCGGTGGGCCTGCGCGGCGCGCTGTCGGAGGCGTATCTGCGCCGGATCGCGGTGCTGCGCCTGGACCGCAACGACGCGGTGCGGGCCACGACGGGCGGCGGCGGTGTCCTGGAGCGGGTGCAGGTGCGCTCGCGCACCAGCAACGTGCCCCCGCCCGAGTGGAGCCGGGAGAAGGTCTCCACCACGCCCTCCTATCGTGAGCTGCCCTGGTGGGACGTGCCGCGCGACGAGGCCCTGGGAGGCGTGCGGTGAACCGCTTCTCCCTGGCCGTCTCGCGCGGCATCGCCCGGGTCACCGAGGCCGCCCTCGGCCCCCACCAGACCGCCGTCGTCCGCATCGGCTTCAGCGCCACCTGGCTGCTGTTCCTGCTCCGCGAGATCCCTCACCGCCAGGAGCTCTACGGCCCCGACGGCCCCTGGAGCCGGGACCTCGCCGAGCAGCTGATCGGCTCGAACGGTGCCTTCACCGTCGCGATGTGGTTCGACGGCCGCGTCTGGTTCGAGATCGTCTACGCGCTGGCGATCCTCACCAGCGCCCTGCTGCTGCTGGGCTGGCGCACCCGCGCCATGTCGGTGCTGTTCATGGTCGGCGTGCTGTCGCTGCAGAACCGCAGCGTCTTCATGGGCGACGGCGGTGACAACGTGCTGCACCTGATGTCGATCTACCTGGTGTTCACGCGCTGTGCCCAGGTGTGGTCGCTGGACGCCCGGCGTTCCGCGCGGGACCGGGCGGCACGCGGGCGCGGCGAGCGGGTCACCGACCGGACGGGACCGGCCCTGTGGGGCGTCCTCGGGGGCGTGCTGCTCGCGGTGACCCTGGTCGGCCGGATGCAGGGCGACTGGCTGATCCCGGCCCTGTTGTGGACCGTGTGGGCGGCACAGGCCCTGTGGTGGCTGGCCGGCCGCCGCGCCGGCTCGGGCGAGCCGCGGATCGTGCTCGACGTCGTCGCCAACGTCGTGCACAACGGCGCCCTGCTCGTGATCATGGCCGAGGCGTGCCTGATCTACGCGGCGGCCGGCTGGTACAAGATCCAGGGGTCCCGCTGGCAGGACGGCACCGCTGTCTACTACCCGCTCCACCTGGAGTCCTTCTCGCCCTGGCCCGCCCTGGCCGGTCTGCTGTCCGCCAGCGGCACGCTCGTGATGCTCGTGACCTACGGGACGGTCCTCGTCCAGGTCGCCTTCCCCTTCACGCTGTTCAACCGGCGGGTGAAGAACGTCCTGCTGGCCGTCATGATCGTCGAGCACGCCGCGATAGCCGTCGTCCTCGGCCTGCCGTTCTTCTCGCTGGCGATGATCGCGGTGGACGCGGTGTTCCTGCCGACGTCGTTCCTGCGCCGCCTGGGCGGCCGGGCGGCCCGCGCGCGGGACCGGGTCCTGCGCCGCGCCGAGCGTCCACGGGTGCCCGGACAGCGCGGCCACGAGAGCGCCGAGGCCACGCACGTAGGCTTCGGGGCATGACCGACCCCGTCGCCGACTGGCACCGGCTCGCCGCGACCACCGTCCTGCTCGACGGCTTCCACGCCCTCAAGCACGCGCTGCGGTTCGGCGCCGAGGTGCCGGTGGCGGTCACCGCCGACCGGGCGGCCGCGCTCGCCCTGGCGGACGAGCTGGCCCCGGACGTGCGGGACACCCTGGCCGGGCTGCTGACGGAGGTCCCGCACGGGACGTACGCGGCACTGGTGCCGCGCCCGCATCCGACCGCCGTGGCCGCCCTGGCGGTACGGCCCTCCCGCGCGTCCCACCTGGCGCGGCTGGCCCACACGCCCCGCACGGCTCCCGTGGTGGTGCTCGACAATCCACGCAACCTCGGCAACGCGGGTGCGGTGATCCGCCTGGCCGCGGGCTTCGGCGCGACCGGCGTGGTGACGACGGGCACGGTCGACCCCTGGCACCCGGCGGTCGTGCGCGGCGGCGCGGGCCTGCACTACGCGACGGCGGTGGAGCGGCTTGAGGTGTCCGATCTGCCGCCCGGCCCGCTGTTCGCCCTCGACCCGGAGGGCGACGACATCCGGGGCGTCAGGCTCCCGGACGACGCCGTCCTCGCGTTCGGCTCCGAGCGCACCGGCCTGTCACCCGAGCTGCGCGCGCGGGCGGACCACCTGCTGTCCCTGCCGATGCGCCCCCAGGTCAGCAGCTACAACCTGGCGACCAGCGTGGCCATGACCCTCTACCACTGGAGCTGCGGCGGCGCCTGAGGGTCCGGGACCTCCTACGCCTCCCGCCGCACCTCGACCACCCGGAAGCGGTTCGCGACGAACGCCCCGTCGCACAGCGCCGCACTGGCCGCCGGGTTGCCGCCCGAACCGTGGAAGTCGGAGAACGCGGCCGTCTGGTTCACGTACACCCCGCCGGTCAGGTTCAGCGACAGCTGCGCCGCCTCCTCCAGGCAGACCTCCCGCACGGCCTGCTCGACCTCGGGGTCGGTGGTGTACGCGCCGACCGTCATCGCGCCCTTCTCGCGGATGGTCCGGCCCAGCAGCTCCACCGCGTCGCTGACCGAGTCGACGGCGACGGCGAAGGACACGGGCCCGAAGCACTCGCTCATGTACGCGGCCTCGGCGTCCGGCTTGGCCCCGTCCAGCTTCACGATGACCGGCGAGCGCACGACCGCCCCGGGGAAGTCCGGGTTGGTGATCTCGCGGGACGCCAGGGCGACCTCGCCCAGGCCCGCCGCGGCCTCCAGCCGGGCCTTCACGTCCGGGTTGACGATGGCGCCCAGCAGGGCGTTCGCCCGGGCGTCGTCGCCCAGGAGCCCGTCCACGGCCCGCGCGAGATCGGCGACGACCTCGTCGTAGGACTTGGGGCCCTGGTCCGTCGTGATGCCCTCGCGCGGGATCAGCAGGTTCTGCGGGGTCGTGCACATCTGGCCGCTGTACAGGGACAGCGAGAAGGCCAGGTTGGAGAGCATGCCCTTGTAGTCCGACGTGGAGTGCACGACGACCGTGTTGACGCCGGCCTTCTCCGTGTAGACCTGCGCCTGGCGGGCGTTGGCCTCCAGCCAGTCGCCGAACTCCGTCGAGCCCGTGTAGTCGATGATCCGGATCTCGGGGCGCAGCGCGAGCGTCTTGGCGATGCCCTCGCCGGGGCGCTCGGCGGCCAGCGCGACCAGGTTCGGGTCGAAGCCGGTCTCGGCGAGCACCTCGCGGGCCACCTGCACGGTGAGGGCGAGCGGCAGCACCGCGCGCGGGTGGGGCTTGACCAGGACCGCGTTGCCCGTGGCGAGGGAGGCGAACAGGCCCGGGTAGCCGTTCCACGTCGGGAACGTGTTGCAGCCGATCATCAGGGCGATGCCGCGCGGGACCGGCGTGAACTGCTTGGTGAGGGCCAGCGGGTCGCGCTTGCCCTGGGGCTTGGTCCACTCGGCGTTGTCGGGCGTGCGCACCTGCTCCACGTACGCGTACGCCACCGCTTCCAGGCCGCGGTCCTGCGCGTGCGGTCCGCCCGCCTGGAACGCCATCATGAACGCCTGGCCGGAGGTGTGCATGACGGCGTGCGCGAACTCGTGCGTCCGGTCGCTGATGCGCTTGAGGATCTCCAGGCAGACCACCGCGCGCTGCTCCGCGCCCGCGTCCCGCCAGGCCCGCTGCCCGGCCTTCATGGCGGGCAGCAGCACGTCGAGGTCCGCGTGCGGGTACGTCACGCCCAGGTCGACGCCGTACGGGGAGGTCTCGCCGCCCACCCAGTCGTCCGTCCCGGGCTGGCCGAGGTCGAGGCGGGAGCCGAGCAGGGCGTCGAAGGCGGCCTTGCCCGCCGCCGCGTCCAGGCTGCCGTTCTCCCCGTAGGCCTTGGGGTGCTCGGGGTGCGGGGACCAGTACGCGCGCGTGCGGATCGCTTCCAGCGCCTGGTCGAGGGTGGACCGGTGCCGGGCGATCAGCTCGTGCGCCGAGAGTGCGGCGGTCATGGGTGACCAACTCCTCGTCTCAAGAACTCTTCGTCGAGTTCATGACCTGGGCAGAAACCTGGGCAGGAACACTCGGACAGAGCTAGAGTAACCGAACGATCGGTCGGTTCAAGGGGGTCCGCCGCATCTGTGGAAAACCCCGTGCGGGAGGATCGCGCACATGACAGCACTGGACCTCAGCAGCCCCGTGGCCGTCGTCGGCACCGGCACCATGGGCCAGGGAATCGCCCAGGTCGCGCTGGTCGCGGGCCATCCGGTACGGCTGTACGACGCCCTTCCGGGGCGGGCGCGGCAGGCGGCCGACGCGATCGGGGCCCGCCTGGACCGGCTCGTCGAGAAGGAGCGGCTCACCGCCGCCGACCGGGACGCCGCCCGCGCCCGTCTGCTGCCCGCCGAGACCCTCGCCGAGCTCGCGGACTGCTCGCTGGTCGTCGAGGCGGTCCTGGAACGGCTGGACGTCAAGCAGGAGCTGTTCCGCGAGCTGGAGGACGTCGTCGGCGACGACTGCCTGCTCGCCACCAACACCTCCTCGCTGTCCGTCACCGCCATCGGCGGCGCCCTGCGCGTGCCCGGCCGCTTCGTCGGCCTGCACTTCTTCAACCCCGCCCCGCTGCTGCCGCTGGTCGAGGTCGTCTCCGGCTTCGCCACCGACGTCACGTACGCCACGCGCGCGTACGAGACCGCGCGCGCCTGGGGCAAGACGCCGGTCGCCTGCGCGGACACCCCCGGCTTCATCGTCAACCGCATCGCCCGGCCGTTCTACGCCGAGGCCTTCGCGGTGTACGAGGCGCAGGGCGCCGACCCGGCCACCATCGACGCCGTGCTGCGCGAGTCGGGCGGCTTCCGGATGGGCGCGTTCGAGCTGACCGACCTGATCGGCCAGGACGTCAACGAGTCCGTCACGCGGTCGGTCTGGGAGGCCTTCTTCCAGGACGTGCGCTTCACCCCGTCCCTCGCCCAGCGCCGCCTGGTCGAGTCGGGCCGGCTGGGCCGCAAGAGCGGCCACGGCTGGTACGACTACCGGGACGGCGCCGAGCGTCCCGAGCCGGACACGGCGGAACACCGCCGGCCGCCCGCCCACGTCGTCGCCGAGGGCGACCTGGGGCCGGCCTCCGACCTGCTCCCGATGATCCGCGAGGCGGGCATCCAGGTCCGCGAGGAGGATGAGGACAACGGCACCCGGCTGGTCCTGCCGAGCGGCGGGCAGCTGGCCCTCGCCGACGGGCAGACCTCCGTGGAGTTCCGGGACGTCGTCTACTTCGACCTGGCCCTGGACTACCGCGCGGCGACCCGGATCGCCCTGGCCGCTTCCCAGGACACCGCCCCGCAGACCCTCGCCGAGGCGATCGGCCTCTTCCAGGCGCTCGGCAAGAAGGTCACCGTCATCGGTGACGTCCCCGGCATGATCGTCGCCCGCACCGTCGCCCGGATCATCGACCTCGCGCACGACGCGGTCGCCAAGGGCGTCGCCACCGAGGAGGACATCGACACCGCGATGCGCCTCGGCGTCAACTACCCTCTGGGTCCCTTCGAGTGGAGCCGCAGGCTCGGCCGCTCCTGGGCCTACGCGCTCCTGGACGACCTGCACCTGCGCGACCCCTCGGGACGCTACGCGCCGTCCCTCGCGCTGTACCGCCACGCCCACGCCTCCGACCAGCGGGAGGGCAACGCCTCATGACCACCGCCAGGCGCGACACCTACACCCCGGACACGCTGCTGTCCGTCGCCGTCCGGGTGTTCAACGAGCGCGGTTACGACGGCACCTCCATGGAGCACCTGTCGAAGGCGGCCGGCATCTCCAAGTCCTCGATCTACCACCACGTCACCGGCAAGGAGGAGCTGCTGCGCCGGGCCGTGAGCCGGGCCCTGGACGGCCTCTTCGGGATCCTCGACGAGGAGCACGCGCGCGTGGGGCGTGCCGCCGAGCGCCTGGAGTACGTCGTGCGGCGCATGGTCGAGGTACTGATAGCCGAACTGCCCTACGTGACGTTGCTGCTGCGCGTGCGCGGCAACACCGGCACCGAGCGGTGGGCCCTGGAACGGCGCCGCGAATTCGACCACCGGGTCGCCGACCTGCTCAAGGCGGCGGCGCTCGACGGGGACGTGCGCGGCGACGTGGAGGTCCGGCTGGTGACCCGGCTGGTCTTCGGGATGATCAACTCGATCGTCGAGTGGTACCGGCCGGACGGGCGCGGGATGAACGAGCGCGAGGTGGCCGACGCGGTGGTGCAGCTGGCCTTCGGAGGCCTCCGCAAGAGCGGCTGAGCCTCGCGGCAGCGGTTGGGCCCCGCGGGAGCGGCCGGCGTTGCGCGGGAGCGGCCGGACTCAGCCCTGGGGCTCCAGGTCCTCCTCCTCGAACACCAGCAGCGTGCGCGTGCTGAGCACCTCCGGGATCGCCTGGAGCCGGGTCAGGACCAGCTCGCGCAGCGACCGGTTGTCGGACACGTGCACCAGCAGCAGTACGTCGAAGTCCCCGCCCACCAGGGCGATGTGGGAGGCGCCCGGCAGCTGTCTGAGCTGCTCGCGCACCGTGCGCCAGGAGTTCTGCACGATCTTCAGCGTGATGTACGCGGACGTGCCCTGTCCCGCCCGCTCGTGGTCGACCCGGGCGCCGAAACCGCGGATCACGCCGTCCTCGACGAGCCGGTTGATGCGGGCGTAGGCGTTGGCGCGCGAGACGTGGACCCGTTCGGCGACCGACCGTATCGAGGCGCGGCCGTCCGCCTGGAGCATGCGCAGGATGTCCTGGTCGATGGCGTCCAGCGGTCTGGCAGGCGGCAGCGCGCCGCTGTCGTCCGCACTCTCGGCCATTTGTTCAGATGCCACCCGCGCCACCCTCCCCGCCATGGACGTACTGCGTCCATCTCAGGCTGTGGAGAACCGTTTGTCCACAGCCTGAGGCCACCCGTAGCCAAAATGTGCCGACGACCGAACAATCGGTAGGTGAGGCGCATCACAGCCGACGTGCCTCCATCCGCTCCCACGAGGAGGTGCCGTCATGACGGTCATGGAGCAGCGGGGCGCGTACCGGCCGACCCCGCCGCCCGCCTGGCAGCCGCGTACCGACCCCGCGCCGCTGTTGCCCGACGCGGAGCCGTACCGCGTCCTCGGCACCGAGGCGGCCGCGAAGGCCGACCCGGAGCTGCTGCGGACGCTGTACGCCCAGCTCGTCCGCGGCCGCCGCTACAACGCGCAGGCCACCGCCCTCACCAAGCAGGGCCGCCTCGCCGTCTATCCCTCCACCACCGGGCAGGAGGCCTGCGAGGTCGCCGCCGCGATGGTGCTCCAGGAGCAGGACTGGCTCTTCCCCAGCTACCGCGACACCCTCGCCGTGGTCGCCCGCGGTGTGGAGCCGGCCCAGGCGCTCACGCTGCTGCGCGGCGACTGGCACACCGGCTACGACCCGTACGAGCACCGGGTCGCTCCCCTGTCCACCCCGCTGGCCACGCAGCTGCCGCACGCCGTGGGCCTCGCGCACGCCGCCCGCCTCAAGGGCGACGACGTGGTCGCGCTGGCCATGGTCGGCGACGGCGGCACCAGCGAGGGCGACTTCCACGAGGCGCTGAACTTCGCCGCCGTCTGGCAGGCCCCGGTCGTCTTCCTCGTGCAGAACAACGGCTTCGCGATCTCCGTGCCGCTGGCCAAGCAGACCGCGGCCCCGTCGCTGGCCCACAAGGCCGTCGGCTACGGCATGCCCGGCCGCCTGGTCGACGGCAACGACGCCGCCGCCGTGCACGAGGTGCTCTCCGACGCGGTGCGCCACGCGCGCGCGGGCGGCGGTCCCGTCCTGGTGGAGGCGATCACCTACCGCATGGACGCCCACACCAACGCCGACGACGCCACCCGCTACCGGGGCGACGCCGAGGTCGAGGCCTGGCGCGAGCACGACCCGATCGTGCTGCTGGAGCGCGAGCTGACCGCGCGCGGCCTGCTCGACGAGGCCGGCATCGAGGCCGCCCGCCAGGACGCCGAGACCATGGCCGCCTCCCTGCGCGAGCAGATGAACCAGGACCCGGTCCTCGACCCCATGGACCTGTTCACCCACGTCTACGCCGAACCCACGCCCCAGCTGCTGGAGCAGCGGGAGCAACTGCGGGCCGAGCTGGAGGCCGAGGCCGAGCCGGAGGAGGGCACGCACCGATGACCACCGTCGCCGTCAAGCCGGCCACCATGGCACAGGCCCTCACGCGCGCGCTGCGCGACGCCATGGCCGCCGACCCCGCCGTGCACGTCATGGGCGAGGACGTCGGCACCCTGGGCGGCGTCTTCCGCGTCACCGACGGACTCGCCAAGGAGTTCGGCGAGGACCGCTGCACGGACACCCCGCTGGCCGAGGCGGGCATCCTCGGCACCGCCGTCGGCATGGCCATGTACGGCCTGCGCCCGGTCGTGGAGATGCAGTTCGACGCGTTCGCCTACCCGGCGTTCGAGCAGCTCCTCTCGCACGTGGCCAAGATGCGCAACCGCACCCGCGGCAAGATGCCCCTGCCGATCACCATCCGCGTCCCCTACGGCGGCGGGATCGGCGGCGTCGAGCACCACAGCGACTCCTCCGAGGCGTACTACATGGCGACTGCGGGGCTCCATGTCGTCACGCCCGCGACGGTCGCCGACGCCTACGGGCTGCTGCGCGCCTCCATCGCCTCCGACGACCCGGTCGTCTTCCTGGAGCCCAAGCGGCTGTACTGGTCCAAGGACTCCTGGAACCCAGAGGAGCCCGCGCCCGTTGAACCCATCGGCCGCGCGGTGGTGCGGCGCTCGGGCCGGAGCGCCACGCTCATCACGTACGGGCCGTCCGTACCCGTCTGCATGGAGGCGGCCGAGGCGGCCCGGGCCGAGGGCTGGGACCTCGAAGTCGTCGACCTGCGCTCCCTGGTGCCGTTCGACGACGAGACGGTGTGCGCCTCGGTGCGGCGGACGGGACGCGCGGTCGTGGTCCACGAGTCGGGCTCCTTCGGGGGCCCGGGCGGGGAGATCGCGGCCCGGGTCACGGAGCGCTGCTTCCACCATCTGGAGGCGCCGGTGCTGCGTGTGGCCGGGTTCGACGTGCCGTACCCGCCGCCGATGCTGGAGCGTCACCACCTGCCCGGTGTGGACCGGATCCTGGACGCCGTGGGGCGCCTGCAGTGGGAGGCCGAGAGCTGATGGCACAGGTGCTGGAGTTCAAGCTGCCCGACCTCGGAGAGGGGCTCACCGAGGCGGAGATCGTGCGCTGGCTGGTCGAGGTCGGTGACGTGGTCGCCATCGACCAGCCGGTCGTCGAGGTCGAGACGGCCAAGGCGATGGTCGAGGTGCCCTGCCCCTACGGCGGCGTGGTCACGGCCCGCTTCGGCGAGGAGGGCCAGGAGCTGCCCGTCGGGGCCCCGCTGATCACGGTGGCGGTGGGGGAGCGGACGCCGTCCGGCGACAGCGCGGACCCCGGCGCCGACGGGCCGGCCGGGGCCGGTACGCGGGGTTCCGCCGGAACCGGCGCGGGCAGCCCGTCCGGAACCGGTGCCGGCTCCTCGTCGGGTGCCGGGGGCGAGGGCTTGCCCCGTGCGGGCGGTGACGGTTCGTCCCGTGCCGGCGGTGACGGTTCGGGCAACGTCCTCGTCGGTTACGGCACGTCCGAGGCGCCCGCGCGGCGCCGCAGGGTCCGGCCGGGACGGCCGGTGACGGGTGCCTCCGCGGCGGCCGCGGCCGGTGGCGCACGTCCCGGCGCCGCCGGGAACGGGCGGGCCGGGGCCGCCCCGGGCGGCGGGGCCGGCGTGGCCGCACCGGCGGCGGCCGGTGCTCCCACCGGCCCGGTGAACGGGCACGCGGGCGGTGTCGCCGTCGACGACGGGCCCGTGCCGGTGATCTCGCCCCTGGTCCGCCGGCTGGCCCGGCAGAACGGCCTCGACCTGCGCGAGCTGACCGGCTCCGGCCCGGACGGGCTGATCCTTCGGGCGGACGTGGAGTACGCGCTGCGCGCGGCGGGCCGCGGCACCACGGCGACCACGGCGGCGGAACCGCATGCGCCCGGGCCGCAGACGGCGGGCGCGGCATCCTCCGCGATCCAGTCCCCCGCGATCCGGTCCTCCGCGATCCAGTCCCCCGCGATCCGGTCCTCCGCGACCGCGGCCCCCGGCGAGATCCGCACGCCCCTCAAGGGCGTCCGCGGTGCCGTCGCCG
>NZ_JAPSKN010000121.1:10958-17238 GCF_031181705.1 Streptomyces sp.
TCCTCCGCGATCCAGTCCCCCGCGATCCGGTCCTCCGCGATCCAGTCCCCCGCGATCCGGTCCTCCGCGACCGCGGCCCCCGGCGAGATCCGCACGCCCCTCAAGGGCGTCCGCGGTGCCGTCGCCGACAAGCTGGCGCGCAGCCGCCGGGAGATCCCGGACGCGACCTGCTGGGTGGACGCCGACGCCACGGAGCTGATGCGGGCTCGCACGGCCATGAACGCGGCCGGGGGACCGAAGATCTCCCTCCTGGCCCTGCTGGCCCGGATCTGCACCGCCGGCCTTGCCCGTTTCCCGGAGCTCAACTCGACGGTCGACACGGAGGCCCGGGAGATCGTCCGGTTCGACCACGTGCACCTGGGCTTCGCGGCGCAGACCGACCGCGGGCTGGTCGTCCCGGTCGTACGGGACGCGCACGCGCGCGACGCCGAGTCGCTGACCGCGGAGTTCGCCCGGCTGACCGAGGCGGGCCGGGCCGGGACGCTGACCCCGGCGGACCTCACCGGCGGGACGTTCACGCTGAACAACTACGGCGTCTTCGGCGTCGACGGCTCCACCCCGATCATCAATCACCCCGAGGCAGCCATGCTCGGCGTCGGCCGCATCGTCCCCAAGCCGTGGGTGCACGAGGGCGAGCTGGCGGTGCGCCAGGTCGTGCAGCTGTCGCTCACCTTCGACCACCGGGTGTGCGACGGCGGCGTGGCGGGCGGTTTCCTGCGGTACGTGGCGGACTGCGTGGAACAACCGGCGGTGCTGCTGCGGACGCTGTGATTCCTGTTCCGTCCGCGAGCTGCCGCTCGTGAGCGCGTCGCTTCCCCCGCGTTCCGTGTGATCGCGGGGGCACGCATACTCGGGGGGTGAGCGCACACCAGCCCCCCGGAGAACCCGGCGCCGCGACCGGCCCCGAGCGGCGGGGCGACCCCGTCGCGTACGACGCCGTCGTGCTCGCCGGCGGTGCCGCACGGCGCCTCGGCGGCGCGGACAAACCCGGTGTGCGCGTGGGCGGGCGGCCCCTGCTCGACCGCGTGCTGGCGGCGTGCGCGGGCGCCGCCGCCACCGTCGTGGTCGCCGCGCCCCGGCCGACCGCGCGTCCCGTGACCTGGGCCCGTGAGGACCCGCCCGGCGGCGGCCCGCTCGCCGCGCTCGACGCCGGACTGCGGCACACCTCCGCCGAGCACGTCGTGGTGGTCTCCGCCGACCTGCCGTTCCTCGACGCGACGACCGTCGGCCGGCTCCTGGACACGCTGCGCGCGAGCGGCGCCGACGGCGTGCTGCTGACCGACCCCGACGGCCGCGACCAGCCGCTCGTGGCCGCGTACCGTGCGCCGCGCCTGCGCGAGACGCTCGCGCTCCTCACCGCCCGGCACGGCTCGCCGCACGGTCTGCCGCTGCGGCGCCTGGTCGCCGGGCTGCACCTCACCCGCATCGCCGATCCCGTCGCGTCCTTCGACTGCGACACCTGGGACGACATCGCCACCGCCAGGGCACGTATCAGGGAGCATGGGCACGTGTTGGATGAATGGATCACCGCCGTCAGGGACGAACTGGGCATCGACCTCGACGTCGACACCCGCGGCCTGCTCGACCTCGCCCGCGACGCCGCGCACTCAGTGGCCAGGCCCGCGGCGCCGCTGACCACCTTCCTCGTCGGCTACGCGGCCGCACGGGCGGGCGGCGGCCCCGAGGCGGTCGCCGAGGCCGCCCGCAAGGCCGCGGCCCTCGCGGCGCGCTGGGCCGAGGAGAGCACCTCCTCAGCCGCGCCGTCCGACCCCGCCGCCACCCGGGCCGACGTCGCCCCCGACGCCACCCCCGACACCCGGCCGGACGCCGGATGACGCCGCCCGGCAGCCGCACCGGTGAGGACGCCGAGGACCTCGACGTCGAGGAGGTGCTCGCCCTCGTGAACGACAGCAACGGCCCCTACGCGTCCCGTCCCGCCGCCCGGGGCGCGACGGACGGAACCCACGCCCCCGACCGTCAGGACACCCCCGCCCCCGCCGGCCGGCACCGCGCGACCCCGTGGCCGCAGGCCCGGGCCGTCGCCGAACGGGCCGCGCGCGACGCCGTGCGGGCCGCTCGCCGCGCCCCCGTCTCCGTGCCGCTGGGCGCCGCCCTCGGCCTCACCCTGGCCGTCCCGCTCGACGCCCTCACCGACCTCCCCTCCTTCGACACCTCCGCGATGGACGGCTGGGCGGTCGCCGGCCCCGCCCCCTGGGCCGTACGGGACGAGGGCGTCCTGGCCGGGCACGCCGGGCCGGCGCGTCTCACCGACGGCGAGGCCGTTCCCATCGCCACCGGCGCCCGCATCCCCCAGGACACCAGCGCCGTCCTGCGCACCGAGCACGGCCGGACCGACGACAAGGGCCGCCTCTACGCGACCCGGGACGTCACGACCGGCCAGGACATCCGCCCGCGCGGCCAGGAATGCCGCACCGGCGACCAGCTCCTGCCCGTCGGCACCCTCGTCACCCCGGCCGTGCTCGGGCTCGCCGCGGCGGCCGGGTACGACACCGTCACCGCCGTTCCGCGCCCCCGGGCCGACGTCCTCGTCCTCGGCGACGAACTGCTCACCGAAGGACTGCCGCACGACGGGCTGATCCGGGACGCCCTCGGCCCGATGCTGCCGCCCTGGCTCCGGGCGCTCGGCGCCGAGGTCACCGCCGTACGGCGGGTCGGCGACGACGCCGACGCCCTGCACGAGGCGATCGGCACCTCCGAGGCGGACATCGTCGTCACCACCGGCGGCACCGCGGCGGGACCCGTCGACCATGTCCACCCCACGCTGCGCCGGCTCGGGGCCGAGCTCCTCGTCGACGGCGTCAAAGTCCGCCCCGGCCACCCCATGCTGCTGGCGCGCACCACGGAGACCCAGCACCTGGTCGGCCTGCCGGGCAATCCGCTCGCCGCCGTCTCCGGGCTGCTGACGCTCGCCGAGCCGCTGCTGCGGATCCTCGCCGCGCGCCCGGCCCCGGAGGCGTACACCCTGGCGCTCCGGGACGGCGTCCAGGGGCACCCGCACGACACACGGCTCGTCCCCGTGGCCCTGCGCGGCGACCACGCCGTGCCGCTGCACTACAACGGCCCGGCCATGCTGCGCGGCATCGCCGCGGCCGACGCGCTGGCCGTCGTACCGCCCGGCGGCGCACGCCCCGGGCAGGAGGCGGAACTGCTCGACCTGCCCTGGGCGTCCGCAGGAATCGGGGTGTGTTTCACGTGAAACTTCCGGGCCAGGACGTGATCGCCCGCCAGGCCGACGAGCACCTGGTGACCCACCGGGTGTCGCTCCCGAGGAAAGTGGTGGAGCACCCGTTCCGCCAGGTCGCCAAACGGCTCTCCATCGCCCTGCTGGTCCTCGTCGTGACCGCGCTGATCGTCTACGCCGACCGCAGCGGCTACAACGACAACGCGGGCGGAGGCGTCAGCCTCCTCGACGCGTTCTACTACGCGACGGTCACCCTCTCCACCACCGGCTACGGTGACATCACGCCGGCCAGCGAAAGCGCCCGGCTCACGAACATCCTCGTCGTCACGCCCCTGCGCGTGCTGTTCCTGATCATCCTGGTCGGTACCACCCTCGAAGCCCTCACCGAGCGCACCCGGGAGGAGTGGCGGCTGACCCGCTGGAGGTCCACCTTGCGCGATCACACCGTCGTCATCGGCTTCGGCACCAAGGGCCGGTCGGCGATCCGGACCGTCTGCGCGACGGGACTGAAGAAGGAACAGGTCGTCGTGGTCGACCCCAGTTCCAAGGTGATAGACGCGGCGACCGCCGAGGGCTACGCGGGCATCGTCGGGGACGCGACCCGCAGCGAGGTGCTGAAGCGGGCCGAGGTGCACAAGGCCCGCCAGATCATCATCGCCACGCAGCGCGACGACACGGCGGTGCTGGTGGCGCTGACGGCCCGGCAGCTCAACCGGGGGGCGAAGATCGTGGCCGCGGTGCGCGAGGAGGAGAACGCGCCGCTGCTCAAGCAGTCCGGCGCCGACGCCGTCATCACCAGCGCGAGCGCCGCCGGCCGGCTGCTCGGCCTCTCCGTGCTCAGTCCCTCCGCGGGCATGGTGATGGAGGACCTGATCCACCAGGGCAGCGGGCTCGACATCATCGAGCGTCCGGTCGTCAAGGCGGAGGTGGGCAAAAAGCCGCGCGAGGTCGCCGACCTGGTCGTCAGCGTCATACGCGGGCACCGGGTCCTCGGCTACGACGACCCGGCGGTGGGGACGCTGGAGCTCGCCGACCGCCTGATCACCATCGTCCGCAAGACACCGGAGACGCGGGTCGCGCCCGACATCCGGCCCTTCCACCGCGACTGACGGCGCCCGCCGCCCCGGGCGGACACCCGACCGGCCCCCGCGCACTCACCTCGTGCGCGGGGGCCGGCCACGTGCGTCGGCGCTACTTGCGGTTGTACAGCCGCATCGTCACCGGCCCGAAGACCAGCACGAACAGTCCGGCCCAGCCCAGCGTCCAGGCGACCTCGGCGGCCGGCCAGTCGCCGGCCATCAGACCGCGCACCGCCGACGCCAGGTGCGTGACGGGGCTGTTGTTGACGAACGCCTGCAGCCAGCCCGGCATGGTCTTCGGGTCGACGAAGACGTTGGACAGGAAGGTGAGCGGGAAGATCACCATCATGCTGACGCCCATCACCGACTTCTCGGTGCGCAGCAGCAGCCCGAACATCGTCCAGATCCACGAGAAGGCGAACGAGAACAGCACCAGCAGCGCGATCCCGGCGAGCACTCCCCCGACCCCGCCGTCCGCCCGGTAGCCGAGAATCATGCCGACGGTCAGCATCACCACCGACGCGATCGTGTATCGCAGGGCGTCGCCCAGCAGATAGCCGACCATCGTCGACGGCCGCCAGATCGGCAGGCTGCGGAACCGGTCGAAGACGCCCTTCTCGATGTCGGTGTTCACCGAGACGCCCGTGTACATCGTGATCATCACGACCGACATCACGAGGATGCCCGGCAGCAGGAACTGGATGTACTCCTTCGGCGAGCCGGCCAGCGCCCCGCCGAACAGGTACGTGTACATCAGCACCATCATGATCGGGAACGCCGTGACGTCGAACAGCTGCTCCGGCACGTGCTTGATCTTCAGGATCGCCCGCCAGCCGAAGGTCATCGACGCCGACCAGGCGCTGGGCCGCGGCGGCCGCTCCTTGGCGATGAGCAGCGCGGCGAGGGACTCGGTGCTGACGGGGGCGAGTTCCTTGCTCTCGGCGGTCGTCGCGGTGCTCATGCCGCCACCTCGTCCTTCCGGTCGGTGGAGTGGTCCGGGGAGTCGTGCGTGTCGTGCCCGGTGAGGGCGAGGAACACCTCGTCCAGGCTGGGCTGGCCGAGGGAGAAGTTGTCCACGGTGATCCCGGCCCGGGCCAGCTCGCTCAGCGCGCGGGCGGCCTGCTCGGCGGCCGAGTCGTCGCCGGCCGCCGTGCCGAGGCGGGCGGTCAGGGCCACCGGGTCGGGCTCCAGCTGCACCCGCGCGTCGAGCGTACGGCGCAGCAGGTCGGCCGCGAGGGGCCGCCGGTCGGCGTCGCGCAGCCGCAGATGGACCGATCCGGCGCCGACCGACGACTTCAGCTCGCCCTTGGTGCCCTCGGCGATCACCCGGCCGCGGTCGATGACGGCGATCCGGGACGCGAGCTGGTCCGCCTCGTCCAGGTACTGCGTGGTCAGCAGCACGGTGGTGCCCTGGGCGACCACGGCCCGCACGATCTCCCACACCTGGTTGCGGCTGCGCGGGTCCAGGCCGGTCGTCGGCTCGTCCAGGAACAGCAGGTCGGGGGTGTTGAGGATGGACGCGGCGATGTCGATCCGGCGCCGCATGCCGCCCGAGTACTGCTTGACCTGCCTGCCCGCCGCCTCCGTGAGCCCGAAGGCCTCGAGGAGCTGCGCGGCCCGGTCGCGGGCGGCCTTCTTGTGGTGGCCGAGCAGCCGGCCCAGCAGGACCAGGTTCTCCGTGCCGGTGAGGTCCTCGTCGACCGACGCGTACTGGCCGGTGAGGCTCACCCGGCCGCGCACCTCGTCGGCCTCGCGGACCACGTCGTGCCCGAAGACGTGCGCCTGACCGCCGTCCGGCCGCAGGAGCGTGGCGAGCATCTTCACGGTGGTGGTCTTGCCGGCGCCGTTCGGGCCGAGGACGCCGTAGACCGTGCCCGCGGGCACGGCCAGGTCGACTCCGTCGACGGCCCTCGTCTCGCCGAAGGTCTTCACCAGCCCTGCGGTCTCGATCGCCAGGCCGGACGTCTGCGTGCTCATGCTTCGGGTCCTTCCGGTGCAC
>NZ_JAPSKN010000014.1 GCF_031181705.1 Streptomyces sp.
AACGGCCGTTCAGCCGCCGCGCGGCTCCCGCCGCCGCTCAGACCGCCCCGGCGACGTCCTCCGTGACCCCGTTCAGAGGGGAGGCGGGATCGGTGCCGTACGGGCGGGTGATGATCTCCAGGCCGTGGCCGGACGGATCGAGGAAGTAGACGCCCCGGCCGCCGTCGTTGCGGTTGATCCGGCGCGGGTGGTTGCCGTGCGGGTCGGCCTGGATCGGAATGCGGGCCTCGACGAGGCGGGCGAGGGCCTCGTCGAACTCGTCCTCGGAGACGAGGAACGCGTAGTGCTGCATGGGGATGTCGGCGTCGATGGTGAGGAAGTCCAGCGTGACGCCGTTGGCGGTCGTCACCGGCAGGAACACCCCGGTCGGCGCCCCGACCTCCAGGCCGAGGATCTTCGCGAGGAAGTGGGCGGACTGCTCCCGGTCACGGGACAGGACGATGGTGTGATTGAAGTCGACTGACACGGTCAATGCCTCCACGGGCATCTCCACGGCGCCTCCATGCCTCACCCGGCCGGTGACCGGCACGCGATGCCGCGCCGTGGATCGTAGACAGGGGCGGGCACGGCCGTCGAGCGGTTTTCGGCCGTGACCGAGCGGCTCCCCGGCGCGGGTCCGTC
Organism: Streptomyces sp.; assembly: GCF_031181705.1. Classification (GTDB taxonomy): domain Bacteria; phylum Actinomycetota; class Actinomycetes; order Streptomycetales; family Streptomycetaceae; genus Streptomyces. The sequence goes on from NZ_JAPSKN010000014.1 coordinate 622, forward strand.
GGCCCTGCCGGTGCGGGCGATCCTGACAATTGTCAGGGACCGTGCCGTCCCGGGCCTCCCTACAGTGCTGAGCGTCGGACACACCATCAGGGGGATCTCGACATGTCCATTCGTCTCTTCGCCAAGGCCGCGCTCGTCGGCGCCGGGGCGCTCGCCCTGCTCGGACCGCTCACCGCCGGGACCGCCACCGCGGCCGCCGCCGGCGAGCAGGGCGGCGCCCACGTGCTGGCCGCGCCGTACGCGGTCGTGCCCTACGAGGCCGTGAACGTCCGCAGGGGTCCGGGCACCGGCTACGGCATCATCACCACCGTCCCGGCGGGCCAGCCGCTCGGCGCCTACTGCTGGACCCGCGGCGAGCGCATCAACGACAACGGCTACTCCAACGACGTCTGGGTGAAGCTCCTGGAGGGCTACGTCAGCGCCGTGTACCTCAAGGGCAACGAGTACGGCGACCTGCCGGCCTCGGCGCGCTGCTGACCCGACATGACCACGTCGGACCGCACGGACCACGCCGTCCACACCCTCAACTCCTAGTCCTACGGGGGACAGACACATGAAGCGACTGATCAGCTGCACCGCCCTCAGCCTCGCCGCGGCCGCGCTCGCCGTCGGCGGTCTCGCCACCTCGGCGCAGGCGGCCCCGGCCGTCGCCAACGGGGGCGACCCGGCGCTGACCGACGTCTACATCTGGGCCACCGACGTGAACCTGCGTCAGCAGCCCACGACCGACTCCCCGCGTCTCGCGCAGCGTTCGCAGTGGTGGGCGGACGCCATCTGCCAGACGCAGGGCCAGACCGTGCACGACCCGGCGGTCGGCACCAACAACTGGTGGACCGCCGTCATGGAGTTCACGGGCAGCGACGTCGCCTGGGTGAACAACCTGTACATCCGCGGCGGCCAGAAGATCGCCGGCGTCCCGGACTGCTGACGCACCGTCCCGTCCACCGGCCCGCGGCCGGTGGACGGACAGCCCGAAGGGGCGGACCGAACGTTCCGGTCCGCCCCTTCGGCGTGCGCGCCGCTCAGTACCAGCCGGTCTCGGCCAGGTCGTGGCCGTCGCAGGAGAGCACGGCCTTCGAGACGCGGCCGTGGAGGTTGTTGCCCATCATCGTGTAGGCGTAGTTGATGCCGGGGTCGACGGTCTCGGAGACCCACCCGTCGACGCGCCCCACGCCGCTGTCGGAACGCTGGAGCACGGCGGCACAGCCGGCCCGCGAGTTCTCGATCCGGGCGAACGAGCCGCACTTGTCGGAGTAGAAGTACTTCAGGGCCATGCCTTCGGCGTACTTGGTGGGCCCGATCTGCCGGAACGTGCCCGAGCAGTAGGAGGTGGTGGGGTACTGCCCCTCGTTCCCGTAGGCCCCGTAGTTGCCGCCCGAGTAGGAAGCCGCCTGGGCGGAGGTGGGGAGGAGCGCCATCACCGCGGCGGCGCCCCCGGCGGCCAGCAGTGTCCTGAGAGATCGGCGGCTCATGAGTCCTCTTTCGTGTGGTCGTCGGATGTGTCCGGCCGTGCGCGGGCGGCCGGCTGCCCAGCCGGCCCTCGCTCGCTGCCGAGACCGTACGGTCCGTCGCCCCGTCCACGGCACCTGACATCTATCAGGGTCGGCACCGCAGGTCGCCCGGGGTGCGGCGGGGCGCGGTGGCCCCCTGACATCCGTCAGGACCGTTCGCCCGCCGCGGCCCCTACTGTGTCGGCCACGGGGCCGAGGTTCCCCGCGGACCACCGGCAGACCAGGAAGGGCAACCATGCGCATGCTCCTGCGCGGCGCCGCCGCGCTCGCGGCCGTCGTCACGGTCGCGTCGCTCACGAGCGGTGCGGCGGCACAGCCACGGCCGGAGAAGGCCGCGGGCACCGTCCGGGCGGCGGCCGCCCAGATCCCGCCGGGCGTCACGGCCGGCGTCGCCGTCTACGACCGCCGCACCGGCACGTTCACCGAACAGGTCAACGACAGCGCGCAGTTCAGGTCCGCCTCGGTCGTGAAGCTGCTGCTGGCCCTGGACTTCCTGTGGAACCGCGGGCCCGACTACACGATCCCCGCGGCCGACCGGGCGCTGCTGGAGCCGATGCTGCGCAGCAGTGACGACGACGCCGCGAACCACTACTGGTCGACGTACGGCGGCTCGGCGATCATCGACCGGATGGTCGCTCCCGACCGGCTCGGCCTGCGCGACACCCAGGGGCCGCCCGCGGGCTACCCGGGCTACTGGGGCTACAGCGCCGTGTCGGCCCGGGACACGGTGACGATCTACCGGTACATCCTGGAGAAGGCGCCCGCGCCCGTGCGCACCTTCATCATGGACAACCTGCGGGCCTCGACCCGCTGCGCCTCCGACAAGTTCGACCAGCACTTCGGCATCGCCGGGGCGTTCGACCGCCCCTGGGCGGTGAAGCAGGGCTGGGCCGGCGCGTACGCGAAGGGCACCTGCGGTCCGCAGGGCGCGGCGGACGTCCGGGCCGCGACGGCCGAGGGGGCCGCTCCGAAGGGAGCAGCGGACGTGGATCTCACCCGTCCCGCCCTGCACAGCACCGGCACGGTGGGTGCCGACGACCGGTCGATCGTGGCCGTGCTGACCACGCACCCGGTCGGCACCTCGTACGGGAAGGCGTACACCGACATCGGGCGGCTGACCCGCTCGCTGAACGTGCCGGGCGGGGTGCGGCCCGCGGGGACGTGGTTCGGCACCTGGGGCGAGTTCGTGAACGTCCGCAAGGGACCGGCCACCGGTGACGACCGGATCACTCAGCTGCCGGCCGGGGTCGAGGTGCTGGTGGGCTGCCAGGTGCGCGGCCAGGTGGTCAACGTGCCGCCCTACACCAACGACTGGTGGGCCTATCTGCCCCAGTACAAGGGCTACATCTCCAACATCTACATCAGTTCGCCGGACAACCGGCTGCCGAACGTCCCGGAGTGCGCCTCGTAGCGGTCCGCGACGGGAACGGGGGACGAGCGGGGGGTGGGGCCGAGGCTCCGCCCCCCGCTCGCGTCGGTGTGTCTCAGCGCTGGTACTCGGCGAGGTAGCCGAGCACCCTGTCGACGTGCGGCCGGACCCGCTCGGGGACGCCGCCCTCCTCGATGACCGTGCGGTCGCTGGTGCGGTAGCCGGCCGCGACCAGTGCGGGCAGGTCCTTCTTCGGCAGCCCGGCCTCCTTGAAGCGCTGGTCGAGCCAGCACACGTAGCCGCTCATGGTGGAGATCGCGTCCGGTGGCGACATGTGGTCCTTGTCGCCGTCCTCGTCCCCGTCCACCGCCCAGGCGTTGAACACCGCCGGCGTCCACATGGCGATGCCGTACTCGTCGCTCTCCGGGCGGGAGGCCTTCGGGTCGAAGCCGCTCTCGGCCTTGATCATCGCGGCGAGCAGGGCGGGGGTGATCTCCTCGTCGGTGCAGCGGTGCGCGGCGCGGGTGATGACGGGGCGCAGCGCCTCGGGCACGTCGGAGTCCGCGGGGATCTCCCCGGGCGGAAGAGTGCTCGGGCCGGTGGCGGTGGGGGCGGGGGCACCGCTGTCGCGGTCCTCGTCGTCCGTGCCCACCAGGGTGACAGCGGCCAGTGCGGCGGCGGTCGCGACGACGAGCCCGGCCGCGACGGCCGGCACCAGGCGTCGTCGGCGGCGCGCCGGGCCGCCGGTGATCTCCTCGACACGGCCGGCGACGCCGAGGGCCGTGTGCGGGAGGCGGGCGGTGTGGTCGGGTGCCAGGCAGTCGGCGATCAGCCGCCGCAGGTCCTCGTCCAGACCGGCGTCGAGCCGCAGGGACGCGGTGCCGCGGGCGTAGCTCTGGGCGGCGAGGGAGCGGGCCCGGGCCGTGGCGCCCGGGAAGGGGTGCAGGCCGCCGGTGAGGACCTGGTGGGCGAGCACACCGAAGGCCCAGATGTCGGCGGTGGGCCTGACGAGGGCGCCCTCGGTGCCGGTGCGCTGGGACCACCACTCGGGCGGCAGGTGGTCCAGCGTGCCGAGCGGCGGCAGGTGGGCGTGGGTGCCGTCGAGTTCGGCGGCCAGCCCGAAGTCCGCCAGCCACACCTGCCCGTCCGCGCCCAGCAGGACGTTGGCGGGTTTGAGGTCTCCGTGCACCCAGCCGGCGGCGTGCATGTGGGCGAGGCCGGCGGCGACGCCGCGCAGGACGCGGGCGGCGCCGTCGATCGGAGCGCCGGTGACGGCCGCGTCGAGGACGTCCTTGAGGCTGGCCTCGGCCCGGTCCATGACGAGCGCGATCGCCCCGTCGAGGGCGGGCAGTTCCGGTGCCTCCACGGTGCACACGGCGTGGGTGCGCACCAGGTGCGGGTGGTCGGCCTCCGCGCTGAAGCGGACCTCGCGGGCCACGAGTTCGCCGAGTGCGGCACGCTGCCCCGGGCCCAGGGAACCGGTCGGCAGCACCTTCACCGCCACGGGCGTGCCGTCGGCGACCGCGCGGGCCTCGTAGACGGTTCCCCAGCCGCCCGATCCGATGACCGCGCCCACGGCCCAGCCCTCGATCCGGAAGCCCTCCGGGAGGCGGGGCCGGGGTGTCTCCAGGTCGTCCTCGTGGGGGTCGTGTCCGGAGGTCATGCTCCGGCCTCCTGCGGGGTGAGGCGGCCGGCGTTGCGCGGCGGCAGCAGGGCGAGGTGCTCCTCGCGGACCAGGCCGAAGCGCAGGGCGACGGAGGCCAGCCGGGTGCGCTTGGCGCCGGTCGCGGTGTCCTCGCCGAGGTCGAGGCGGAGCTTGGCGAAGGCGAGGTAGTCGATGTGGTAGTTGACTGCGGAGCGGGTCAGGTCCCGGCAGGACTCCAGCGGCCGCAGCCGCTCCACGATCTGCCCGACGCCGGGCAGCGCCGAGTCGGAGGAGTCGCGCAGCCGGGGTTCGCACAGGGCAACCAGGACGAGGAAGTACTTCGACGTGGGGTCCAGGGCGAAGGGGTGGACGGTCTGTTCACCGCCGCCCGGCAGCGACTGCTCGCCGAGGTAGGCGTGCTGGGGCGCGAACACCTTGAACGTGGCGGTGCCGGACAGGGCCGGGAGCACCACCCGGGAGAACTCGAAGGGCACGGGTGCGCCGAGCCTCCCCGGTGCGACGGTGAGGTACTCGCCGGCACCCTCCAGGTTCTCCACGACGTACGACACGCTGCGGCTGAAGTTGGACAGCCGCCAGTAGTCCCCGGCCGCTTCCAGTTGCCCGGCCCGGCGCGAGATGCCCGGGTCGGTCAGGACGATGCGCACTCCCGACCCCCCGCGGCCGAAGTCCGCGACGTCCCCCGGTCCCAGGTGGATCAGTTCGGGACTGCCCGCGTCGTCCTCGCCCCACTGCGACGGACCGGGCAACTGCACGATGATGGTTTCCACGCGGACTCCCCCGCTGATGACGCCCCCGATTTGGTCGCCAGGATTGTACGGGCGGATTCCGCTTCCCGCGGAGGCGGCGCGGCCCGCCTCGGCCATCGCGTCGGGGACGCCGCGCGACGCACGCGAGTTCCCGCCATGATCCGTCGGCACGCGTCCCGCGCCTGTCCCGACTCGCTTTCCTTCACGGCGAGTTGAGCGTCGAACGGCGGCAGGGCCGTCGCGCTCGGCCGGCGGCGGCGCGAGCACGTCGGTGCCGCGGCCGATACCGGGCTCTTGGGCGCCCCGGAGGGCCGGCCGGGAGTCAGCCGAGGCAGATGACGAGGAGGCACAGCTCCTTCGCCTTCGGGTCGGACGGCGGCGTCGTGGGCGAGGTGGGGCTCGTCGCGGGCGGGTCGGCCGCGGGGGGCGCCGGCTGCTGGGCGTCCGAGCCGGCGGCCGGGGGTGCCGCCGGCTCGGTGGCGCCCGACCCGGAGGTGCCGGAGGTGCCGGTGGCCGTGTCGGCGGCGCTCGGGCCGGTGGTCCGGCGCGGCGGGGTCGTCAGCGGCAGCTGGCGCGGCGTGGCGGCCGTGTCCGTCCGGGTGTCCGCCGGTGTGGTGCGGGGATCGGCGGCCGGGGGCTGCTGGTGGCGCGAGACGCGGCCGGCGAGCGGCGGGCCGGTGGGCGAGGTGCGCGGGGTGGCGTTCTGGTCGGCCGTGGGCTCGGTGTACGTCGGCGCCTCACCCTTGGCGCCGCCCATGGGGGTGTCCTCCGGCGTGGTGGCCGCCTGCACGCCGGGCGCCGCGTCGCCGCTCATCGCGGCGACGGTGAGGCCGCCGCCGACGAGCGCGACGGCGGTGGCGACCACGGCCCGGCGCTGGTTCTTCTTCCAGCGGGCCAGCTGGCGCCGCCGGGCCGCCCGCCCCTGCGGGCGTGCCGCGTAACCGTCGGCCGGGCCGGTGTCCGGGGCCTCGCGGCCGTCGGCCGGGCCGGTGCCGGCGGCCTCGTCACGGCCGCCCTCGGTGCCGGGGACGTCCCGGGGGCCGGCGGGGGTCCCGTCCCACAGGGTGCCGTCGTGCCAGGTGCCGGTGGCGGCCGGGTGCTCCTGTACGGCGGGGTACTCCCGTACGGCCGGCCCGGTCGCGGCCGTGGCGGTCGCGGAGGCCCGGCCGGTGTGGCCGTCGCCGGCGGTGGGGTCGATGTCCGGGGCGTAGGCGCCGCACCCCGGGCAGACCAAGGCGCCGTTGAGGTGCCGACGGCACGAGGAGCAGTAGTCCATGTGTGGTCTTCCCGATCTGGCTGTTCCGGCGGCTCGCCGGCCGCGGCCTGGTCACGTTCGCGCGTGGGATCGAGCCGTAACGCTAACGAGGCTTTGAACGGTCCGTGTGCAGCCTGTGTGTCACCCCTGCGCAGATCCTCTGGACCTCCCGTGTGGTGCGGGTGACCGGTGAGTAGACCGGCCGGAATCCGGGCATCCTCGGTCGCCCGGCCCCGCCGCGCGCGGCACGGGAACACCAACTGGCTTGTTTTTCCCGGTACATGACGCACAACCCTTTGCACCTTCGGCGGGTCACACCATGCAGGAGCAACCACCTCGAAGAGTTGCATGGGGGAAATATGAGATTCGCCCGTTCCATCCTGTCCGCGTCCGCCGTGGCGGCGCTGTCGCTGGGGACCATGACCGCCCTGGCCGCGCCGGCCTCCGCCGCACCCGACACCACACCGCAGAAGGTCTGTGGAAGCGGCTACAAGACGGTCAACTCGGCATCCGTCGGCTCGCTGGGGACGGTCTACCTGACCTACAACTCCGCCAACGGCCAGAACTGCGTCGCGACCATCCGCAACAACCCGGGCACGGCCGTGAACATGTCGGCCTGGATCTTCGTCCCGGACACCGAGGAGAGCCACTACGACGAGGGCCTGTTCACGTCGTACGCCGGACCGACCTACGTCCACGGCAAGGGCCACTGCGTCGACTGGGGCGGCAGCATCGCCAACACCTACGTGCAGGTGTACGGCTCCAACTGCGGCTCCCTGAAGGAACACCGGGTGACCTTCACCCGCTGATCCACCTCCGGCCGGCCACCACGGACACCGTGTCCGTGGTGGCCCGGTCACGTCCGGGCCGGGAGCCGGACAGCGGCCGGTCAGGCCCAGGCCGCCACCGGCAGGAACGAGCTGTCCTGACGGAACAGGTCCGTGCCGTTCGAGCGTTCCACGCGGAGCTGGTAGGCGTAGTGGCGCAGGTAGTGGCCGGGGTGGTTGTACGACTCGAAGCGGACGGAGCCCGCCGCCGCGCCGGCGCGCAGGACGAACGTGGCGTCCCCGGCGAACGTGCCGGTGCCGTCGTTCGTGTCGAAGCGCGCGCGGAAGTCCCAGTGGCGCAGGTACTTGCCGGACGCGTCGCGGAAGGAGTAGCCACTGCCGTCGGCGAGGCCGGCGACGACCGTGAAGGTGGCGGCCTGCTTCTCCGCGGTGGTGCTGGAGCCGCTGACGACCGGCAGGTCCAGCAGCGAGGACCGCTGCTGCCAGTAGCGGGTCGTGTAGTTGGCGGAGCGGAAGGAGCGGGTGACGTTCCGGGCCAGGGCCGGTCCGCCCGCCACGGTCTCCTTGACGACCGTGAAGTGCCGGGCCGTGCCGGAGATCGCGGGCAGTGCGGCCGGCGCCGTCCAGGTGGCGAAGGTGTCGTGGCTGTCGCTGTAGTAGTAGTTCCCGTCGCCGTAGCCGTCGAAGAAGATCCGCCAGGCCCCGTTGTCGAGCCGCACCAGCGCCGGGCCCTCGCGGTAGCCGCCCCAGCCGGCCCAGTCGCCCGTCCGGCGGATCGTGTAGGGGCCGGCGAGGTTCGAGGCGGTGGCGTACTCGATGTACTTCGTCGTCTCGTTCTTCGGGAAGGCGTGGTACGTCGAGCCGGTCCGCACGATGAACGTGTCGATGTGGTTGGCGCCGATGCCGGCCAGGGGCACCGGTGAACTCCACGCCGTGAGGGCCGAGTCGGTGGCCCGCAGCAGATAAGGCGTGAAGATCCACTCGTTGTCGGTGGTGGAGCAGGAGACGATGAGGTGCACGCTGCCGTCGCCGTCGACGAACCACTCCGGCGCCCAGGCCCGGGAGAGGTTGGCCACGGGAACTCTGTAGTCGTACAGGAAGGTCCAGTTGACGCGGTCGGAGCTGCGGGCGAAGCCGATGGTCGTGCTGGTGTCCTGCCAAGTGCGCGTGGTGTAGGTGACGTAGTAGGAGCCGTCGGTGTGCCTGATGACGCTCGCGTCGCGGATCCGGCCGGCGGGTGGTGTGTACGCGGAGGCGCGCAGCAGGCGGAAGTCGGTGGCGTCGTCCGACTGGTAGACGTTGACCGTGCCGTCGTCGCTGTCGAGGAACGGCACGATCGTGTAGCGCGTGGCCGAGCCGCTCGGGGGTGCCGCCGCCAGGGCGCCGCCGAGCAGTCCGGGCGTCCCGCCCAGCAGCGCCGCCGAGGCGGGCACGGCGGCCAGGGCGCGCAGCAGGCCGCGGCGGGACGGGGCGACGGGATGTGGGGTCACGGAGCTCTCCCTCGAGCAACCGGATTCGACATGTCGAACAGAGTTCGGCACATCGATCAGCGAGTGGGGGCTCAGAAACTAGAGGCCGGTCGAAGGGCCGTCAATGGTTTGAACAGCGGCGGATGAGCCCAGTGAGGAAGACGTGGCCCGTGGGTGAACGTCCACTGCCGACAGCGGCGTTCCCCCGCCGGCCACCGGACGTTACCGTTCGGTAGACAAGCCGCTTCCGGAGGTGTCCGCATGACGCTCGACCGTGCCGCAGGCCTGGCGGAGACCGCTCGCGCGCTGGCCGCCGGGGAGGTGACGTCCCGGGCGCTGGTGGAGCGCACCCTGGCGCGCGTCGACGCGACGCAGGGCGACCTCAACGCCTTCCGGATCGTGCGGACCCGGGCGGCGCTCGCGGAGGCCGAGGCGGCCGACCGGGAGCTTGCCGCCGGCATCCGCAAGCCGCTGCTCGGTGTGCCCGTCGCGGTGAAGGACGACATGGACGTGGCCGGCGAGCCGACCGCGTTCGGCTGCTGCGGGGAGTTCCCGCCGGTCGCCGAGGACGGCGAGGCCGTACGGCGGCTGCGCGAGGCCGGGGCGGTGATCGTCGGCAAGACCAACACCTGCGAGTTCGGGCAGTGGCCCTTCACCGAGGGGCCCGCCTTCGGCGCGACCCGCAACCCGTGGAGCCCGGACCACACCCCCGGCGGTTCCTCGGGCGGCTCGGCGGCGGCGGTCGCCGCCGGGCTGGTGCCCGCCGCGCTCGGTTCGGACGGCGCCGGTTCGGTGCGGATCCCGTCCGCCTGGACCCACCTGGTGGGCATCAAGCCGCAGCGCGGCCGCATCTCCACCTGGCCGCGCGGCGAGTCCTTCCAGGGCATCACCGTCAACGGCACCCTCGCCCGCACGGTCGCCGACGCGGCCCTGCTGCTGGACGCGGCGAGCGGCAACCACGCCCGGGACCCGCACCGCCCGCCGGCGCTGGACGTCTCGGCCGCCGTGGGCCGTGACCCCGGTCGGCTGCGCATCGCGCTCTCCCTCAAGCCGCCGTTCACGGCGGTGCCCGCGCGCCTGCTGCCGGAGGTCCGCACCCGGGTCGAAGCGCTCGCCGAGCACCTCGCCGCCGCGGGGCACCGGGTCGAGGAGGCCGACCCGCCCTACGGGCAGATCGGTCTGACGTTCGTGCCGCGCGCGACGGCCGGGATCGCCGAGCGGGTGGGCGAGGCGCCGTTCCCGGCTCTGCTGGACCGGCGCACCCGGGACGCGGCCCGGCTGGGCCGGCTCCTCGGCGGGGCCCCGCTCAGGGCGGCGCGGCGGGCGGAGGCCGTGCTGCACCGCCGTATCGGCGCGTTCTTCACCTCCTACGACGTCGTCCTCGCGCCCACGACCGCCGCTCCCCCGCCCCGCATCGGCGCCCTGCTGGAACTCAGCGGGTTCGCCACCGACCGGGCGATGATCGCCGCCTGCCCGTACGCCTGGCCGTGGAACGTGCTGGGCTGGCCGGGGATCAACGTGCCCGCCGGCTTCACACCGGACGGCCTGCCCGTCGGGGCCCAGTTGCTCGGCCCGGCGAACAGCGAGCCGCTGCTGGTGCAGGTCGCCGCGCAACTGGAGGCGGAGCTGCGCTGGCCCGAGAAGTGGCCGTCGCCGCCGGTCACGGCCCGTTCCGCCGCGGCCTGAGCGCTCCTGGACGCCGTACGAGGCTCGACGCACGGCCGGGAAGGGCGCCGGTGGACGTCGAGCGCCCCGCCGGGCGTGGTCGCGGACGCGGCCTCTAGGGTGCCCCCGTGACCGCGATTCCGGATGAGAACGCCCCCGGCCGCCACGGCCCCTCCGCCACCGTCCAGGCCGACCCGCGCGAGGTGGGCCGGGTGCGCACGGAGTACTCGCCCGCCCACGACGGTGACCCCGACCCGGGCGAGATCGTCTGGACGTGGGTGCCGTTCGAGGAGAACGACGGGCGGGGCAAGGACCGGCCCGTGCTCGTCGTCGCCCGCGAGCCGGCCGGGACGTTCCTCGCCGTGCGGCTGTCCAGCAAGCGGCACGACGGCGACCGGGAGTGGGTGCCGATCGGCAGCGGCCCCTGGGACCGGTCGGGCCGGGCGTCGTGGGTCGACGTCGACCGGGTGCTGCGCCTGCACGAGGACGGCATGCGCCGGGAGGCCTGCGCGCTGGACCGCATGCGGTTCAACGCGGTCAGGCGCCGGCTGCAGGAGCGCTACGGCTGGAGCTGAGCGCCTCGGCGTGCCCGGGCCGGCCGCGTGAGCGGTGCCGAGCACCTCCTCGAAGGCGCCTGGCACCGTGCGGGCCTTCGTCCGGTCCAGCCCCTGGCAACGCCCCGCCACCTGCGCCGGGTCGGTCGCGGAGCACCACGCCCGCGTGGGGCGCGTGCCTGGGCGCTGTCGAGTAGCCGCCGCCCGGGATGGGGGCACCTTCCTGCTCGGACGGAGTTGACAGCTCGCCGGGAGGGCCGAGGCGAAGTTCAGCACGGCCACGTCTCCGCCCCCAGCCGGCGGGCGGCCTCCGGACCGCTCGCCGGCGACCTCGGCCGGCGTGCGCGTCACCCGGACGGCGGCCACCGCTACCGGTTCCGGCCTGTGGACCCGCTTGCCTTCCCGCGCCGCCCGTACCTGCGCCGCGATGAAGCCCTCGCGCCCGCCGGGGCGCGGTCCGGCCCCCGCCGCGACGATCCGCCCGGTCCCCCGCGCGACACCGCGCAGCCGCGCGCGCTCACGGCGCCACCCCCGTGCGCGCCGTGACCGCGTGCCGCGCGGCCGGTCCTGTCGTGCTCACGTCGGCATCGTGGCCGACGGCGGACCCCGGCGCAACGCGATTTTTCGGTGGCCGGGAAACGCCGGGGAAAGCACGGCAGAACGCACGGCCGCCCCCTGTGACGGAACCAGAACATCCCGATTCGCCCCCTTGTGCGAGACGGCTCGAACGTCTTGGGTGGGACGAGTGATCCCGGCCCGGGCCGCCGAAGAGCCCGGCCCGATGGCATGGTGGAATCTCAGGAGGATCCCGACATGTCCGATTCGACAAGTGGCTGTACCGAGCCACGCACCCTGTTGTCCGAGGCAGAGGTCGAGGCCCTGGTCCGCGGCATCTGCTTCAAGACCGGCCCGCCGCGCCGCCTCGGTGTCGAGGTGGAATGGCTCGTCCACGAGCTGCGCGCACCGCAGCTCCCCGTCACACCCGAACGACTCGAAGCGGCCTACGCCGCACTGCGGACCCTGCCCCTGAGGTCGGCGCTCACCGTGGAGCCCGGCGGCCAGCTGGAGCTGAGCTCGCCGCCCGCCGCCTCCCTGACGGAGGTCGTCCGCACCGTCTCCGCCGATCTGGACGCCGTCCGCGCCGTCCTGCGCGAGGACGGTCTCGCCCTCGTCGGCCTCGGCCACGATCCGTGGCACGAACCCCGCCGGTTCCTGCGCGAGCCGCGCTATGACGCCATGGAGGCCTGTCTGGACCGCGACGGTCCCGCCGGCCGCGCCATGATGTGCACCTCGGCCTCCGTGCAGGTGTGCCTGGACGCCGGCCACGAGGTGCCCGGACCCCTCGGCCATGTGCGGCGCTGGTGGCTCGCCCACCACCTGGGCGCGGTCCTGGTGGCGGCGTTCGCCAACTCCCCGCTCGCCGGCCACCGGCCGACCGGCTGGCTGTCCACCCGGCAGCTGCTGTGGACCAGGATCGGCGCCGGCCGGGCGGGCGGCCCGCCGCTGGACGCCGACCCGCGCGGCGCCTGGGCCCGGCACGTGCTGGACGCCCCCGTGATGTGCGTACGGCACGAGGGCGCGCCGTGGGAGGTCCCGGACGGGCTCACCTTCCGCGAGTGGATCCGCACCGGCGCGCCCCGCCCGCCCACCCGGGATGACCTCGACTACCACGTCAGCACGCTGTTCCCGCCGGTCAGGCCGCGCGGCCATCTCGAACTGCGCATGATCGACGCGCAGCCCGGCGACGACGGCTGGATCGTGCCGCTGGCGGTGGTCGCGGCGCTGTTCGACGACCCGGAGGCAGCCGAGACCGCCTACCGGGCCGTGAAGCCGCTGGCCGAACGGGCGCAGGGGCTGCCCGCTCCGCACAACCCGCTGTGGCTGGACGCGGCCCGCTCGGGACTGGCCGACGCCGAACTGCGCGAGGTGGCCGTCACCTGCTTCACGACCGCGCTGGACGCCCTGCCCCGGCTCGGCGCCGCCCCCGGGGTCGTCGAGGCCGTCACCGCCTTCCTGGACCGCCATGTCGTCCTGGGCCGCTGCCCCGCCGACGACCTGCTCGACCGACAGCGCGGCACGGACGCTCGCGCCGACGAGAAGGACTTCCGCCCATGACCGACCTCTCCCCCGCCGTCGCCACGGACGGCGGCACCGCCGATCCGGAGGCACTGCGTGCACGCGCGCTCACCTCGCTCGTCGTCGCGCGCGACCGCACCACGCTGCTGACCAGTTGCGTCGAGGAGCCCGACCTGACGGCGCAGCACTCGCCCCTGATGTCGCCGCTGGTGTGGGACCTCGCCCACATCGGCAACCAGGAGGAGCAGTGGCTGCTGCGGGCCGTCGCCGGGCAGGAGGCGATACGGCCCGAGATAGACAGCCTCTACGACGCCTTCGAGCATCCCCGCGCCGAGCGGCCGAAACTGCCCCTGCTCTCCCCCGCCGAGGCCCGGAGCTACGCGGCCGACGTCCGCGCCCGGGCGCTGGACGTGCTGGAGAAGGCCGCCTTGCACGGGACGCGGCTGACCGAGGCCGCCTTCGCCTTCGGGATGATCGCCCAGCACGAACAGCAGCACGACGAGACCATGCTGATCACCCATCAGCTGCGCACCGGTCCGCAGGCCCTGACCGCCCCGGACCCGGAGCCGGTGGGGTTGTTCACCGGCCCGTCCGAAGTCCTCGTGCCGGGCGGCCCGTTCACGATGGGCACCTCCGACGAGCCGTGGGCCCTGGACAACGAACGCCCCGCGCACCGGCGCGAGGTGGCACCGTTCTACATCGACACCACGCCGGTGACGAACGCCGCCTACCAGGCGTTCATCGAGGACGGCGGGTACACCGACCCCCGCTGGTGGGCGGCGGAGGGCTGGGCGCACATCCGCGCGCACGGCATCGGCGCCCCGCTGTTCTGGCGGCGGGACGGCGGGCAGTGGCTCAGGCGCCGCTTCGGCGTCACGGAGGTCGTCCCGCCCGACGAGCCCGTGGTGCACGTGTGCTGGTACGAGGCCGACGCCTACGCCCGCTGGGCCGGCCGCCGGCTGCCCACCGAGGCCGAGTGGGAGAAGGCGGCCCGCCACGACCCGGCCGGCGACCGTTCCACGCGCTACCCCTGGGGCGACGCCGACCCGGGCCCCGAGCACGCCAACCTCGGCCAGCGGCACCTGCGCCCGGCGCCCGCCGGCAGCTATCCGGCCGGGGAGTCGCCGCTCGGCGTACGGCAGTTGATCGGCGACGTCTGGGAGTGGACGGCGAGCGACTTCCTGCCCTACCCGGGTTTTCGGGCGTTCCCGTACAAGGAGTACTCGCAAGTCTTCTTCGGGCCCGAGCACAAGGTGCTGCGCGGCGGTTCGTTCGCCGTGGACGCGGTGGCCTGCCGGGGCACGTTCCGCAACTGGGACTACCCGATCCGCCGGCAGATCTTCGCCGGGTTCCGCACGGCCCGCTCGGAGGACGTCTGATGTGCCGTCATATGGCTTACGTGGGACCGCGGGAGGCGCTCGGCCGGTTCCTGGTGGAGCCCCCGCACGCGCTGTACCGGCAGTCGTGGGCGCCCCGGCACCAGCGGTACGGGACGGTCAACGCCGACGGTTTCGGCGTCGGCTGGTACGCGCAAGGAGACCCGGTGCCGGCCCGCTACCGCCGGGCCGGGCCGATCTGGGCGGACCTGTCGTTCACCGACCTCGCCCGGGTCGTGCGGACCACCGCGCTGCTCGCCGCGGTGCGGGACGCGACCCTGTCGGGCGCCGACGCCGAGGCCGCCGCGGCCCCGTTCGCGGCGGGGACCTGGCTGTTCAGCCACAACGGCGCGGTCCGGGGCTGGCCCGGCTCCCTGGCCGCGGTGTCCCGGACGCTGCCGCCCGAGGACCTGCTGTCGCTGGAGGCCCGCAACGACTCGGCGCTCGTCTGGGCGCTGGTCCTGGCGCGGCTGCGCGGCGGCGACGAGGAGGGCCAGGCGCTGGCCGACACGGTGCTGGAGGTCGCGGCGGCGGCCCCCGGCTCCCGCCTCAACCTGCTGCTCACCAACGGCGACACGATCACCGCCACCGCCTGGGGCGACACCCTGTGGTACCTCACCCGGCCCGGCGGCGGCACCGTCGTGGCCTCCGAGCCCTACGACGACGACCCGCACTGGCGGCAGGTCCCCGACCGCACACTCCTCGCGGCGAGCCGCACGGACGTGCTGCTCACCCCGCTGAAGGAGCCGGCCGAACCCCTCGCGCCATCCTCGAAGGAGTCCCGTACGTGAGCCCGTTCCACCTGACCCGCACGCTGCCCGGGGACGCCACGGAGGCCGCGCTGCGCGCCGACGTCCACCGGGGTCTGACCGGCCGCCCCAAGACGCTGCCGCCCAAGTGGTTCTACGACGCGCACGGCAGCGACCTGTTCGAGCGGATCACCGAACTGCCCGAGTACTACCCGACCCGCGCCGAACGGGAGATCCTCCTCGCCCGCTCCGGCGCCATCGCCGCGGCGACCGGCGCCCGCACCCTGGTCGAGCTGGGCTCCGGCTCCTCCGACAAGACGCGGCACCTGCTGGACGCCCTGACGGACCTGCGCACATACGTCCCGGTCGACGTCAGCGGCAGTGCCCTCACCCAGGCCGGGCAGGCGCTCGCCGCCGAGCGGCCCGGGCTGGACGTGCACGCGCTGATCGCCGACTTCACGGCGGAGCTGACGCTGCCGGACACGCCGGGACCCCGGCTGGTGGCGTTCCTCGGCGGCACCATCGGCAACCTGCTGCCCGCCGAGCGCGCCGCGTTCCTGGCCGCCGTACGCGCCCTGCTCACCCCGGGCGACGCGCTGCTGCTCGGCACGGACCTGGTCAAGGACGAGGAAGTCCTGGTCCGGGCCTACGACGACGCCGCCGGGGTGACGGCCGCGTTCAACAAGAACGTGCTGACCGTGATCAACCGGGAGCTGGGCGCCGACTTCGAGCCCGGCGCGTTCGACCACGTGGCCCTGTGGGACGCCGGGCACGAGTGGATCGAGATGCGGCTGCGCTCCCGTACGGCGCAGACGGTGAAGGTGCCGGCGCTCGGCCTCGCCGTCGACTTCGCGGCGGGCGAGGAACTGCGCACCGAGGTCTCGGCGAAGTTCCGGCGGGAGGGCGTGCGCGCCGAACTGTCCGCGGCGGCCCTGGACCTGACCCACTGGTGGACGGACGGCGCGGGCCGGTTCGCGCTGTCGCTGAGCGTGGCGCGCTGACACCGCAGGGCCCCTGGACGGCGGCGGGGCGGGGACGACGTCTCGCGCTTCGCCGCCGCGTGGGGCACGGTGGAGTGACGCGTGGCACACCGGTCACTCACGGAGGAGCAGCGGCATGTCGAACCACACCTACCGGGTCACGGAGATCGTCGGCACCTCGCCCGACGGCGTCGACCAGGCGATCCGCAACGGCATCGACCGGGCCTCGCAGACCCTGCGCAACCTGGACTGGTTCGAGGTGACGCAGGTGCGCGGCCAGCTGGAGGAGGGCCGGATCGCCCACTGGCAGGTGGGACTCAAGGTGGGCTTCCGGCTGGAGGGGTCCGAGTAGCGCAGCCGGTCCACCGCACGGGTCCCGGTCTCAGGTGCGTCCTTCCCGCTCCTGCGCCGCCTTCATCTCGGCGGACCGGTCCGCCCAGTCGGCCCGTACGACGGTGAAGCCCGCGCGCCGGGCGTCCTCGCAGACCAGTTCGTCGTCGTCGACGAGGACGCGGACCTCGCGCGTGCGGGCGAGCCGCTTCAGGACCTCCAGCTTGGTGAACCGGGCGGGCCGGCGGTCGGCGTCCCGCCGCATGTACACGCGCCCCTCGGGCAGCCCCTGTGCGGCCAGCCAGTCCAGCGTGTCGCGCCGGCAGCGCTCGGGCCGCCCGGTGAGGTAGACGATCTCGCACTCCCGCGCGCTCTCCCCGACCAGCGCGATGCCCTCGGCCAGCGGCCCGTCCTGCGGCGCCGCGGCGAAGAACCCGTCCCAGTCCTTCGGCCTGCGCTCCAGGAAGCGCTGCCGGTGCGCGGTGTCGGCGAGGGTGTTGTCCAGGTCGAAGACGGCCAGCGGGGCCTTGCTGCGATCGTCGTTCACGCAGCCCAGCCTAGGCCCCCGGTCGCCGTCCCGGCCCCCGGCCCGCGTCGGTCCGCACCGGGCCGAGCCCGGTGGCGCATTTCGGCCAGCCTGGCCGGAGAAGCGATCCGGATCACTCGCCGCCCCGCCTTTTCCCGCAGGCCGTCGCGGGACCGTCCGTTGCGCGACCAGGCGTGAACGAGCCATGCGCGCGGGGCCATTCATCCGCACGGTTGATGGCTCAAGCACGGCACTGACATACTCCGCTTCCAGCCTCGCCACCACCCGTGGCCGGGGCTGGTCGGGGATCTCCACACCGAGCCCCAGGCCGTATACGTGTTTCCGGGCAGCCAGTCGTCCCGGTTTCACGAACCCCCCACACAGCCCGCACCCCCACAGTGTCCCCGGCGTCCCTCCACCCTGCGCGAAAAGCCGGGCGCGGCGCTGACTCGACGGGGTCGAGTGCGGGGCACGAAGCAGCGAAGAAGGTGCGCCTGTGCCCGAATTCCCACCGCGGCGGGACGACACTCCCCCCTTTCCGTATTCGCCCGTCGAACATACTCCGCGGTCCCGCATATCCGACCACCCGGAATTTCACTCTCTGCGTCGCGCACAGCGCCGGTTCGGCATCCGGGCGACGATCCTTTCGGTCGGCGGATTCCTGCTGTATGTACTGCTGTCGAGTTTCGTCCCCGCGGTGATGAACCAGCCCCTGTTCGGCCGTTGCACGATCGGACTCGGCCTGGGCCTCGGGCAGTTCGCCGTCATGGGCGTGACCGCCTGGTGCTATGTCCGGCACATGCGCACCCGGGTCGACCCGCTCGCCCGGGGCCTGCGCTCCCGACTGCAGCACGAGAACCAGAGCCGTCGCGCCCGGTCCGCCGCGCGGACCGCCGGGGCCGGCCGCCCGCTCCAGCCGGGCACCGGGGGGTTCCGCACGTGGTGACGGCCGCCGCCATCGACGACCGCAGCCTGCAGCTGACGTTCGTCCTGTTCCTGACCGTGGTCGTGATCACCCTGTTCACGGCCCTGCTGACGGCTCCGCAGCGGGACGAGATCAGCGAGTTCTACCTCGGCAACCGCGCCATGTCGCCGCTGCGCAACGGCCTGGCCATGTGCGGCGACTACCTCTCCGCGGCGACGCTGCTGGGCAGCACCGGACTCGTCGCCCTGACGGGGTACGACGGGCTGATGTACCTGGGCGGCACCACCGTGGCGTGGATGATGGTGCTGTTGCTGATCGCCGAACCCCTGCACCGCACGGGCAGGTTCACGCTCGGCGACACGGTCGCGCTGCGCCTGCCCCGGCGGCAGCGGCCGGTGCGGGTCGCCCTGGCCGTGTGCGTCCTGGTCGTCACGACGCTCTACCTGGTGGCCCAGCTCGTCGGCAGCGTCGCGCTGCTGACGCAGTTCACCGGCGTGCCGAGCGGCACCACCCGCACCCTGTGCGTGGTCGTGATCGGCACCTTCGTGATCCTTTACGCATCCCTCGGCGGCATGCCCGGCGCGACGGTGATCCAGATCAGCAAGGCCGTGATGCTGGTGGTGGGCGTGCTGTTCACCGCGGGCTGGGTGCTGTACCACTTCCGCTGGAACCCGAACGCACTGCTTCAGCGGGCGTCCGAGCGCAGCGGATCCGGGCCGGGCTTCCTGGAACCCGGGCTGCGCTACGGCGGCACCGTCAGCAACAAGCTCGACTTCCTCAGCCTCGAACTGGCCATCGTGCTCGGTCTCGCCGCCCTTCCGCACGTGCTGATGCGCCTGCTCGCCCCGCGCAGGAGCGGCGTGCTGCGCTCCTCCGTGCTGTGGGCGATCGGCCTGGTCGGCGCGGTCTGCTTCGGCGCCGGCATCCTCGGCCTCGGCGCCACCGCGCTGCTCGGCCAGGAGACCCTCGTGAGCACCGACCGCACCGGCAACTCCGCCGTGCTGCTGCTCGCCCACGAGCTGGGCGGCAGTGTGCTCACCGCGCTGCTGACCTGCCTGGCGTATCTGACCCTGCTGGCGGTGGCGGTCGGCCTCACCCTGGCCGCGGCCTCGTCCCTGGCGCACGACCTGTACAGCGAGGTGATCCGCAAGGGCCGGGCGACCGAGACGGAGGAACTGACCGTGGCCCGGCTGTCCGGGGCGGTCATCGGGATCCTCGGCATCCTGCTCGCGCTGGTCGCCTGGGGCGCCAACACCGCGACGCTCGCCTTCCTGGCCTTCGCCATCGCCGCGTCCGCGATCCTGCCGACGATCGTCTACACCCTGTTCTGGCGGCGCTTCTCGGCCGGGGGAGCCCTGCTCAGCCTCTACGGCGGCCTGCTCTGCTCCGTCCTGCTGGCGGCGTTCTCCCCGGTGGTCTCCGCCGCTCCGGGTTCGTTCTACCCGGACGCGGACTTCGCCTGGTTCCCGTTGCAGAACCCGGGCATCGTCTCCATTCCCGCCGGTTTCCTCCTGGGCTGGCTCGGCACGGTGCTGGACAAGGGTCCGGCGGAGGAGGCCGGGACGCACGAGGCGTTCGAGGTGCGGATGCTCGTGGGCGCCGACGACTGACACGGACACCGCGCGGAACGGCGGCCGGGTGCACCGGGACGCAGATTGTTAATGGGATCCATTTTCATGTAGCGTCTCGGTGCCGTCCACCGAGGAGGAGTCCCATGGCTGTCCCGAAGCGGAAGATGTCCCGCAGCAACACCCGTCACCGCCGCGCCCAGTGGAAGGCGGCGACGCCGGCGCTGGTCCCGGTCACCGTCGACGGCGTCCGGCACCTCGTCCCGCAGCACCTGGTCAGGGCCTACGAGCGCGGCCTGCTACGCCCCGAGGGCTGAGCCCGCCGCCGTGTAGAACCGCGCGCGGACCCGGTGCAGCCAGGCCTCCACCGGAGCCTCGTCGGGCTCCTCCGGCAGCACCGTGGGTCCCGCCCGGAAGGCTTCCTCGTACCGCTCCAGCAGCGACCCGGCGGCCGACGGGTCGGCGGCGACGCGCTCGCCGAAGGCGTGGTACTCCGCCGGGTCCTCGACGCGGACCGTCAGCCGCCCGGTGGTGTACAGCTGCAGGCCCTGCTCGCACAGCCGCTTCAGGTGCCGCGCGTGCTTCGCGGTGCGCCTGCGGGTGTCCGCGGAGAACGAGCCGTCGCCGCGGGCCTCCAGCCGCCGGAACTGCCGGGTGGCGTAACCGAGATAGGCGTCCCGCACGCGCCGGGCGGACAGGAAGGCGGTCCGTATGCCGATGAGCTCGTCACCGAGCGGGGTCCGCACCTCGTACAGGTCCTGAGGGAGCCACACCAGCTCCATCGCCGTCGGGTTGCCGCCCAGCGCCAGCCGGCACCACTTGGCGGCCTCGTGCAGCGTGCGGTCCGGTGCCGTGCTGACGTGGGACTCCCTGGGCCGGTGCAGGCCGTGCAGCTGGGCCGTGGGCGCGGCGAACAGACCGAGGCGGTCGATGTCGGATCCCTCGCGGGCGAGTCCGTAGGCGGTCGATCCGACGATGCCGCACAGCAGGACGTTGGGGACGGTCACGGGCGGCCGCCTTTCGCTTCCGGGTTCCCGGACATTGTCGTGACCTGGGCGAACGCGGTCATCCGAATATCCGGCGGCGCTGCCGGTGCGGCGACGGAATACCGGCGGCCCCGCGCGGCGTAGAACCTCGTATGGAACCCGTGCGCCTGTCCGTCCTCGACCGCTCCCGCACCCGCGAGGGGCACACCCACCCCGAGGCGCTGCGCGACACGGTGCGACTGGCACGGGAACTGGAGGCGCTCGGCTACCACCGGGTGTGGGTGTCGGAGCACCACGGCGTCCCCGGGGTCGCCGGTTCCGCGCCGACCGTGCTGGCCGCGGCGGTGGCGGCCGCGACCCGCACGATCCGGGTCGGCACGGGCGGGGTGATGCTGCCCAACCACCGGCCACTGGTCGTGGCCGAGCAGTTCGGGGTGCTGGAGTCGCTCTTTCCCGGGCGGATCGACATGGGCCTCGGCCGCTCCGTCGGCTTCACCGACGGGGTGCGCAAGGCCCTCGGCCGCGACAAGGGCGACGCCGAGGACTTCGAGGCGCAGCTGCGGGAGCTGCTGGGCTGGTTCGGGGGCACCTCCCCCACCGGGGTGCACGCCCGCCCGGCCGAAGGGCTGACCGTGCCGCCGTTCGTCCTGGCCATGGGCGAGGGCGCCGGCATCGCGGCCCGACTCGGCCTGCCCCTGGTCATCGGCGACCTGCGCAACCGGGACAGGATGCGGCGCGGCATCGACCACTACCGCGAGCACTTCCGCCCCTCACCCTGGGCGCCGGAACCGTACGTCGTCGTCTCCGGCACGGTCGCCGTGGCCGCCACCCCCGAACAGGCCCGGCGGCTGCTGATCCCGGAGGCCTGGTCGATGGCGTACTCGCGCACCCACGGCACCTTCCCGCCCCTGCCGCCCGCCGAGCGCGTCGAGGCGCTCACCCTCACCGGCAAGGAGCGCGACTTCTACGAGGCCGGGCTCGCCGGGCACATCGCCGGCACCGAGGAGCAGGTCGCGCACGAGCTGCAGACCCTGCTGAAGGAGACCGGGGCGCAGGAGGTCCTGGTCACCACCAGCACCTACGACCGCGAGGCCCTGCTGGACTCCTACCGGCGGCTGGCCGCGATCACCTCCGGTTAGAGTCGGTGCCCATGCACGACCCCGATGACGCCCCCGACCCGTACGTCCGTGTTCGAGGAGCCCGCGAGCACAATCTGCGCGGGGTGGACGTCGACGTCCCGCGCAACGCGCTGGCCGTGTTCACCGGCGTGTCCGGCTCGGGGAAGTCGTCCCTGGCGTTCGGCACGATCTACGCCGAGGCGCAGCGGCGCTACTTCGAGTCCGTCGCGCCGTACGCGCGCCGGCTGATCCACCAGGTCGGCGCGCCGAAGGTGGGGGAGATCACCGGTCTGCCCCCGGCCGTGTCGCTCCAGCAGCAGCGCGCGGCACCCACCTCGCGCTCCTCGGTCGGCACGGTCACCAACCTCTCCAACTCGCTGCGCATGCTGTTCTCCCGGGCCGGCACCTATCCGCCCGGTGCGGGGCGGCTCGACTCCGACGCCTTCTCGCCCAACACGGCGGCCGGGGCCTGCCCGGAGTGCCACGGGCTCGGGCGGGTGCACCGGACGACCGAGGAGTCGCTGGTGCCCGACCCGTCGCTGTCGATCCGCGAGGGCGCGATCGCCGCGTGGCCGGGGGCCTGGCAGGGCAAGAACCTGCGGGACGTCCTGGACGCGCTCGGGTACGACGTGGACCGGCCGTGGCGGGAGCTGCCCGCCGAGCAGCGCGAGTGGATCCTCTTCACCGACGAGCAGCCGGTGGTCACCGTTCACCCGGTGCGGGACGCCGACCGTATCCAGCGGCCCTACCAGGGCACGTACATGAGCGCCCGGCGCTATGTGATGAAGACCTTCGCGGACTCCAAGAGCCCCACCCTGCGGGCGAAGGCCGAGCGGTTCCTCACCAGTGCCCCCTGTCCGGCCTGCGGCGGCAGCCGGCTGCGGCCCGAGGCCCTGGCGGTGACCTTCGGCGGCCGGACCATCGCCGAGCTGGCGGCCGTGCCGCTGGTGGAGCTGGCCGCCCTCCTCGACGCGACGTCAAAGACGGCCCGGGTCCTGACCGACGACCTGAAGTCCCGTATCGCACCGGTCGTGGAACTGGGTCTCGGCTACCTCGGCCTGGACCGCCCCACCCCCACCCTCTCGGCGGGCGAACTGCAGCGCCTGCGCCTGGCCACCCTGCTGCGCTCCGGCCTGTTCGGGGTGGTCTACGTGCTGGACGAGCCGTCGGCCGGGCTGCACCCGGCGGACACCGAGGCACTGGTCACGGTGCTGGAGCGGCTGAAGCGCGCCGGGAACTCGGTGTTCGTCGTGGAGCACCACCTGGACGTCGTACGCGGTGCCGACTGGCTGGTGGACGTGGGCCCGGGCGCGGGCGAGCACGGCGGGCGGGTGCTGCACAGCGGCCCCGTGGCCGCCCTGGCCGGTGTCGAGGAGTCGGCCACCGCCCGTTACCTCTTCGACCGCTCCCCCGCCCCCACCCGGGAGGTCCGCACCCCGAAGGGATGGCTGAGGACCGGTCCCGTCACCCGGCACAACCTGCGCGGGGTGAGCGCCGCTTTCCCGCTCGGCGCGTTCACCGCGGTCACCGGCGTGTCCGGTTCCGGCAAGTCCACACTCATCGGCGAGATCACGGAGGAGACGGCGGGGGTGGGCCGGCTGGTCTCGGTCGACCAGAAGCCCATCGGCCGCACGCCGCGCTCGAACCTCGCCACCTACACCGGCCTGTTCGACGTGGTGCGCGAGGTGTTCGCGGCCACCGACGGAGCCCGGGAACGCGGCTTCGGCGTCGGCCGGTTCTCCTTCAACGTGGCCGGCGGGCGGTGCGAGACATGCCAGGGTGAGGGGTTCGTCAGCGTGGAGCTGCTGTTCCTGCCCAGCACGTACGCACCCTGCCCGGACTGCGGCGGGGCCCGGTACAACGCCGGGACGCTGGAGGTGACGTACCGGGGGCGGAACATCGCGCAGGTGCTGGACCTGACGGTGCGGAGCGCGGCGGAGTTCTTCGCGGACACCCCGGCCGTGGCGCGCAGCCTCGGCACGCTGCTCGACGTGGGCCTCGGCTACCTGCGGCTGGGCCAGCCCGCGACGGAGCTGTCGGGCGGCGAGGCGCAGCGCGTCAAGCTGGCGAGCGAACTGCAGCGCGGCCGGCGCGGCCACACGCTCTACCTCCTCGACGAGCCCACGACCGGCCTCCATCCGGCCGACGTGGACGTCCTGATGCGCCAGTTGCACGGCCTCGTGGACGCCGGGCACACCGTGATCGTGGTCGAGCACGACATGTCCGTCGTCGCGGGCGCGGACTGGGTGATCGACCTCGGGCCCGGCGGGGGAGACGAGGGCGGCCGCATCGTGGTGGCGGGCCCGCCGGCCCAGGTGGCCCGCTCGGCGGAGAGCCGGACGGCGCCGTATCTGTCCCGCACGCTGTCCGGGATCCGCTGAGACGACCGCACGTCTGCCGCGGGTGGGTGCACCCGCGCGTCCCACGGCGCCCGCCGGGTGAGCCGGCCCCGGCACCCCGGCCCGGACGGCTCGCGTCAGGCCACGAGGGCCGTGTGCGTCCAGGCCGGGGCCGCCTCGCGGGGCTGGGCGGAATCGGCGAGGGAGCGGCGGTCGGGGTGGGTGCCCGGCGGGATGGGGGCGCGCACCTCGACCTCCGCGAGCAGGCCGCGTGCCGTCGCCACCCGCCACAGCGAGGCGAGCAGGGTGTCCTCGCCGACGAACGCCGCAGCGGTGCCGGCCGCTCCCCCGGCGAGCCGGTAGCCGATGCGCACCGGCTGGACGGGGACCCCGGCGTCCAGCGCGGCCTGGAAGACGGCCCGGCGGAAGGTGCCCTGGGCCCGGCCGCACCAGGTGCTGCCCTCGGGGAAGGCCGCGACGGCCGTGCCCTCGCGCAGGGCGTGGGCGATCCGGGCGACGGTGTCCGGCAGGGCGCGCAGCCGGTCGCGGTCGATGAACAGCACGCCGCCGCGCGCGGCCAGCGGCCCGGCGACGGGCCAGCGCCGCACCTCGCTCTTGGCCAGCATGCGGGCGGGGCGCACCGCGGCGAGCAGCGGTACGTCCAGCCAGGAGATGTGGTTGGCGACCAGCAGCAGTCCCCCGGCCGGGGCGGCGGTGCCGGTAATGCGGACCCGGACCCCCGCGGCCCGCACGATCCACCGGCACCACCGCCGGACCAGGGGCGCCGGTACCCGGGCGCCGAGCGGCAGCAGCGCGATCCCGGCGAGGAGCAGCACGGCGACGCCCGTCAGCCGCAGCACGGCGCGTGCCACGACCCGCGCGGGCAGCGTCTGCGGCGTCTCGACGCAGGTCCGCGGCGTGCAGGGCGCGGTGGGCAGCCAGGCGCTCATCAGGCCGGCACGAGGGAGAGGAAGTGCCGCAGGTAGCGGGCGTTGACCCGGCTCATCGGCAGCAGCACGTACAGGTCGGCGACGCCGAAGTCCGGGTCGTGGGCCGGCTCGCCGCACACCCAGGCGCCCAGCCGCAGGTAGCCGCGGAGCAGGGCGGGCGGTTCGACGCGGGCGGCGGGCGCGGGACCCGGCACCCAGGGCAGCAGCGGCCGCACGCGGTACTCCTCGGGCGACAGGTGCTTGGCGCGCACCCGGTCCCAGGTGGCGGAGGCGAGTGTGCCGCCGTCGGCGAGCGGGACGGAGCAGCAGCCGGCGAGCCATTCGTGGCCGCGGTCGACCATGTAGCGGGCGATGCCGGCCCAGATGAGGCCGATGACGGCGCCGTCGCGGTGGCCGGGGTGCACACAGGACCGGCCGACCTCGACGAGCTGCGGCCGGATCCCGTCCAGCGCGGACAGGTCGAACTCGCCCTCGCTGTACAGCCGTCCGGCGACGGCCGCGCGCTCCGGCGGCAGCAGCCGGTAGGTGCCGACGACCTGGCCGGTGGTCTCCTCGCGGACGAGGAGGTGGTCGCAGTACGCGTCGAACGGGTCGATGTCGAGGCCCGGCTCCGCGCCGGTCAGCAGGGCGCCCATCTCGCCGGCGAAGACGTCGTGCCGCAGCCGCTGCGCGGCACGGACGTCCTCCTCGGTGCGGGCGAGGCTGACGGTGTAGCGGGTGGGGGCCGTGGGCTGCGCGGGACGGTCGACGGTCAGTACGCCGGTCATGGCTCTCTCCTGGTCACGGGCCGGGGGCGGCGAGCGGTGCCGCCGCCCCCTGTTGTGCCCATGCCGCCTGTCCACCGCGTGACGAGTGCCGGGAGGAAGGATGTGCGCCGGTTGAACTACTGCTTGGCGACCTTCCGGGTGGCCCGCAGCCACTCCTTGTTCATACGGGTGATGGACATCAGCGGGATGCCCTTGGGACAGGCCGTGGCGCACTCCCCGGCGAGCGTGCACCCGCCGAAGCCCTCCTCGTCCATCTGCGCCACCATGTCCAGTACGCGCGTCTCCCGCTCGGGCGCCCCCTGCGGCAGCACGTTCAGGTGGTTGACCTTGGCGGACGTGAACAGCATGGCCGCGCCGTTGGGGCAGGCGGCCACGCACGCCCCGCAGCCGATGCACTCGGCGTGCTCGAAGGCGAGATCGGCGTCGGGCTTGGGCACCGGCGTCGCGTGCGCCTCGGGAGCCGCGCCCGTGGGGGCGGTGATGTACCCCCCGGCCTGGATGATCCGGTCGAACGCCGACCGGTCGACGACCAGGTCCTTGATCACCGGGAACGCGGCCGCCCGCCACGGCTCGATGTCGATCGTGTCGCCGTCCCTGAAGGACCGCATGTGCAGCTGGCAGGTGGTCGTCCGCTCGGGCCCGTGGGCGTCGCCGTTGATGACCAGCGAGCACGCCCCGCAGATGCCCTCCCGGCAGTCGTGGTCGAAGGCGACCGGGTCCTCGCCCTTGAGGATGAGTTCCTCGTTGAGCGTGTCGAGCATCTCCAGGAACGACATGTCCTCGGAGATACCGTCCACCTCGTACGTGGACATGCTGCCTTCGGCGTCGGCGTTCTTCTGGCGCCAGACGCGCAGGGTGAGCTTCATGCGTAGCTCCGCTGGGTGGGGTGGACGTACTCGAAGACCAGGTCTTCCTTGTGCAGGACGGGAGCCTCGCCGGTGCCGGTGAACTCCCAGGCGGCCGCGTAGGCGAACTCCTCGTCCTTGCGGGCGGCCTCGCCGTCCGGGGTCTGGGACTCCTCGCGGAAGTGGCCGCCGCAGGACTCGGAGCGGTGCAGCGCGTCGAGGCACATCAACTCGGCCAGCTCCAGGTAGTCGACGATGCGGTTGGCCTTCTCCAGCGACTGGTTGAACTCCTCGCCGGTGCCGGGCACCTTGATCCGCCGCCAGAACTCCTCCCGGACCTGCGGGATGCGCTCCAGCGCCTTGCGCAGGCCGGACTCGCTGCGGGCCATGCCGCAGAACTCCCACATCAGCTCGCCGAGTTCGCGGTGGAAGGAGTCGGGGGTGCGGTCGCCGTCGACGGACAGCAGCAGGTTGAGCCGGTCCTGCGTCTCGGCCAGCACCTCCTGCACGACGGGGTGTTCGTCGGTGACGTCGTCGTGGCGGGGGTTGCGGGCCAGGTAGTCGTTGATGGTGGCCGGGAGCACGAAGTACCCGTCGGCGAGGCCCTGCATCAGCGCGGACGCGCCCAGCCTGTTGGCCCCGTGGTCGGAGAAGTTGGCCTCGCCGATCGCGAACAGGCCGGGCACGGTGGTCTGCAGGTCGTAATCGACCCACAGGCCGCCCATCGTGTAGTGCACGGCGGGGTAGATGCGCATCGGCACCTCGTACGGATCCTCGTCCGTGATCCGCTGGTACATGTCGAAGAGGTTGCCGTACTTGGCCTCGACGGCCCCCCGGCCCATGCGCTGGATGGCGTCGGCGAAGTCCAGGTAGACGCCCTGGCCGCCGGGGCCGACTCCCCGGCCCTCGTCGCAGACGTTCTTCGCGGCCCGGGAGGCGATGTCGCGCGGCACGAGGTTGCCGAAGGACGGGTAGATGCGCTCCAGGTAGTAGTCGCGCTCGTCCTCGGGGATCTCGTTCGGCGGCCGGGTGTCGCCCTTGGCCTTCGGCACCCAGATCCGGCCGTCGTTGCGCAGCGACTCGCTCATCAGCGTCAGCTTGGACTGGTGGTCGCCGGTGCGCGGGATGCAGGTGGGGTGGATCTGGGTGAAGCAGGGGTTGGCGAACCAGGCGCCGCGCCGGTGGGCCCGCCAGATGGCGGTGGCGTTGGAGTTCATGGCGTTCGTCGACAGGTAGAAGACATTGCCGTAGCCGCCGGAGGCGAGCACGACGGCGTCCGCGAAGTACGTGTCGATCTTCCCGGTGATCAGGTCCCGGGCCACGATCCCGCGCGCCCGCCCGTCGACGACGATCAGGTCGAGCATCTCCGTGCGCGGATGCATCTCCACGTTGCCCGCCGCGATCTGCCGGCTGAGCGCCTGGTAGGCGCCGAGCAGCAGTTGCTGTCCCGTCTGGCCGCGGGCGTAGAACGTGCGCGAGACCTGGACGCCGCCGAACGAACGGGTGTCCAGCAGACCGCCGTACTCGCGGGCGAACGGCACGCCCTGCGCCACGCACTGGTCGATGATCTCCACCGAGATCTGCGCGAGGCGGTGCACGTTGGACTCGCGCGCCCGGAAGTCGCCGCCCTTGACGGTGTCGTAGAACAGCCGGTGGATCGAGTCGCCGTCGTTGCGGTAGTTCTTCGCCGCGTTGATGCCTCCCTGCGCGGCGATGGAGTGGGCGCGGCGCGGGGAGTCCTGGTAGCAGAACTGGACGACGTGGTAGCCCTGTTCGGCGAGGGTGGCCCCGGCGGAGCCACCGGCCAGGCCGGTGCCGACGACGATGACGGTGTGCTTGCGCCGGTTGGCCGGGTTGACCAGCCTGGCTTCGAACCGGCGCTTGTCCCACCGCTCGTGGATCGGCCCGGAGGGCGCCTTGGTGTCGACGGCCGGTTCGCCGGTGACGTAGTCCGTGTACGAGGTCATGTCAGCTCACCACTCCGGTCATGACGGCCACGGGTACGGCGACGAAGCCGGCCGTGAGCAGCAGCGCGAGGACGTTCGCGACGGTCTTCAGGGCGCGGTCGCGGGTGCGGCTGCCGGCGCCGAGGGTCTGGGCGGCGCTCCAGAAGCCGTGCCGCACGTGCAGGCCGAGCGCGAGCATCGCGACGATGTAGACGACGTTGCCGTACCAGGTGGAGAAGGTGTCCACGACGTTCTGGTACGGGCGGCCCGTCTCGAAGCCGGGGTGCACGGTGCCGGTCGTCAGGTCGAGGATGTGCCAGACGATGAACAGGCCGAGGATGATCCCGCCCCAGCGCATGGTGCGCGTGGCGTAGGAGGCGCGGGGCTTCTTGTGCACGTACTTGCTGGGCCGCGCCCTGATGTCACGGCGGCTGAGCTGGTAGGCGGAGACCGCGTGCGCGACCACGGCCACCACCAGCACGACGCGGACCAGCCACAGGGTCCACTCGTAGTGCATGAACGGCTCACCGACGGTGCGCAGCCAGTGCGCGTAGTGGTTGAACTCGCCCGCGCCGAAGAAGATCTTCAAATTCCCGATCATGTGGACGACCAGGTACAGCAGCATGATCAGCCCGCTGACCGCCATCACGGTCTTCTTCCCGACGGTGGAGTCCCACACGGTGCGCGCCATGGACGGCCGTCGGTCCGTCCGCGTTGCCAGAGCCATGAACAGCACGCTACGGACGCAGGGCCGATCGGTCCAAGACATGGTCCGGCTTGATTCCATAGGCCGGGACTATCGTGGGTGCATGCAGTTCCAGCAGCTCCAGTACTTCGTGGCCGTCGCCGAGACCCGGCACTTCACCCGGGCCGCCGATCTGGTCCATGTCGCACAGCCGTCGCTGTCGCAGCAGATCAAGGCGCTGGAGCGGGAGCTGGGCGCGGACCTGTTCCTCAGGGCGCGCGGCAACATCACGCTGACGGACGCCGGTCAGGCCCTGCTGCCGCTGGCCCGGCGGATCCTGGCCGACGCGGACACGGCCCGGCACGAGGTGCAGGAGCTGGTGCAGCTGCGGCGGGGCCGGGTGCGGCTCGGTGCCACGCCCAGCCTCTGCACGGGCCTGCTGCCGGACGTGCTGCGCGCCTTCCACGACCGCTACCCCGGTGTCCGGCTGCTGATCGAGGAGGGCGGCTCGCACGACCTGGTGCGGGAGCTGGCGCGCGGGGCGCTGGACCTGGCGCTGGTCGTGCTGCCGCTGCCGACGCCGTCGCCCGCGCTGACGACGGTGGAGCTGCTGCGGGAGGACCTGGTCGTGGTCTCCTCCCCCGACGAGCCGAAGCCGGGCCGGGGACGGCGGACGGTACGCGTGGCCGACCTGGAGGGCGAACGCCTGGTGATGTTCCGCCACGGCTACGACCTGCGCGAACTGACGGTCGCCGCGTGCCGAGCGGAGGGTTTCGAGCCGGACTTCGCGGTGGAGGGCGGGGAGATGGACGCGGTGCTGGGTTTCGTCCGGGCCGGTCTGGGCGTCGCCGTCGTACCGCGGATGGTGGCGGCCAGGTCCGGACGCGGGCTGCGGGTCACTGCGCTGGCCCGGCCGGGGCTGCACCGGACGATCGCCCTGGCCCACCGCAGCGACGTGGCACCGCCCCGCGCGGCCCGCGAGCTGCAGCGGATGCTGCTGGAGCGGTGATCCCCGCCCGGGTCCGGCCCGGACAGGCCCTGCGCCCGGTGACGCCGCGCGCCTGCGCTCGGCCCATGAGCGCGGAGCGGTACGCCCGGCACCGGGACGACACGCAGGTGCTGGCGGCCCCCGGAGCCAGGCTCGCGCGGCGGACCGAACGGGTCGCGGTGCGGCTGCCGCGGGAGCCGGCCGAGGCTGCGGTGGCCGTGTGGGAGCGCGCGAAGGACCACGCGCCCGGCGTGCGACGCCCGAGCGGCAGGCGTTGCGGGACGGGGCCGCCGAGCCGGCGCTGAGCGGCCTCACGATCAGCGAACGCGGGGGCTGGGAGGGCGAGGAGGTCGTCGTGGACCTGGACGCCGCCTCCACGGGGGCGGCGCTCCGGGCGGCGGAATGACCGTGCCGCCCGCAGGGCGCGGGGCACGGCCCGGCTCCCGCCGGGGCCCGGCCGGCGGGAGCCCCCGCGCGTCACCCCGCCCCGGTCGCTCCCGCGCGGCGTGCGGCGGCGGCCGACCGGATCCGCTCCAGCGGGATGCCGGCCTGCTCGCACAGGGTGGCCAAATCGAAGTAGAGCGACTCGCCCGCCATCAGCCCGTCCCGGAAGGGCACGACGTTGGCGAACGGCACCTGGAAGGCGCCTCCGCCGGGCGGGACGCCGAGCCACTCCCCCCGGCTGGTGCCGCGCAGCGTTCCCCATACGGCGATGACGTCGTCGCCGTAGGCGATGTCCTCGTCCTCGGGCACGAGGTCGGGGAAAGCGGTGAAGTACTGCTGCCGGTAGGCGGCGCGCACCGCGTCCCGGCCCTGGCTGCGCAGACCGAGCGCCCTGGTGTCGAGGAAGCAGTCGGGGACGAACGTGGCGAGGATGCCGTCGATGTCCCGGGCCGCCTCCGCCTCGCGGTGGGCCTCGAAGAGACGGCGCATTGCGGTGATCTCCATGCCCGTGCTCCCTGTGCCGGGGGCCCGGCCCGGTCGTCGGGTCCTTCTCCTCGATCCTAGGAAGCAGCCCCGCGGCTCCACCACCGCGGCGGCCGCCGCCGACGTTCAGCCCGTCGCGTCCACCAGGACCAGCTCGTGCAGCCGCTCCGGTGGGCCCGGGCGGGCGTAGTACCAGCCCTGGGCCGTGTCGCAGCCGAGTATGCGCAGCTGCTCGGCCTGGGCGCCGGTCTCCACGCCCTCGACCGTGACCGCGAGGTCCAGGCTGTGGGCCAGCGAGACGATCCCCTCGACGATCTTCAGGTCGACCGGGTCGGCCGGGAACTGCTGCATGCTCTGCGTGAAGGACCGGTCCAGTTTGAGGACGCTGACCGGCAGCCGCCGCAGGTTGGCCAGGTTGGAGTAGCCCGTACCGAAGTCGTCGAGCGCGATGTCGACACCCATCTCCGCGAGCCGGCGCAGCGGTTTCAGCAGGTCGTCGTCGGCCCCGATCAGCGCCGACTCGGTGACCTCCAGGCACAGCGCGTCCGGCGCGACGCCGGTCCGCTCCAGGATGTCGACCGTGTCCTGGACCAGCCCGGGGTGCGTCAGCTGGCACGGCGACAGGTTCACGTTGATGCGCAGCGGCCCCGCCTGCACGCCCCCGTGCAGCTCCCGCCACTGGCGGGCCTGGCGCACCGACTGCTCCAGCACCCACCGGCCCAGCGGCACGATCAGCCCGGTGTGCTCGGCGAGCGGGATGAACCGGTCCGGGCCGAGGACGCCGTGCTGCGGGTGCAGCCAGCGCACCAGGGCCTCGGCGCCCCGGACGCTGCCGTCGCCGAGGTGGACCAGCGGCTGGTACTCGATGAAGAACTCGCCCCGCTCCAGCGCCGTCGGCAGCGCGGTCGTCAGCCCGTGCCGGGTGATGGCGCGGGCGTCCGCCTCCGGGTCGGCCAGCTCGAAGCGGTTGCCGCCCGCCGACTTGGCCCGGTACATGGTGATGTCCGCGCTGCGCAGCACCTCCGCGGGGCTGCGCTCCCCGGCCGGGCCCTCGACGATGCCGATGCTGCCGCGCACGGTCAGCTCCCGGCCGTCGACGCTGATCGGCGCGAGCAGCGCGTTCATGATGCGGGCGGCGAGCTCGTCGACCTCGCGCTGGGTGTCGGGGCCGGTGGTCAGCGCCACGAACTCGTCGCCGCCGAGCCGCGCGACCATCTCCCCGGGCGCGGTGGCGCAGGCCTGCAGCCGGTCGGCGACCTCCACGAGCAGCCGGTCGCCGGCCGCGTGGCCGAGGCTGTCGTTGACGGTCTTGAAGCCGTCCAGGTCCAGGTAGCACAGCCCGAACCGCTGGCCCTCGCCCGCGCTCAGCGCCTTCTCCAGGCGCTCGAAGAAGAAGGTGCGGTTGGGCAGGCCCGTGAGGGCGTCGTGCGTGGCCTCGTAGCGCAGCCGCAGATTGAGCAGCCGCCGCTCGGTGGTGTCCTCCATGAGGGCGAGCTGGTACTGCGGGTTGCCGTCGGCGTCGCGCAGCAGGGAGACCGTCAGGTTGGTCCACAGGACCGTCCCGTCGGGGCGGTAGAACGCCTTCTCCAGGTGGTAGTGCTCCCGCTCGCCGCGCACGAGTTCGTCGTAGAGCCGCCAGGTCTGCGGGGCGTCGTCGGGGTGGGTCCACTCCCGGACGTTGCGGCTGCGCAGCGTCTGCTCGGAGAGACCGAACATGCGCAGCAGCGCGCCGTTGACCTGCAGGATGTTGCCCTCCAGGTCGGCCATGCCGATACCTATGGCCGCGCCCTCGAAGACGGCGCGGAAGCGGGCCTCGCTCGCGTGCAGGGCCTGGGCGACCACGCCCTGTGCCTGGAGGGCGGCCTGCGCGATGGCCTCCTGCTCGGCCAGGGTCCGCTCGCGCAGCGCCCGGGCGAAGCCGGCGGCCATCGCGTGCTGCAGGCGCGCGCACCGCGCCCGCAGGTCCTCGGGGTCGCCGTCGCCGCCGCAGTACAGCACCAGGTAGGCGTCCACGCAGTCCAGCGTGCGGCTGAGCGCCTCGGGGTCGGTGCAGTGCGCGTCCACCAGGGCGGCGCCGACCGCCTTGCCCGTGTCGGCGTCGAAGGCCCGGGCCAGCAGTGCCTCGCTCAGCCGCCGGGCCAGCGGCAGCAGCAGTTCCTCGAACTCCGGCCGGGTCGACGACGTCGAGGTCACCGGGTAGACCGCCCGGCTCCAGATCGTGGCGAACCGGCGGAGTCTGTCCTCCGGCCCGTCCGGTTCCGCGATCACGCCGTACGCCCCACGCCCGCGAAGCCGGAGAACGCGTACGGGTCCTCGTCCTCCGGTGCGGTGTCGGGCCGCCAGCGCCCCATCGCCACCAGTCCGGGTTCCACCATGTCGTACCCCTCGAAGAACCGCGCGATCTCCTCGCGCGAGCGCATGATCAGCGGGTTGCGGATGTCCTCGTACACGCCCACCGCGCCCCCGGCCCGCTCCGGCGGCAGCGGGATCCCCTCGTAGGAGGCGTGGGAGAGCACGAGCAGGCTGCCGGGCGCGAGCGCCGCGCCCAGCTGCGCCACCGCCCCGTACGGGTCGTCCTCGTCTTCCACGAAGTGCAGTATGGCAACGAGGAGCAGGGCCACTGGCTGATTCAGGTCGATCAGCCGCTCCACCTCGGGGCTGCTCAGGATGTCCTGCGGCTTGCGCAGGTCCCCCGCCACGACGGCCGCGTCCGCGTTGCCGTCCAGGACCGCCTCGCTGTGCGCCACGGCCACCGGGTCGTGGTCCACGTACACCACGCGTGCTCCGGGGCGGGCGGCCTGCGCCACCTCGTGCACGTTGCCGAACGTGGGAATGCCGGAGCCGATGTCGAGGAACTGGCCTATGCCCTCGCCGGCCGCGTAGCGCACGGCGCGGCGCATGAACGCCCGGTTCGCCTGCATGATCTTGGGGAGTCCCGGCATGAACTCCATGGCCCGGCGGGCCGCTTCCCGGTCGACCTCGAAGTTGTGCGATCCGCCCAGGTAGTAGTCGTACATCCGGGAGACGCTGGGCACCGATATGTCGATGCTCCGTGGGGCCCAGGCGGGACGCTCCATCTATCTCTCCAAGGCGTAGGCGATCCGGTGTTCGAGCAGAGGCTACTGATCGCCCGCCAAGGGAGCGACCCGAAACGGAAATTGACCATCCGTTCCCGGTCACTGCCTGCGGCACGTGCCGAATTGATACCCCTCCGCCTGCCCTTCGAACATATGACGATCAGTGCCCGGAGCATTCCGGAGAGTCCCGGTCCGCAAGAGCGGGAGTGCCGGGAATTCGACGCGTTCAGGTGAAGGACGGCACAACGCTCCGCCCCTCCGCGCGGGCACGGAGGGGCGGACCGGGTCGGCGCCGTCGGGTGAGGAGATGAACCCTGGGGAGGTCGCTCGTCTATTCCGAAGCGCCGACCAGCTTGCCGTCGGGCCGCACGGCGTACCAGGTGCCGCCGACCCCCTGGCCGTTGGTGTCTCCGGGCGCCTTGTCACCGGCGAACGTGTAGATCGGCGAGCAGTTGATCGTCTGCTGCTTGCCCTTCCCGTCGGTCCGCTCGAAGATCATGTAGCCCTTCTCCTGGATGCCCTTGGTGTCGGCGAAGTCGACGGGCTCCACGATCGGCCACTTCTCCAGGCAGGCGCCGACGCAGTTGGAGACGGGCTTGGGCCACGCCTCGTCCTTCTTGAACCGGTAGACCGTCATACCGTTCCCGTCGACGACGATCTCACCGAGCTTGGGGTCCTTGCGGGTGGACAACCCGGGTTCCTCGGCGTTTCCGGCGCCGGCGCCCTCCTGCACCTTCTTGCCGTCGGGGGCGAGCGCGTACCACTTGCCGCCCACGCCCTGGCCCTTGACGTCACCGGCGTTGACGTCCTTGGCGTAGCGGTAGGCCGGCCAGCCGCCCACGGTGAGCTGCTTGGTGCCGTCGGCCCGGGTGACCGAGCCGAGCAGCGACTTGTCGATGCCCTCGCCGGCCTCGGCGTCGTCCGCGGGGACCGGCGGCCACGTCTTGGCGCAGTCGCCGTCGCAGTTCGACTTGGGCGGCTGGTCCGTGTCCTGGTCGAACCGGTACAGGGTGAGGCCGAGGTTGTCGGTGACCACCTTGCCGATCTCGGCGGTGGAGACGGACAGCTTGCCGGCGGGGTTCGACGGGCTGAGGGCGCTCGGGGCGGCCGGCTGGCTCGGCGTGCCGGCGGCGCCGTTCCCGGTGCCCGAGCCGATGCTTCCGTAGTCCCCGGGCGCGGCCGTGGCGCCCACGTTCTGGCTGGCCGCCGGTGGGCTGTCCTGACCGCACGCCGTCGTCAGCGCCAGGACCGCCGCGGCGCTCGCCACGAGTGAGGCGCTCCGCCAGGAGGTCTTCATCGTCAACTCCCCATAATCGCAAGGGTGTTGCAGCGCCCTGCTGCGCCGCCGCACGGCCATGAGTACGCACGGGGGCGGCCGGTGCGTTCAACGGCCGGCGAAATTTCTTTCCGGCAGCCCGCGACGTCCGCCGCCCGCCACCCGCACACAGGTACGTGTCGCACGCCTCACGGGGGACCACGCGGCAAACCGGCACCACCGGAAAATCCCTCTTTCGGGGCAATCCCCTTGCGCTCCGGCACGTCCCGGCTGCACAGGGCTCATGATCTTCGTCGTGCATGGACCCGTATCGACTCAATCCGCCCTCGCCGCACGAGCTTTGGCTCTGGCGACGCTCACCTGGGCGCTCGTCGGAGCACCGGCCCACGTGGCGGTGGCCGATGCCTGCGCGTACGCCTCGACGGGACCGGACGGCACCGAGGCGGTGGCAGTCGCCGGCAGCAGGACCTGGCCGACCGGGCCGCCGTGCCCGCCACCGCCACCGCCCCCTGTCTGCACGCCGCCCCCGAAGCCCCCGCCGCCCCCACCGACCCCGACTCCGACTCCGACCCCGACTCCGACACCGACACCGACACCGAGCCCGGACCCGCCACCGCCGCCGTCTCCCGAACCCCCGCCCCCTCCCCCGCCGCCGAGACCGGCCCCGACGGCACGGCCGGAGCCGCCGGAACCACCCCCCGCGCCGCGCCCGGCGGAACCCCCGCCCCGGTCGGCGCCCAGGCCCGTGCCCCCACCGGCCCCGAAACCGAAACCGACCCCGAAACCGACCCCGAAACCGTCGGCGACGCCCGCGCCGGGCCCGTCCGCGAAGGCCGTGTACTACCCGCGCTACCGCGCCACGCCCCCGCGGCCCCGGCGGACCGGCGGCACGCTGTCGCCGCTCACCTTCGTCCTGCTCGTCACGGTGCCCGCGGTGGTCGCCGTCGCCGCGCTGCGCGCGCGCTGATCCCTGAACCCCTGGAGGCACCTCTTGCCGGAATGGCTTGTTCTCACCCTCGCGATGCTGGCCGCCTGCGCCGTGGTGGTCGTCATCACCCTCGTACGGCACCGCAGGGCGCCCGAGGACGAGGACCCCAGCGAGACCCCTGACGTCATCGAGTACATGACGATGTGGATCGGCGTGGTGTACGCCATCGTCCTGGGTCTGGCGATCGCCGGTGTCTGG
The DNA here is from genome assembly GCF_031181705.1 of Streptomyces sp. GTDB lineage: Bacteria > Actinomycetota > Actinomycetes > Streptomycetales > Streptomycetaceae > Streptomyces. The sequence goes on from NZ_JAPSKN010000014.1 coordinate 37,265, forward strand.
GAAGGACGCAGCGCCGCCCAGGACCACGTCCAGGCCGAGGCCACCGCGCTCCACGAGATCTCGGAGCGGGTCCGGGTCTACCCCGCCGAGGAACGCGACCGGATCCGCGACGACATCCGGATCTACGTGAACCATGTCGTCACCACCGAGTGGGACAGCATGGCCGACAAGGGGGAGGTCACCGAGCGCGGCGGCCGGCTCTTCGAGCAGATCCGCGCCGACGTCACCGACTACGAGCCGAAGTCGGACTTCGAGGCACAGGCCTACCAGCCCCTCCTCGACCAGGTGACCGCGGCGAGCCAGGCCCGGATCGCCCGGGCGGAGTCGACCGGGGAGACCATGCCGGGCGTGGTCTGGTTCGGGCTGATGGCCGGGGCCGTGATCACCATCGGGATGATCTTCGCCCTGCAGATCCGCAGAACGACGCGCGAGCTGATCCTCGCCGGGCTGTTCTCGGCGCTGATCGCCTTCCTGCTGTTCCTCATCTGGGACTTCGACGCGCCCTACAGCCGGGGCGTGACGGCGTCGGCGGATCCGTTCCTGAACCTCTTCCCGGGCGTCGGGGACTGACGGGCCCGGGCACCACGCACACCGGCCGGGGGACCGCGACACGCCGTCGCGGTCCCCCGGTCGCGGTACCGGTGTTCCCCCGGGCGGCCCATCCGTGTGACCCGTTCGCACTACTGCGATCGCGCCGCCGGGTCCGCCTTCTTAGCGTTTCGGGCATCGAGGTGCATTTATGGCGCGAGCGGAACAGGTCCGCGACTGCCCCTCGGAGACCCGGAGGTTCACCATGCGCGCGATACGCGTCGCTTCGGCCGTACTGCTGGGCGCCGGCGCCCTCACCTCCTGCGTGCCCGCCGCCGGTGCGGCGATCCGGACCGACTTCGGCTTCGGCGTGGAGCCCTCCACGGTCGCGCCGGGCGGGAAGGTCACACTGAGCGTGGAGCGCAACGACGCGTGCCGGGGGGAGGCGGCGGTCAACTCACCGGTCTTCGACCTGGTCACCATCCCGCCCGAGGAGTCCCGGGCGACGGCCGTCGTCGACTGGGACGCCAAGCGCGGCGCCGTCTACGACGTGCGGTTCGAGTGCGACGAGTCGAGCGGCACGGCCCGGCTGACCATCGCCGGCGGCGGTCCGACGCACCACCCGACCCACCACCCCACCCACCATCCGACGCGCCACCCCCACAAGGGAGTGCACGCCGGTGAGGGTGGCACGCTCGCCGGTTTCGACCTCAGGGAGATCGGCCTGGGCGCCGCGCTCATCGCCGGTTCGCTCGGCGCCGCCTACCACTTCTCACGCCGCCGCACCGACGAGGACGCCGGCTGACCCGTATCGCACCCACCTCGTCCTCGCCCCGGGCCCCGCTGAGAGGGGGACCCGGGGCGAGGACCGTTCACGTGCGAGGCGACGGCCCGGTCGGGCGGGAGAGCCGGGTGTCAGATGCGCCGCTCGGCGCGCCGGCGCATCCAGAACACGCCACCGCCGACGACCGCGGCGGCCACGAGACCGCCGCCGATGGCCACGTCGGTCGGGGTCGCGCCCGTGGTGCTGCTGCCGCCGATGCCGCCGCGGACACCGCCGATGACGCTGAACGCCTGCGGCTTGGTCAGGGTCCGGCCGTTGCAGGTGACCGTGATGTCGTACGAACCCGGGCGGGCGTTGCGGTTGATGGTGGCGGTGCCCTTCGCCTTCTCGTTGTAGCCGCCGTGGACGGGCGAGAGGGTCGTCGGCGAGAAGGCGTTGGACGTCGCCGTACCGCCGTTCTTGCAGCCGTCCACCGTGATGGTGAGCTGGCCGCCGCGGGCGATGACGCTGGGCAGGGCGGTGATGTTGCTGGGTGTGTCCCACGCGACGGCCGCGGGAGCCGAGAAGCCGAGGGCGGCGACCGCGGCGCCGGCGACCGCCAGGGCACGAGTGTTACGCATGTGAACCTCCGCGGAAGACGCCCCGGGACCCGTTCCCCGGTCGATCGGCGAGAAAGCGCCTCCCAGAAAGACAGTCAGTTGCCTTGCCCGAAGCCGCATTTCGGGAATGGTCCGTCCTGGTGAGAGGGGACACCGCGGGAAAACCGCACGAGGGGATATCGCCGCAGGTCACGGACTGTCGGAAATTTCCTCGGGGCGGCAACTCGGATGGCGCACCAGATGCCCTGACCGGCTTCCGCAGAGCCCCTTGTATGCCCGGGCCACCCGTTCGCTCCCGCCCCGTCGCCGGTTTCGCGCACGGCACTTAGCGTCTTGGTATGCGCGATTGACCCGGCGACGGCCGCGTCGAGAGGGGATGGCGAATGTCTGCGTCCGAGCTGGCCCAGGCGGAAGAGGAGGCACGGCCGAGGAAGCGCGCCCCGTGGGGCGTGATAGCGCTTGTTCTGCTGACCGGCCTCGCGCTCATCCGGAACGGGTCGGGGGAATTCGACGAGGGTCCACCGCAGCCGGCGACGGCGGCAGCGGCGGAGAACCACGTGCCCGGTGCCTCGTTCGCCGGTTCCGTGCGCCCCCTGCCCTACGCCCTGCCGGACCGGGTCAGGATCCCGGCGATCCAGGTCGACGCGCCGATGATCCCCGTGGGCCTGGACCCGGACGGCTGGGTGGGCGCCCCGCCGCCGGAGGACCCCAACCTGGCGGGCTGGTTCACCGGTGCCGTCACCCCGGGCGAGAAGGGCACCGCGGTCGTCGTGGGCCATGTCGACAACCAGCAGGGCCCCGCCGTCTTCTACGGCCTCGGCGCCCTGAAGAAGGGCAACCGCGTCGAGGTCGCCCGCCAGGACGGCAAGACGGCGGTGTTCGAGATCTACGGCGTGGAGGTGTTCGAGAAGAACGACTTCCCCGGCGACCGCGTCTACGGATCCAAAGGCGCGGCGGAGCTGCGGGTCATCACCTGCGGCGGCGGCTTCTCCGAGCAGGAGGGGTACGCGGGCAACGTCGTGGCCTTCGCCCGCCTGGTCGAGGTGCGCTGAGCGCTCCCCACCGGGCGGGCGGAGGCCGCCGCGGCGGCTGCTACGTGCCGGGCCGCACGGGCACGGTGACGTGGTAGCCGGAGTCCAGCAGTTCGGGCAGATAGCGCCGCAGGGCCCGCACGCTCTGCGAACGGTCGCCCCCGGCGTCGTGGGAGAGCACCACCACGCCGGGGGCGGCGCCGTTCTCGACCCGCCGCACGATGGAGCGCACGCCCGGGGTGGTCCAGTCGAGCGTGTCGAGCGTCCAGCCGAGCGGTTCCATGCCGAGGTCGGCGCCGATCCGCAGGGCGGCGCGGTTCCACGCTCCGTAGGGGGCGCGGAACCACGCGGGGCGCTCGCCGCAGGCCTCCTCGACGGCGTCGCTGGTGCGTTCCATCTGGGAGCGGATCTGACGCCGGGTCAGGCGGGTGAGCAGGGGGTGGGACCAGGTGTGGTTGCCCACGACGTGGCCCTCCTCCGCCATCCGGGCCACCGTCTGCCTGCCGCCGGCGACCATCTCTCCGCACACGAAGAACATCGCGCGGACCTCGTATTCGGCCAGGACGTCCAGGATGGCCGGGGTGTAGCGGGGATCGGGGCCGTCGTCGAAGGTCAGCACCATGGTCCGGCCCCGGCCGGACACCCGCAGCAGCGGTTCACGGCGTACCAGGGTGCGACGGGGCGCGGCGCGCGGCGGGGCGTAGCCGGTGAGGGGCTGCAGACGGTAAGCGGAGGCCCTGGGCGGGCGGCGGGCGGCCTCGGCCCCCGCCGCCGGGGCGGCAGGGGCGGCGGGCCCGGCGGGTGCCTCCCCGGTGACCGCCGTGAGCACTCCGGCCGTGGCGGCCGCTCCCACGGCGCCGGCGCCCGCGATCAACGCCGCGCGTCGGGTGAGCAACTGATCCTTCTTCATGACTCATCAGTCGCCCGGCGGAAGACCGACGCACCAGAGCAACACCGGAGCGGCGGCACGGCTTCACCCGGACGGCCCACGCGGACGGGTCAGCGGCGGCGCACCAGGGGGAAGGGCAGGGTCTCGCGGATGGTGAGCCCGGTGAGGAACATGACCAGCCGGTCGACGCCGATGCCGAGGCCGCCGGTGGGCGGCATGGCGTATTCGAGGGCGTCGAGGAAGTCCTCGTCGAGTTCCATCGCCTCGGGGTCTCCCCCCGCGGCGAGCAGGGACTGCTCGGTGAGGCGGCGGCGCTGTTCGACGGGGTCGGTCAGTTCCGAGTAGGCGGTGCCCAGCTCGGTGCCGAAGGCGACGAGGTCCCAGCGCTCGGCCAGGCGCGGGTCGGCGCGGTGCTGCCGGGTGAGCGGGGAGACGTCGGTGGGAAAGTCCTTGTAGAAGGTGGGCAGCCCGGTCCGCTCCTCCACCAGCCGCTCGTACATCTCCAGGACGATGTCCCCGTGCCCGTCGTCGGCGACGTACGGCACGCCCGCGCCGTCGCACAGGCGCTTGAGCGTCCCGGCGTCCGTGCCGGGGTGGATCTCCTCGCCGAGGGCCTCGCTGACGGCGCCGTAGACGGTCCTGACGGGCCACGGGCCGGAGATGTCGTACTCCTGGCCGTCCTGGTGGGCGACGGGCCTGCCGAAGGCGGCGGTGGCGGCCTCCTGGATCAGTTCGCGGACGAGGTCGAGCATCACGTCGTAGTCGGCGTAGGCCTGGTAGGCCTCCAGGATCGTGAACTCCGGGTTGTGCTTGTGGTCCGTGCCCTCGTTGCGGAAGGTGCGGCCCATCTCGAAGACCTTCTCCATACCGCCCACGCACAGCCGCTTGAGGTACAGCTCGGGGGCGATGCGCAGGTGGAGGTCGAGGTCGTAGGCGTTGATGTGGGTGGTGAAGGGGCGGGCGTTGGCGCCGCCGTGGATCTGCTGGAGCACCGGGGTCTCCACCTCCAGGTAGCCGCGTGCCAGCAGGCCCTGGCGCACGGCCTGGACGGCGGTGGAGCGGGCGCGGACCACGTCGCGGGCGGCGGGGCTGGCGGCGAGGTCGAGGTAGCGCATGCGGACCCTGGCCTCGGGGTCGGCCAGGCCCCGGCGCTTGTCGGGCAGCGGGCGCAGGCACTTGCCGGTGAGCTGCCAGGAGGTGACGAACACGGTCGGTTCGCCCCGGTCGCTGGCGCCCGCGTGGCCGCTGGCGGTGATGTGGTCGCCGATGTCGGTGTCGGCGGTGAAGCGGTCCAGGGCGGGGCCGCAGCGGTCGCGGGTGAGGGCGAGCTGGTGGTCGCCCGACCAGTCGCGCAGGACGGCGAAGACGATGCCGCCGAAGTCGCGGACCAGCATGACGCGTCCGGCGACGGTGACGTCGCGGCCCTGCTCGACCTCGGCCAGGGTGTGGGTGCGGGCCGGGACGTCCACCGGGTAGGGGTCGGTGCCGGCGGCGCGCAGCCGGTCGAGCTTGCGGTGCCGGACGCGGACCTGGTCGGGCAGGCCGGCGAGGGGGTCGGCGGGCTCGGTCCCGTCCCCTCCGTCGAGGCCGAGCGCCGCCGGCGACGGCAGCTCCGCCGTGGTGGCGGGCCGCTGTCCGCCCTTCGGGTGCCCGTTTCCCCACAGCTTTCGCATCGACGGTACGGAGACGAAGCCCTCGGCGATGCCGGAGGCGAGACCGACCCGGGCGAGGGAGGCGGCCTCCGCGTAGCACAGGAAGCGCGGGTACCACTCGGGGCGGTACTTGGCGTTGGAGCGGTACAGGGCCTCCAGCTGCCACCACTTGGAGAAGAACAGCAGCAGGCGGCGCCAGAGGCGGAGCACCGGTCCCGCGCCGATGCGGGCGCCCTCCTCGAACACGGAGCGGAACACGGCGAAGTTCAGCGACACCCTGCGCACGCCCAGTTTCGGGGCGGCGGCGCACAGTTCGGCGACCATGAACTCCATGACACCGTTGGGGGCGGCGCGGTCACGGCGCATCAGGTCCAGGGAGACGCCGTCCCTGCCCCAGGGCACGAAGGACTGGACGGCGAGGAGGCGGCCGTCCACGTCCACGGCCTCGACGAGGAGGCAGTCGCCGTCGGCGGGGTCGCCGAGGCGGTCCAGGGCCATGGAGAAGCCGCGTTCGCCCTCGGTGTCGCGCCAGGCGTCGGCCCGTTCGACCAGCCGGCGCATCTCCTCCTCGGTGAGGGTGGAGTGGCGGCGGACCCGGCAGGTCACGCCGAGGCGGCGGACCCGGTTGACGGCCTGGCGCGTGACGCGCATGTCGCGGCCGTCGAGGTCGAAGCCGAGCACGTGCAGGATCGCCTCGTCGCCGAGCTGCAGCGCGCCGAGCCCGGCACGCACGAAGGCCCGGGCGCCCTCCTCGGAGGCGCCCATCACGGCCGGGACCCAGGCGTGGCGGCGGGCCACCTCCTGCCAGGCGGCGATGGCGTGCGGCCAGGCCTCCCGGTCGCCCACCGGGTCACCGCTCGCCAGGCACACGCCGGCCTCGACGCGGTAGGTGACGGCCGCCTTGCCGCTGGGTGAGAAGACGACGGCCTTGTCGCGCCGGGTGGCGAAGTAGCCGAGGGAGTCCTGGTCGCCGTAGCGGCCGAGGAGGGCGCGGATGCGGGCCTCCTCGTCGTCGTGGAGGGCGGCCGCAAGGCGCTGGGAGCGGAAGAGGGTGGCGGCGGCGTTCAGCAGGGCGAGCGCGCCGAACAGGCCGAGCAGGAAGAACAGGATGTGCGGCGGGCGGCCGGCGAAGCTGCCGGCGGGGACGAGGCCGCCGCAGACCCGGTTGGCGGCCCAGGCGAGCCGTTCCCCGGCGGGCAGCGTGCCGGGGAAGGCCTCGACCAGGCCCCAGCCGGCCAGGACGGCCACGACCAGCCCGGCCGCCAGGACGGCGAGCGCCCGGCGGACGGCGGCGCGGCGGGAGGCGGCGTAGAACTCGCGGCGGGCGACGATCAGCAGGATCAGGGCCAGGCCGCACACCACGAAGGAGGGGACGGACTCGGCGAACTCGCCCACGGCCATGCCGAGGACGTCGGTCAGGACCAGCAGGCCCAGGTAGACGACCACCAGCCACCAGGCGATCTTCTTGCGGGCGGCGGTGGCGGCGGCGAGCAGGAACAGGAAGACCGCGTAGGCGAGGTTGGCGCTGACCGGGACGAGCAGCAGGTCGAGGAAGCGGACGAGGGGGCGCAGCCCGCTGCGCAGCGGCGGGACGAGCGCGAGCAGGGCGCAGAGCAGTCCGAGGGCGCCGAGGACGACCGCGAACCCCTGCGGCACCCGGCCCAGCAGGCCGTGGGCCCGGTGCGACGGGGGTATCGGGCCCGCCGGGTCCTTCTCGGCCGCCCCGGTGCCCGCGATGGCACTCATGTATCGACTCTAGGAACAGCGGCCCCTTCTCGCCCCTCGAAGCTCCCTGCGGGCGGACGGCCCCGCGGCCTCCGATAGCCTCGCGGCGTGACCGAACAGCACTCCCCTCAGTTCGAACGGGGCACGGACGGGCCCAAGGTGATCGTGGCCGGGGTGGACGGCTCCGACTCCTCCTGGCGGGCCGTGGCCTACGCCGCGGGGCTCGCCCGGCGGCAGCACGCGCTGCTCGCCGTGGTGTACGTCCAGCCCGTGCTGGCGGCGGGAGCGGCGCTCGGGGCGCCGGTGGCCGGGACGACCGACGAGATCGCCGAGGACCTCGTGGCGCAGATCCGGGACGCGGCCCGGCAGCTCAAGGGGATATTCGAGGTCCGCTGGGAGTTCCACACGTTCCACGGCGACCCCTACAGCGGCCTGGTGAAGGCGGCCGACGAACTCAAGGCGGACGCGGTGGTGGTGGGCGCCTCGGAGCAGGCGGGGCACCGGATCGTCGGGTCGGTGGCGGTGCGGCTGGTGAAGGCCGGGCGGTGGCCGGTGACGGTGGTGCCGTAGGGCGTCCGCGGTTGCGTGCCGCTCCCTGCGTGGTGTCTTCCGCCGGGCTGGGGTCTGGGCCATCATGATCCGCTGTCAGCCGTTTGCCGCTCGTGAAGAGGTGAGGCGCATGGCCGGGCTCCGAGCGGGTGAAGGGATTCTCCGCCGCAAACCCATCGAGCGGATCGAGGAGACGGAAGCGGGCGAGGGGACGCGTCTGGAGCGGTCCCTGGGGCTGTGGCAGCTGACCGCCATCGGGGTCGGCGGGATCATCGGGGCGGGCATCTTCACGCTGGCCGGCACGGTGGCCAACGGTACGGCGGGCCCGGCCGTGCTCGTGTCGTTCCTGATCGCGGGGGTCGCGTCCGCCGCGGCCGCCCTGTCCTACGCCGAGTTCGCCGGGCTCATCCCGAAGGCCGGTTCGGCCTACACCTACGGCTACGCCGTGCTGGGCGAGCTGGCCGGCTGGTTCATCGGCTGGGACCTGCTGCTGGAGTACACGGCGATCGTGGCGGTGGTCGCCATCGGCATCTCCGGCTACTTCGGTTTCCTGGTGGGCGGGATGGGCGCCGACCTGCCGGACTGGATGCTCGGTGCGCCCGGCACGGGGGACGGGCACCGGGTCGATCTGTTCGCGGCGCTGCTGTGTCTGCTCATCGCGTATCTGCTGACCCTCGGGATCAGGAACGCGGCCCGTTTCGAGACGGTCGTGGTGATCCTCAAGGTCCTGGTCGTGCTGCTGGTGATCGGGGTCGGCGTGTTCCACATCGACACGGCGAACTACGACCCGTTCTTCCCGTACGGCGTCGGCGGGGCGTTCACGGGCGCCGCGACGGTGTTCTTCGCGGTGTTCGGCTACGACGCCATGTCCACGGCGGCCGAGGAGTCCAAGGACGCGCAGCGGCACATGCCGAAGGCGATCATCTACTCGCTGGTGATCTCGATGGTGCTGTACGTGGCGGCGTGCCTGGTCCTGACCGGCATGCAGGACTACCGGGACATCGACAAGGAGAGCGGCTTCTCGACGGCGTTCGAGTCGGTGGGGCTGAGCGGCCTGGCGGACGTGATCGCGGTCGGCGCGATCATCGGCATCCTCACGGTCATGTTCACCTTCATGCTGGGCGTCACCCGGGTGTGGTTCTCGATGTCCCGGGACGGGCTGCTGCCCCAGTGGTTCGCGAAGACCCACCCGACGCGGCACGTGCCGACGCGCGTCACCTGGATCGTGGGGGTGGTGTCGGCCGTGATCGCCGGGTTCCTGCCGATCGGCGAGGCGGCCGAGCTGACCAACATCGGGATCCTGCTGGCGTTCGTCGTGGTGTGCGCGGCGGTCATCGTGCTGCGCTACCGGCGGCCGGACCTGCCGCGCACGTTCCGTACGCCGTGGATGCCGGTGGTGCCCGTGGTGGGGATCGTGTTCTCGATCTGGCTGATCACGTTCCTGCAGTGGCAGACCTGGGCGCGGTTCGCCGTGTGGTTCGCGCTGGGGCTCGTCGTCTACTTCGCCTACTCCTACCGGCGCTCGGCGCTGGCCGGGCGCCGGCCGGGGCAGGCGGAGTGAGGGCTACTCCCCCATCACCAGCCCGTCCTGCGCCGCGCCCCGGCTCAGGACGACCTCGCGGATGCGGTCGCGGACGGCCCGGACGTCGGCGCCCCGGGCGAGGGCCCGGTTGAGGTTGACGACCCGGCCGGCGTCGACGTCGAACAGCTGCGGGACGAACTCGGCCCGGGTCACCTCCCAGCGGCCGCCCGGCCGGGCGGGCGGGGCGAAGGTGAAGCGGCCGAGGGTGGACTGGTTGCCGCGCGGGTCCTTGGCGCCCTGGTGGTTGGTCATCAGGCCGGCGATCTGGTCGCCCATGCCGTAGATCACCCAGGTGCCGTTGACCTTCTCGTAGGCCTGCGGGACGTGGGCGTGGGTGCCGAGGATCAGGTCGATGTCCGGGCGGCCGCCGGTGCGGGCGGCGGTCAGGCCGCGGGCCAGGGTCAGCTGCCGCTCGTCGGGGGCGTCCTGCCATTCGGTGCCCCAGTGCATCGAGACGACGACCACGTCGGCGCCGGCGCCGCGCGCGGCCCGGGCGTCGGCCAGGATCCGGGCCTCGTCGACGAGGCTGACGGCCCAGGGCTGTCCCTCCGGCAGCGGGATGCCGTTGGTGTCGTAGGTGTAGGCGAGGTGGGCGATCTTCGCCTGGCCCGCCTGGAGGACCGTCACGGTGCGGGCCTCTTCCTCGGTGCGGGACGACCCGGCGTGCCGTACGCCCGCCCGGTCGAGGGCGTCGAGGGTGCGGCGGATGCCCTCGGCGCCGTCGTCGAGGGTGTGGTTGGAGGCGGTGGAGCAGCCGTCGTAACCGGTGGCGGCGAGAGCCCGGGCGACCTCGGGCGGGGATTTGAAGGTGGGGTAGCCGGTGTAGTCGCCGTTCGCGCCGTAGACGGTCTCCATGTGGCACAGGGCGAGGTCGGCGCCGGAGACGACGGAGCGGATCGGCTCGAGCATGGGCCGGAAGTCGTAGCCGGTGCCGCCGGCGTCGAAGCGGGCCCGGTCGATGACCGTGTCGTGTGGGAGGACCTCACCGGAGGCGACGAGTGTGAAGCCGCGGGGTCCGGCGGCGGAGGGTGCCGGGCGGCCGGGGCCGGACGGTTCGTGGCTGCGGGCCTGGCAGGCGGCGCCTGCGGCGAGGACGACGGTGAGGGCCAGGGCCACCTGTCGACTGCGTGCGATCATCCATTCACCCCACGGTGGGCGTTGTGGTCATATTTACGCACAAACAGGAAAGAAGGCCCGGAGCGCCCCACGCGGCTCCGACACGCTCATCGGCCCGACCGGCACCCGCCCGGTGGAGCGCCCCGACCGTTCGTCGAACCGTTCGTCGACGCGATCGACCGTCCGTCGCACAGCCGGGTACGTGCCCTGTGCCCGGGCGGCACCCTGCGGTGGCATACGGCCATGACGGCCGGATCCACTCTCACGCACGGGACGACCGCCGAGCACGAGCTCGCCGCACTGCAGCGGGAGCACGGCCGGCCCCTCTTCGCGCTCCTGCTCCGGCTCTGCGACGGGGACCGGCAGCGCGCGGAGGACCTGGTCCAGGAGACGCTGGTGCGCGCCTGGCAGCACCCCGAGGCCCTGCGCGCCGACGACTTCGACTCCGTACGGCCCTGGCTGATGACCGTCGGGCGGCGGCTCGCGATCGACGCCCGGCGCGCCCGGCAGGCCCGTCCGCCCGAGGTCGGCGACGCGGTGCTGGAGAACGCGCGGGTCAGCTCCGACCACGCCGAGCGGGCCGCGGCGATGCTCGACGTCCGACGCGCTGTGAAGACACTCACTCCGGAGCACCGTGAAGTCCTGGTGCTCGTGTACTTCCAGGGGGCGAGTGTGGCGGAAGCCGCGGCAACCCTCGGGATTCCGCCCGGTACCGTGAAGTCCCGCGCGTACTACGCGCTGCGCGCCCTGCGCCGGGTGCTTCCGGGTTACGCCGCCGACCTGCGGTGAAACCCATGGCCGAGTCAAGCCTCCGTAAAGCGCCTTGCTGAGGACCCCGGTTGAGTAATCGGGTGTTCCTATCCGTGTTCCGGATGGGGCCGACAACGCCCCGGAGCCCGGTGTCGGCCGACGCGCACGTACCGGAGGAAGGCAGGAAGGGATGCTGCACAGAGGTCACGAGAGCACGGACGGTTCGGACGGCGAACTGACCGTCCCCATGGCGTGGTTGTACGCGGAGTACATCGCCGACGAGCTGCTGCGGACCGGCGATCTGATGCCGCCGACGTCCTTCGAGTTCCGCGCGGGGCGTGACGCCCTGGCACTGACCATCTTCCTCTCCGACGCGGACGGCGAGCTGTCGGGCATCCGGGTGGTGACCCAGCTTCAGACGTGGCTGTCGCTGACCGCGTACGACCAGCCGTGGCAGGAGTGGGTGCGCGAGCGGCTGGCGGAGCTCGCCGCCGAGGCGGCGGCGTCGGACCGGCCCGCCCCGGACCTGGACCTCGCCGAGGAGGCCTGGCGCTGGCTGCAGGAGACGGAGCTGCTCGCGCCCGACCTGAACGCGGTGCCGGGCGGTGCTCCGGTGGTCGGGGAGGACGAGGGGCCGAAGGTCTGGACGCCCGCCTGGCAGCTCGGACTGCCCCTGGGACACCTCGCGATCCATCTTTTTTAGAATTCCTGGACCCTCGACCAATCCGCGGGCCGGACGGCTCCGAATCCTTTGGTTGCGATTGTGTCACCGGCTTGAGTGATTCCGCTGCCTGGTCCGTACCGGTGGGAGCAAGGAGTAACCCCACCCGCACCCAACGGCACGAGGATTCGGCATGAGGTCCCTGGAAAGGCATCGCGACGTCGGCGCCTACGCGCTCGGCGTGCTGGACGAGGCGGAGGCCTTCCGCTTCGAGGACCACCTCATGGAGTGCCCCCAGTGCGCTGCAGAGGTGACGGAGTTCGGCCCGACGACACGGCAGTTGATGCTGTACCGGCGGGCGACGCCGCGGCTGGTGAACCCGGTGGCCCAGCCCGGCCCGCGCATGCTGGACCGGCTGCTGGCCGAGGTGGCGGCCCGGCGCCGGGCCGGCCGCAGGCGCATGGTGTTCGCGCTGGCCGCCTCGGTCGTCCTCGCGGTGTCGGTGCCCGGCGTCGCGGTGATGGCCGAGGGGAGCGGCGAGGAGCCCCTGACGGTCGCCGCGACCGATGTGCGCACCGGGGTGTGGGCACAGGTCACGACGGCGGACGAGGCCTCGGGCAGCCAGGTCGAGCTCAAGGTGAAGGACACGGCCGAGCGCGCCTGCCACCTGGTCATCTTCGGCCGGGACGGCACCGAGGAGACCGCCGCCAGCTGGCACGGGCACGCGGACGCCGCAGAGCCGCACACGATGATGGCCAGCTCGTCCCTGCACCCCGACGAGATCGTCCGGTACGAGATCCGCTCCGCGTCCGGGGAGGTCCTGGTGCGGCTCGAACCCAGCTGACCATCCGTCCGCCCCGGTCGCCGGGCGGCCCGGGCGCCCCGGTGTGAGACTGCTGGACGACGCGCTCCGCAGCCCGCCCGGGGCGCCCGCGGTCCCGGCGAGGGGAGACGAGGTGACGACGGCAGACACCGGCGAGGACCGTCTGGAGGAGTTCCTCGCCGACCCGGCGAACGCCGCGCTGGACCTGACCACCACCGTCGCCCGCTGCACCAAGGCCCTGGGCCTGCAGCACTCCGTGGTGTACCTGGCCGACATCCAGCAGCGCCGGCTGGTGCCGCTCACCGACGTGACCCCGCCCCTGCCCGTGGACGACTCGCTCGCCGGCTGGACGTACCGCACCCAGTCCCTGCGGGTGGAGGAGTCCGGGTCGGGCGGCATGACGGCGTGGATCCCGCTGGTGGACGGCGCCGAGCGGCTCGGCGTGCTGGCCGTCCTCGCCCCGGCGCTGACCCCGGCCGTGCTGCGCCGCGGCCGGGCCCTCGCCACCCTGCTCGCCATGACGATCACGTCGAAGCGCGCGTACAAGGACTCCTTCGTCCGGCGCACCCGCACCGAGCCGATGCGGCTGCCGGCCGAGATGCTGCGGGCCTTCCTGCCGCCGCGCACGATCGGCACCGCACACGTCGTCTCCACGGCCGTGCTGGAACCGGCCTACGAGATCGGCGGCGACGCCTTCGACCACGCCCTGACGGAGACGACCCTGCACGTCGCCGTCCTGGACGCCATGGGACACGACCTGGCCTCCGGGCTCACCACGGCCGTGTCGCTGGCCGCGTGCCGCAACGCCCGGCGGACCGGCGCGGACCTGCCCGAGCTGGTGGAGTGCGTCGACGACGCGCTGGCCCACTGGCTGCCCGACCAGTTCTGCACGGGTGTCCTGGCCCAGCTCGACCTGGCCTCGGGGATGCTGCGGTGGTGCAACTGCGGGCATCCCACCCCGCTGCTCATCCGGGAGGAGCGGCTGCTCATGGACGCCATGCGGCGCGAGGCGGATCCGCCGATGGGCCTGCCGTCCCTGCTCGCCGGGCGGAATCGGCAGACCCACGAGATCGCGCTGAAGCCGGGCGACCGGGTGCTGATGTACACCGACGGGGTGACCGAGGCCCGGGGCAGCGACGGCGGTGAGTTCGGCCTCGAACAGTTCGCCGACTACATCATCCGGGCGACGGCGGCGGGCGAACTGGCGCCCGAGACGCTACGGCGGCTCATCCACTCCATCCTCGACTCGCCCACCAGCCGGCTGCGGGACGACGCGACCATCCTGATGTTCGAGTGGAACCCGCCCTCCCGGTGACGGGCCGGGCCGCTCACTTCAGCAGGCGGGACATCCTCCGGTCGGCCAGCGGCTTGCCGCCCGTCTGGCAGGTCGGGCAGTACTGGAGCGAGGAGTCGCTGAAGGACACCTCGCGGATGGTGTCCCCGCACACCGGGCAGGGCTCGCCGGTGCGGCCGTGCACGCGCAGTCCGCTCTTCTTCTCGGCCTTCAGCCGCCCGGCCGCCACGCCCCGGGAGCGCTCGACCGCCTCGGTCAGCGTGCCGCGCAGGGCCGCGTACAGCCGCCCGGTCTCCTCCTCGCTCAGCGACGCGGCCAGCTTGAAGGGCGACATCCTCGCCGCGTGCAGGATCTCGTCGCTGTAGGCGTTGCCGACGCCCGCGATCAGGCTCTGGTCGCGCAACACGCCCTTGAGGCGGCGCCGTTCACCGGCCAGCAGCTCCGCCAGGCGCCGTTCGTCGAAGTCGTCGGCGAGCGGGTCCGGGCCGAGCCGGGTCACACCCGGCACCTCCCGCGGGTCCCCGACGACGTACACCGCGAGGCGCTTCTGCGTGCCGGCCTCGGTCAGGTCGAAGCCCGCGCCGGTCTCCAGGGCCACGCGCAGGGCGAGGGGTCCCTTGCCGGGGCGGGGCGGGCCGTCGGGGAGGCGGTCCCTGAAGTGCAGCCAGCCCGCGCGGGCCAGGTGCGTCACCAGGTGCGGGCCGTCCGCGGTGGCCAGGTCGAGGAACTTGCCGTAGCGGCGTACGGCGGCGACCTCGTGGCCCTCCAGCGCGGACAGCGGCGGGTCGTACGTCTTCAGCACGCTGATCGCGACGGGCAGCACCCGTACGATCCGGTGGCCGACCAGGTGCTCGGTCAGGAAGTCCTTGAGCGCCTCGACCTCGGGGAGTTCCGGCATGGGTCCAGAGTGCCACGCGGGGTCAGTCGTGGTCCGGCACCACGAACTCGCACCAGACGGCCTTGCCGCCGCCCCGGGCCTCCACGCCCCACACGTCGGTGAGCATCTCGACCAGCAGCAGGCCCCGCCCGGAGACGCCCGAGTCGCCCGCCTCACGGCGGCGGGGCAGGGCGCTGGAGGAGTCCTCGACCTCGACGCGCAGCCGGCGGTCGGAGCCGGTGAGGACCCGCAGGGTGAGGACCGCCGAGCCCTCGGTGTGCATGAGGGCGTTGGTCATCAGCTCGTCGGCGACCAGTTCGATCTCGTCGGCCCGGTCGCCGGCGCCCCAGGCGGCGACCGCGGTGCGGATCATGCGCCGGGCCTCGGAGAGTGCGGCCGGGTCGCCGGGGGCCACCTGGCGCTGGAGGCGGCGGCCGGCGTGCGGACCCTCCGGGCCGCGCCGGCGCAGCAGGAGCAGGGCGACGTCGTCCTCGCCGCCGCGTTCGTCGGCCACGTCGATGAGCCGGTCGGCGAGGTCGCGCACGTCCTCGGGGCCGGTGGCGACCAGGGCGGTGAGGGTGCGCATGCCGTCGTCGAGGTCGGCACCGGGCTGCTCGACCAGGCCGTCGGTGCACAGCAGCAGGGTGTCGCCCGGGTCGAGCTCCACGGTGCCCACCGGGTAGTCCAGGCGGCCGAACTCGGCGGACAGGCCGAGCGGCAGGCCACCCGGGACGGCGACGCGGCGGCAGGAGCCGTCGGTGAGCCGGACGAGCGGGTCGATGTGCCCGGCGCGGACCACCTGCAGCACGCCGGTGGACAGGTCGGCCTCCGCGTAGAGGCAGGTCGCGGAGCGGTCCGTGTCGAGTTCGTGCAGGAACACCGAGGCGCGGGCCATCACGGTGGCCGGCGGGTGTCCCTCGGCGGCGTAGGCGCGCAGCACGATGCGCAGCTGGCCCATGACGGCGGCGGCGTGCGTGTCGTGGCCCTGGACGTCACCGATGACGGCACCGACCCGGCCGCCGGGCAGCGGGATCAGGTCGTACCAGTCGCCGCCGATGTCCCGGCCGGCGGAGCCGCCGATGGTGGCGGCCCGGTAGCGCACGGCGACGTCGGCGCCGGGCACGCTCGGGATGGTCCGGGGCAGCATGGCCTGCTGCAGGCCCTGGGCGAGGTCCATCTCCTGCTCGTAGAACATGGCCCGCTGCAGGCTCTGGGCGATGCTGCTGCCGAGGGCGACGAGGATGTTGCGCTCCTCGGGGGTGAAGCCCCGCCGGTCGCTGTAGAGCAGGCCCATCGCGCCGATCGGGCGGGCCTGGACGATGAGCGGCAGATAGGCCGCCGAGGTGATGTTCAGATCGGTGATGTGGGGCCAGAGGATCGGGTAGCGCTCGGCGAACTCCTCGGGCGACTCGATGAAGCACGGGGCGAGGGTCCGCACGGCCTCGCTCATCGGATAGGGCTCGTCGATGCGGGTGACCCGGGTGCCGGGCACGAAGGCGGCCTCGGGCCCCTCGGCGACCATGCGGATGCGGCCGGCCTCGACCAGGCCCATGACGAGGCTGGTGGCGCCCAGGTGGGTCAGGCCGTGGGTGTCCTTGAGGACGTCGATGACGTCCTGGACGGTGCGCGCGTGGGCGAGGGCGGCCGTGGTGAGCTCGACGACACTTGTCTGTTCCCGGCGGGCCTCGTCCCGGTCGGCCTGCTCGCGCCGGGCGTCGATCTCGCCGAGCTCCCGGGTGGCGTCGCGGATGATGCCGATGATGCGGCGGGGCCGGCCGGTCTCGTCGCGCCGGATGTAGCCCTGGGTGTGCGTCCAGCGCAGGCTGCCGTCACGGCGGCGGATGCGGAAGTACGCGCCGTAGTTCTCGCTGCCGTCCTTCAGGGCCTGGGTGACCACGGTGTCCAGGCGGCGTGCCTCGCCGGGCGGGACGCGCCTGGAGAGGCTCTCGGGGCGGTCGTCGTACTCGTCGGGGCGCATGTCGAAGACGTCGTGGGCCTGCGCGTCCATCTGCATCAGGCCGGTGTCCAGGTCCCAGTCGAAGCTGCCCATCCGGTTGAGCGCGAGGATCGGCTCCGGGTGGGCGGGCCAGTCGTCCGGGACTGACAGGGCGCCGCTCGCTCCCCGATCAGCCATGGGCCCACCTTGCCAGGATTCGTCCGATTCTTCGACTGGACGTGCCGAGTGTACGGGCCGCTCCGCGGGACCGGCCCTCAGTTGCCGAAGACGTCGGTGGGGCTGCCGAAGATGCTGTCGTCGGCCGGTTCGTCGGGGATCAGTCCGGCTCCGTCGGGCACGTCGGGGCCGTCCGGGACGGCTTCGGGACCGACCTCGTCCGGTGCGCCGAGATCCTCCGCCTCCGGTGCGCCGAGGTCATCCGCCTCCGGTGCGCCGGCCTCCCGGGGCGCCGGTTCGCCGCGGGGCGGTTGGGTGCCGTCCGCCGGAGGCTGTTCGATGCCGTCCGCCCGGCGGGGGGCGGGGTCGGCGGCCGGGTCCGCCCCGGGGGCGGTGCGGGAGGCGCCCGGGGGGACGGGCGAGGGCGCGGACGGTGCCGGGGGCCGGGTCGCCCACACCGGCGGCGGCAGGGCCCGGTCATGGCGCACGTCGTGCCCGGGCCGCCGTTCGATCCAGGTCCGGGCGGCCAGGTCGATGATGGTGAAGTCGGCGACGGCACGCGGGGCGGGGGTCACGACGATCACCTCGCCGGGCCGGTAGCCGGGCCAGGGCGTGCCCCGGGTCGCCGGCGTGCCGCGCAGGGCGAGCGGCGGGCGCAGCGGGTTGCCGCAGGCGCAGCGGAGGCGCGGCACGCCCCGGTCGTCGACCAGGACGGCGGTGCCCGCCTGGAGGACGGCCTGGTAGCCGGTGACCCGGCCGGCGCGGTGACCGTGGCCGGTGACGCGGGTGTCGGCGCGCAGGACGACCGGGGTGAGGGCCCGCACGTAGTCCGGGAGGGCCTCCGGGGGCACGCCCGCGACCCGGGCGAAGGCGCGGCCCGCGGCGCGGTCGCGGGTGAGGTGGCCGATCTGCCGGCCGATGTCGCAGCTGCCCGTCCGCTCGGTGCCGCCGTAGAGGCCGGGGGTCGCGCCGGACAGGGAGCGCGGACCGGTGGAGACGCGGACGGTGCCGCCCGCCGTGCGCGGTGCGGGCCCGGCGGGGAACGGGGCGGGCGCCGCCACGGCCGTGGAGTCCGTGAAGGGGGCCGGTCCGGGGTCGGCGGCCGGCTGGAGGACGAGCGCCGCGGCCGTCGTGCCGTCGCCCTCGCCGCCGCCGGCGCGGCCGGCGCCGCACGCCGAGAGGAGGAGCGCGGCGGAGAGCGCGCAGGCCGCGGTGAAGGCCCCGGTGGGTGTCCGCACCTCGTCCTCCCGCTCACCTCGGCCCGTTTCGGGCAGTTCCTCACTATTGTTTGCCGCGCTCACTCGGGTTACGCAACCGGAGCAGTGGTACGCGGAGCGTGACACCGCCCTGCGGCGGGTCACGGGGAGGAGCGCACGGCCGTGGACTGGTTCACCGCATCCGACTACTGGCTGACCCGACTGGTCTTCCAGCGGGCGCTGGCCGCCGTGTACCTGGTGGCGTTCCTGACGGCGGCGCTGCAGTTCCGGGCGCTGATCGGGCGGCGCGGCATGCTCCCGGTGCCGCGGTTCGTCGAGCGGGTGCCGTTCAGGCGGGCGCCGAGCCTGTTCCAGCTGCACTACTCGGACCGCTTCTTCGCCCTCTGCGCCTGGACGGGCTGCGCGGTGTCGGTAGCGCTGCTGGCCGGGCTGGACGCGCTGCTGCCGCTGTGGGGCGGCATGCTGCTGTGGCTGGTGCCGTGGGTGCTGTACCTGTCGATCGTCAACGTCGGGCAGACCTGGTACGCGTTCGGCTGGGAGTCGCTGCTGCTGGAGGTCGGCTTCCTCGCCGTGTTCCTCGGCAACGACGAGGTGGCGCCGCCGCTCGTGGTGCTGTTCCTGCTGCGGTGGATCCTGTTCCGGGTGGAGTTCGGCGCGGGGCTGATCAAGATGCGCGGCGACGCGTGCTGGCGGAAGCTGACCTGCCTGGACCACCATCACGAGACGCAGCCGATGCCGGGCCCGCTGAGCTGGTTCTTCCACCACCTGCCCCGCCCACTGCACCGGGTCGAGGCGGCCGCGAACCACGTCACGCAACTGGTGGTGCCGTTCGCGCTGTTCACTCCGCAGCCGGTGGCAACGGCAGCCGCCGCGCTGATGATCGTCACCCAGCTGTGGCTGGTGCTGTCGGGCAACTTCTCCTGGCTGAACTGGATCACGATCGTGCTGGCGCTGTCGGCGGTGCGCTTCCCGGCCGACGCGCCCGACGTGCCGGACGCGCCGCTGTGGTACGTCGTGCTGGTCCTCGCGGTCTCCGCGCTGCTGTTGGGCCTCAGCCACCGGCCGGTGCGCAACATGCTCTCCCGCCGCCAGGTGATGAACCGCTCCTTCGACCCCCTGCATCTGGTCAACACCTACGGCGCGTTCGGCAGCGTGAGCCGGGTGCGGTACGAGGTGGTGGTCGAGGGCACCGCGGACGACAGGCCGCGCGCGGGCTCCGACTGGCGGGCGTACGAGTTCAGGGGCAAGCCGGGTGATCCGCGGCGGTGGCCGCGCCAGTTCGCGCCCTACCATCTGCGCCTGGACTGGCTGATGTGGTTCGCGGCCCTCTCCCCCGCCTACGCCGACCCCTGGTTCGGCAGGCTGGTGGAGCGGCTGCTGGAGAACGACCGGGACACGCTGAAGCTGCTGCGCCGCTCGCCGTTCCCGCCGGACGAGCCGCCGCGGTTCGTGCGCGCCCGGCTGTTCCGCTACCGCTACACGACCTGGCGCGAGCTGCGGGAGACCGGCGCCTGCTGGGAGCGGACGTACGTGCGGGAGTACCTGCCGCCGACCAGGCTGGCGGAGCCGGTTCACAGGCCGTAGACGCGGGCGGCGGTGGTTTCGAGGATCTGCGCGTGGTCGGGCGGGCCGATGAGCCGGCGCGCGGTGCCGAGCGTGCCGCCGTAGGTCCCCGCCAGGGTGCACACCGGCCAGTCCGAGCCGTACATCAGCCGGGCGGGCCCGAACGCCTCCAGGGCCACCTCGGCGTACGGACGCAGGTCCTCGACGGTCCAGCCGGCGGGGTCGGCCTCGGTGGCCAGGCCGGAGAGTTTGGCGACGGTGTTGGGCAGGGCGGCCAGGGCCCGCAGGTGCGACGCCCAGGGTTCGAGGGCGCCTGCGGCGACGGGCGGTTTGCCGAGGTGGTCCAGGACGAAGGTCAGGCCGGGCAGGGCGGCGGCCGCCCGGACGCAGGCCGGGAGCCGGCCGGGCAGGACGACGAGGTCGTAGACCAGTCCGGCGGCGGCGACGGCGGCCAGTCCCCGCAGGACGTCCGGGCGCAGCAGCCACTCGGGGTCGGGCTCGTGCTGGACCTGGTGGCGGATGCCCTTGAGGTAGCGGCCGCCGGGGAGTTCGCGCAGCCGGGCGAGTTCGTCGGCGACGCCGGGGCGGGTGAGGTCGGTCCAGCCGACGACGCCCGCGACCAGGTCGTGCTCCTCGGCCAGGGCCAGGAGCTCCGGGGTCTCCTCGGGCACGGTGACCGTCTGCACGAGGACCGTGCGGCCCACTCCGGCGGCTCTCGCCTCGGGTTCGAGGTCCTTCATCGTGAAGTCGCGGCGCAGCGGCCGCAGCGCGGGCCCGGTGATCCAGTCCTGGTCACGCACGGACAGGTCCCAGACGTGGTGGTGGGCGTCGGTCACGGTCATGCGGGCGGCTCCCGGACGACGGGCAGGCCGGTGCCGGCGGCGGGGACGGCGCCGGTCGGCTCACGGGGGACCTCGCGGTCGGCGGCCTCGCAGGCGGCGACGCGGCCGGCGCGGACCCTGGTGTGCAGGGCGACCGTCATGACGGCTCCTTCGAGGGCGGCTCGCCGGGCACGGGCGCGTCGGCGGGCAGCAGGCCCCCGGCGCGCAGCTCCTGCCAGAGGGCGCCGGGCACCCGGGCGGCGAACTGGTGGGCGCAGTCGCGCACTTCATGAGCCGAACGGGCCCCGACGAGGACGCTGGCGACGGCCGGGTGGGCGGCGCAGAAGGCCAGGGCGACGGCGCGCAGCGTGGTGCCGTGCCGGTCGGCGACCGACTTCAGGCGCAGGGCCCGCTCGACCAGCTCGGACGGGGCGGCGGCGTAGTTGTAGCGGGCGCCCGGCTCCGGGTTGGCCAGCAGGCCCGAGTTGAAGGCGCCGCCGATGACCACCGACGTACCGCGTTCCAGGGCGGCGGGCAGCAGGTCGGTGAGGGCGCTCTGGTCGAGGAGGGTGTAGCGGCCGGCGCAGAGCACCACGTCCACGTCGGTGTCGCGGACGAAGCGGGTGAGCATGGCCGACTGGTTCATCCCGGCGCCGATCGCGCCCACCACACCTTCCGCGCGCAGCTTCTCCAGGGCCGGGTAGCCCTCGCGGAAGGCCGCTTCGGCGTGCTCGTCGGGGTCGTGGAGGTAGACGACGTCGACCCGGTCGAGGCCGAGGCGTTCCAGGCTGGACTCCAGGGTGCGGCGGATGCCGTCGGCGCTGAAGTCCCACACGCGCCGGTGGGTGGCCGGTACGGCGAAGCCGTTGGCCAGGTCGTCGCCGGTGCCGTCGGCGGGTTCGAGGCGGCGGCCCACCTTGGTGGAGATCGTGTAGTGGTCGCGGGGGTGGTCGCGCAGGGCGGCGCCGAGCCGGCGTTCGGAGAGGCCGAGGCCGTAGTGCGGGGCGGTGTCGAAGTAGCGGATGCCGCGCTGCCAGGCGGCTTCCACTGCCTCGTGGGCCTCCTCGTCGCCGACCGCGGTGTACAGGTTGGCGATGGCGGCGGCGCCGAAGGACAGGGCGCTGACCTCGACGCCGCTGCCGCCGAGCCGGTTCACCGGGCCACCGGGCGCGGCCGCAGGCCCTGCATGCCGCCGTCGACGGCGAGCGCGGTGCCCGTCGTGGCGCCGGACAGGGGGCTCGCCAGGTAGGCGATGGCGCCCGCGACCTCGGCCGGGGAGACCAGCCGGCCGGTGGGCTGGCGGGCCTCGAGGGCCGCGCGTTCGGCGGCCGGGTCGGGGGCGGCGTCGAGGAGGCGGCCCACCCACGGGGTGTCGACCGTGCCGGGGTTGACGCAGTTGACGCGGATGCCCTCGCGGACGTGGTCGGCGGCCATGGCGAGGGTCAGGGCGTGCACGGCGCCCTTGGTGGCGCTGTACAGGGCGCGCTGCGGCAGGCCCGCGGTGGCGGCGACGGAGCAGGTGTTGACGATCGCGGCGTGCGCGGAGGCCCGCAGACCGGGCAGGCAGGCTCGGGTGGTGCGGACCATGCCGACGACGTTGACGTCGTAGACGCGGTGCCACTCGTCGTCGGGGTTGTCCTCGACGGTGCCCTGGGCGCCGATGCCCGCGTTGTTCACCAGGACGTCCAGACCGCCGAGTTCCGCCACCGCCGCGGTGACCGCCGCGCGCACGGACGTGTCGTCGGTGACGTCCGCGCGGTGGCCGAGGAGTGGCTTGCCGACCGGGGACGGATCGAGGTCGAGGACGGCGACCTGTGCGCCGCGCTCGGCCATGAGGTCGGCGGTGGCCCGGCCGATGCCGGACGCACCGCCCGTCACCAGGGCCCTGAGGCCCTCGAAGTCGCTCATGCGGCGTGCCCCTTCTTCGTCGCGTCGAGGTCGGCGGCCCAGAACTCGCCGCCCGGGTACGTGTACCGCGCCAGCGCCTCGGGCCGCAGAGCGGCCGAGAAGCCCGGCGCGGTGGGTGCCATGTAGTGACCCTGCCGGATCACCACCGGGTCGAGGAAGTGGTCGTGCAGATGGTCGACGTATTCGATGACGCGGTTCTCGGTCGTGCCGGTCAGTGCCACGTAGTCGAACATCGACAGGTGCTGGACGAGTTCGCACAGGCCGACCCCGCCCGCGTGCGGGCACACGGGGACGCCGAACTTGGCCGCGAGCAGCAGGATCGCGAGGTTCTCCGGGACGCCGCCGACCCGGGCCGCGTCGATCTGGACGACGTCGAGCGCGCCGGCCTGGAGAAGCTGTTTGAAGACGATGCGGTTGTGCGCGTGCTCGCCGGTGGCGACCTTCACGGGGGCGACGGCCCGGCGGATCGCCGCGTGCCCGAGGATGTCGTCGGGGCTGGTGGGTTCCTCGATCCAGTACGGGTCGAACGCGGCGAGGGCCTCGGTCCAGCGGATCGCCTCCTCGACGTCCCAGCGCTGGTTGGCGTCGACGGCCATCCGGATGTCCGGGCCGATGACCGAACGGGCCACCCGGCAGCGGCGGATGTCGTCGTCGAGGTCGGCGCCCACCTTGAGCTTGATCTGGGTGAAGCCGTCGGTGACCGCCCGGGCGGCGAGCCGGGTGAGTTTCTCGTCGTCGTAGCCGAGCCAGCCGGGCGAGGTGGTGTAGGCGGGGTAGCCGCGCTCCAGCAGCCGGGCGGTGCGCTGCCCGGCGCCCTCCCTGGCCCGGTGGAGCAGGGCCAGGGCCTCCTTGGGGGTGAGGGCGTCGGTGAGGTAGCGGAAGTCGATCTGGCCCACGAGCCATTCCGGCTCGGCCTCGGCGAGCAGTCGCCACAGCGGAAGCCCGGCCCGCTTGGCGGCGAGGTCCCACACGGCGTTGACGACGGCGCCGATGGCCATGTGCATCACGCCCTTCTCGGGCCCGAGCCAGCGCAGTTGGCTGTCGCCGATCAGGTCGCGGTTCAGGGTGGCGGGGTCGGCGCACAGCTCGGCCAGGTCGCGGCCGAGAAGGTGTCCGCGCAGCGCGTCGATCGCGGCGACCTGGACCTCGTTGCCCCGCCCGATGGTGAAGGCGAACCCGTGCCCCTCGTGCCCGTCGGCCGCGTCGGTGCGCAGCACGACGTAGGCCGCCGAGTAGTCGGGGTCGGGGTTCATCGCGTCGGAGCCGTCGAGTTCGCGCGAGGTGGGGAAGCGGATGTCGTGGGTGTCGACCGCGGTGATGCGGGCGGGCGTCGGGGACACGGAGGTCCTTTCGTCGGCCGGGGTTCCAGCGGATGCCCGCATACTTATCAGACCAATCAAGCGTCCAAACACCCCTCGTCGGACAGACTCCGCACTCGTGACTCATAGTGGTCGGACCACTTGTCTGGCTAGACTGCGCCGAAGCGCTGTGATCGGAGGAGTGGCGTGGACGACGAGACAGCCCCGCGGAAGGGCACCGTGACGCAGCGCGCCATCGAGCGGATCAAGGCGATGATCGCGGAGGGCCAACTGGAGCCCGGCCAGCGGCTGCCGACCGAGCGCGACCTGGCCGCGCAGCTGGGCATCTCCCGCAGTTCGATGCGGGAGGCGATCCGCGCGCTCACCGTGCTGGGGGTGCTGGAGGCCCGGCACGGCTCCGGCATCTACGTCACGCAGCTGGAGGCCGGCGACCTGCTGGAGACCTTCGGGGTCGTGGCGGACCTGTCGCGCGGCCCGCGTCTGGTGGAACTGCTGGAGATCCGGCGGATCCTGGAGTCGACGGCGACGGCGCTGGCCGCCGCGCGGATCACCGAGGACCAGCTGGCCGAGGTGGACAAGCACCTGGCGGCGATGAACGCCACGGACGATCCCGAGGAGATCATCGCCCACGACCTGGCGTTCCACCGGGTGATCGCAGCGGCCGCGGGCAACGAGACGATGGCCGCGATCCTGGAGGGCCTGTCGTCCCGCACCTTCCGCGCCCGGGTCTGGCGCGGCTACCAGGAGGAGGGGGCCCTCGCCCGCACCCGCCGCGAGCACACGGTGATCCACCGCGCCCTGGCCGCCCACGATCCGGAGGCGGCCAGGGCGGCGGCGGCCGCGCACGTGGGCGAGGTGGAACAGTGGCTGCGGGCGCAGCTCGGGCCCTAGAAGTCCCCAGGGCCCGGCCTCGCGGCGCTAGGCGAACCGGCCCGGCTGGTAGTCACCGGCCGGCTGCTGGAGGATGACGTTCAGCCGGTTCGCCGTGTTCATGAAGGCGATCAGGGTCACCAGCGCGACGAGCTGCTCCTCGTCGTAGTGCTTGGCGGCCCGCTCCCACACCTCGTCCGGGACGCCACCGGCGCCGTCCGCGATGCGGGTGCCCTGCTCGGCCAGCTCCAGCGCGGCGCGCTCGGCCTCGGTGAAGACCGTGGCCTCCCGCCAACCGGCGACCAGGTGGAGGCGCACGGCGGACTCGCCCGCCGCCGCGGCCTCCTTGGTGTGCATGTCGATGCAGACCGCGCACCCGTTGATCTGGCTCACCCGCAGGGAGACCAGCTCCCGCGTGGCGGCCGGCAGCGCCGACTCCACGACCAGCCGTCCCACGGAGGTGAACTGCTTGACGAGCCTGCTGCCGCTCGGGGTGGCGAAGACGTCCAGACGCGCGCTCATGGTGAGCTCCTTCGTCGTTGTCGGTGCTTACGCCGTTATGAGCCGGCGGCTCACCCCGATGTGACACGCACGGATGTGACCTGCGTCTCCACCCTCCGCCAGGCGCGCCGCAGCAGGACTGTCACCCGTTCGAACGGGCGCGGCCCGGCCGAACCCCGCCCGGCGGGACCCCACGCGAGTCACAATGGACGGTATGCGCCTACGGGGCACCGCCTGTGCCGCCGCCGGACTGCTGCTGGCCGTCACCCTCGGCTGCACCGGCGGCGACGGACCCGCCGCGCCCTCGACCGGTACGGTGACCACGAGCACGGCGAGCGACCCGAGCCCGCGCAGCGCCTCCCCCTCCCCCGGCCCCGTCGACCCGGTCTCCCTCCCCGCCCTGATGCGGCGCGAGCACACCGGCTCCGGCCTGCGGCTCGGCGAGGTGCTCGCCCGCACCTCCGCCTACACCCGCTACGCCGTGACGTACGAGGCCAACGGCCTGACCGTCTCGGGGATCATGAACATCCCCGAGGGCGAGGGCCCGTTCCCCGCCCTGGTGCTGGCGCACGGCTACATCGACCCGGACACCTACTTCAGCGGCCAGGGCATGCCGCGCGAGCAGGACCGCCTGGCCCGCAGCGGTTACGTCGTCCTGCACACCGACTACCGCAACCACGCCCGCTCCGACGACGATCCCGACAACGACGTGAACCTGCGCCTCGGCTACACCGAGGACGTCATCGGCGCGGCCCTGGCCCTGCGCGACTCCGGGCGCCCGGAGATCGACGGCGACCGGATCGGCCTGTTCGGCCGGTCCATGGGCGGCGGGGTCGTGTACAACACGCTGGTCGTGGCGCCCGGGCTGTTCGACGCGGCCGTCGCGTACGCGCCGGTGAGCGCCCGCCCGCAGGAGAACATCGACCACTTCCAGCGGCCCGACGGCGACCCGCTCGTGGCGGAGATCGAGGAGAGGCACGGCACGCCCGAGGAGAACCCGGCGTTCTGGCGCGGCGTCTCGCCCCTCACCTACGCCGGCCGCCTGACCGAGCCCCTGCTGATCCAGCACGGCACCGCGGACGACACCTGCCCCGTGGCCTGGTCACGGGAGGCCGCGCGGGTGTTCCAGGAGGCGGGCAAGGACGCGGAGTTGCGCACCGTCCCCGGTGAGGGCCACACGTTCGGTCCCCGGTGGGCGGCCGAAATGGACGTCACGGAGGCCTTCTTCGAGCGCCACCTGCGCTGAGCACCGCCCCCGCGCCGACCACCCCTGACAGCGTGCTCCGGCGCGTAAAACAGCTCGCGATCTCGACGCGCGCCCCCGGCCGGTGCACAGTTCTCCCTACGTACTCACCGGTAGCCCGTCTCCCCCGTCCCCCGTCCCCCGTCCTCCGTCCTCCCGAGGAGCCTCTGTGACCACCTGGGCCGGCCGCACCGCCGCCGAGATGTCCGCCGCCGTCCGCGAGAAGCGGGTCACGCCCCGGGAGGTGGTCGCCGAGCACCTCGAACGGATCCGGCGGCTCGACGGCCGGCTGGGCGCCTTCCGGCTGGTGCGTGCCGAGAGGGCACTGGCCGAGGCCGACGAGGTGGCCGCACGCGGCGACCTCTCCGAACTCCCCCTGGCCGGCGTGCCGGTGGCCGTCAAGGACAACCTCGCGGTGCGCGGCGAGTCCCGCCGCGTCGGCTCGGCGGCCACCCCGGACACACCGGCCGCGCAGGACCATGTGACCGTGGCCCGGCTGCGGGCCGCGGGCGCGGTCGTCGTGGGCCTGACGAACGTGCCCGAACTGTGCGTCTTCGGCACGACGGACGGCGTGCTGGGCACCGCCCGCAACCCCTGGGACCCGGCGCGTTCGGCGGGCGGCTCCTCCGGCGGCAGCGCCACCGCCGTCGCGGCCGGGATGGTGCCGGTCGCCCTCGGCAACGACGGCATGGGCTCGCTGCGGATACCGGCCGCCAACTGCGGTCTGGTCACCATCAAGCCGGGCCGCGGGGTGGTCCCGGCCGGGGCCGGGGACGGCGACTGGTTCGGCCTGTCGGAGAACGGGCCGCTCGCCACGACCGTCGAGGACGCCCGCCTGATGCTCGCGGTCCTCGCCGGCACCGAGCCCGCGCCCCCGTCCGCCCCCGGGACCCTCAAGGTCGCCGTGTCGCTGCGCAGTCCGCTGGCCGGCGTCACCATCAGCCGGCCGTACGCGGCGGCCGCCCGGGACGCGGCCGGGGTGCTCATGCGGTCGGGCCACCAGGTCCGGCGCGCCGACCCGCCCTACCCGCTGTCCCTCGCCGCCACCTCCCTCATGCACTGGACGGCGGGCACCGCGGCCGACGCCCGGCCCCTCGACCCCCGGCAGCTCACGCGCCGCACCCGCGTGCACGCCCGGCTCGGCCGGCCCTTCGTGGGCACCGTCGCCACCGGGGCGGCCCGCGAACGGCTGCGGCACCGGCTGGAGCCGTTCTTCGCCGAGTACGACGTGCTGCTCACCCCCGCGCTGGCCCGCCGCGCCCCGAAGGCCGGGCCCTGGCACGAGCGCGGCTGGCTGAGCAACCTGCTGGTCAACACCAACCACTCGCCCCTGACGCCCGCGTGGAACCTCACCGGCTGGCCCGCCATGGCCGTCCCCTGCGGCACCCTGCCCTCCGGCGCCCCCTGCGCCGTGCAGCTGGTGGGACGCCCCGGCACGGAGGATCGACTCCTGGCCGTGGCGGGGCAGTTGGAGGCCAGAAATCCGTGGCGGCGTACGGCGCCGGTCGGCTAGGGTCGGCCGGGTGACTGCCGGGTCGGCCGTAGGCCATGCACGAGTGAGGCGCCCGGCCTCGGCATGAGGGCGGCGGGGGTGACCCCGCCCGGCCCCCGCCGGGAGCCGGAGCGGGCACGCGCCCCGCCTGATGTCTCCGTCTTCCCCCTTCCCGCGCCCCTTCCGGCGCGTCCTCACCACCAGTGAACCGGAGACGAATCCACTCATGTCCCTCGCAGAACACAGCACCGAACCGCCGGCCCCGATCGCCCGCCTCGACCACACGGTCGTCTACGCCTTTGACCGGCAACTGTCGGCCGAGTTCCTGGCGACCGTGCTGGGCCTGAAGGTCGCCGCCCCCTTCGGGCCGTTCCTCCCCGTCGACCTGGGCAACGGCGTGACCCTCGACTTCTACGAGAAGAGCGACGAGCCGATCCAGCCGCAGCACTACGCCTTCCTCGTGCCCGAGGAGCAGTTCGACGCGATGATCGCCCGCCTGGAGGCGCTCGGCGTGACCTACTACGCCGACCCGCGCCACACCGAGCCCGGCCGGGTCAACCATCTCTTCGGCGGGCGCGGTGCCTACTTCGCCGACCCGGACGGCCACAACATGGAGATCATGACCCGGCCCTACGCCCGTCCCTGACGGCGGGACGCCGGGACCGGCGCCGCCGGCGGCACCCCTGCGGCGCCGCCTGACTCCCGGCCCTACAGGGCCCGGTACATGATGTGCAGTCCCACCGGCCCGTGCCGGGGGTGGTCGAACGCCTCCGGCACCGTGCCGAGGATCGTGAACCCGAGCGAGGTCCACAG
>NZ_JAPSKN010000122.1 GCF_031181705.1 Streptomyces sp.
GACCTCGATCATCCGGTTGATGGCATTGACACCACCGCCGCCGACACCGATGACTTTGATGACTGCGAGGTAGTTCTGCGGTGCTGCCACGTCGAAGGCCTCTCGCCTCGAGTTACGTGTCGCCGAATCACCGTGACGCCCTGCGCCCCGCGACCCGACGACTGATGCCGAATGGGACGGTCCGTATCGCCGACCCGAACCCTAACCCTGAAGTTTAGGGTTACCAGTGTGTCCGTTCCTTGGAGTCTTCTGAACAGGACACTAAGTCGACAAGTGGCGCTCCTTCAACGAACACGCCGAACCTCCCGTTTTTCTTTTCACCCTATGTGATCAGCCGTAGCGCTGCCCAACCAGGGTGCTGGCCTGCGCGGATGTGCGTCAACTCCCTGATGACGCGGGGGCGGTGGGGACGCTCACGTCGAAGTGCCGCGCGTCGCGCGAGGCTTTCATCAGGGCGGTCAGCGCGCGGGCCTTCGCGGCGCCCTTCTCGCTGCTCCCCCAGACGACGGTGCGGCCGTCCCGCAACTCCAGCGAGATGTCGTCGTAGGAACGGACCTTGACGGTCCGTGTGGCGCGGGCGACCGCGGCCGGGACGGCGCGGGCCACGCCGACCGCCTCGCGCACCAGCCTGGGCTCGCCGAAGCGGCGCAGGCTGGCGGCGGCCGAGCCGGAGCGCGACAGCGTCAATTCCAGCGCGGGCACGCCTTTCGGAGCCTCGGAAACCGTAGCGAAACGGACACCTTCATCGTCCACTTCGATGAACTTTCCGCCCTTTTGGACAATCAGAACCGGAGTCCGCTCGACCACTTCCAGGTCGATTCCATGGGGCCAGGAACGGACCACGTCAACCGCGTCGATTCGGGGCAATTTCTGGCGCAGCCGCGTCTCGATCGCGTCCGTGTCGACGGAAATGAGCGGCTCGCCGAGGGGAACCTCGGCGGCCGCCTTGACCTGATCCGGCGTCAGGACCCGGGTGCCCGAGACGGAGACCCGCTCGGCACGCAGCCAGTCGGACCCGTAGAACAGCCACAGCGTCGGGATGCCGAGGAAGACCAGGGCGAGGACCAGGACGACGATCACACGGACGTGGCGCCGCCTCAGACGCCTGACGGGAGGCGGGCCGGACGACTTCTGCTGGCGTTCACCGCGCTCGGCGGTGGTCGATCCGGCCACGCTCCCCTGCCTTCCGTCATACGGGCCTAGCGGTGTGCACGAGCGGCGGCGATCGCCTCGTACACCATGCCGACGAGCAGGTCGTCGGCGTCCCGGCGGCCGAACTCGGCGGCGGCGCGGGACATCTGGTACAGCCGGTGCGGGTCGGCGAGCACGGGCAGGACGTTCTGCTGCACCCACTCGGGGGTCAGTTCCGCGTCGTCGACCAGCAGGCCGCCGCCTGCCTTCACCACCGGCTGGGCGTTGAGCCGCTGTTCGCCGTTGCCGATGGGCAGCGGGACGTAGGCGGCCGGGAGCCCGACGGCGGAGAGTTCGGCGACGGTCATCGCGCCCGCGCGGCAGAGCATCATGTCGGCCGCGGCGTACGCGAGGTCCATCCGGTCCAGGTAACTTACCGGGATGTAGGGGGGCATCCCCGGCATCTGCTGGACCTGCGGCAGTTCGTTCTTCGGGCCGACCGCGTGCAGGATCTGGATGCCGGCCTGCTGGAGCCAGGGCGCGACCGTCTGCACGACCTCGTTGAGGCGGCGGGCGCCCTGGGAGCCGCCGGAGACCAGCAGCGTGGGCAGGTTGGGGTCCAGCCCGAACGCGGCCCGGGCCTCGGGGCGCACGGCGGCCCGGTCCAGGGTGGCGATGGAGCGGCGCAGCGGGATGCCGATGTAGCGGGCGCCGCGCAGCTTGCTGTCCGGCGTGGAG
This sequence comes from Streptomyces sp., assembly GCF_031181705.1. Taxonomy (GTDB): domain Bacteria; phylum Actinomycetota; class Actinomycetes; order Streptomycetales; family Streptomycetaceae; genus Streptomyces. Next base: position 1,870 of record NZ_JAPSKN010000122.1, read on the forward strand.
ACCGCGACCTGGCTGGCGTAGCGCGAGCCGATCTTGTTGGCCAGGCCCGGGCGGGCGTTGGCCTCGTGGATGACGATCGGCACTCCGAGGCGCTTGGCCGCGAGGTAGCCGGGCAGGGCGACGTAGCCGCCGAAGCCGACCACGGCGTCCGCCTTGGTGCGCTCCAGGATCTGCTCGGTCGCCTTGATCGTGCCGCGCAGCCGGCCCGGGACGGTGATCAGCTCGGGGGTGGGCTTGCGTGGCAGCGGTACGGCCGGGATCAGCGCGAGTTCGTAACCGCGCTCGGGTACCAGACGCGTCTCCAGGCCCCGCTCCGTGCCCAGGGCCGTGATGCCCACGGTCGGGTCCTGCCTGCGCAGGGCGTCCGCGAGGGCGAGCGCGGGCTCGATGTGGCCCGCGGTTCCTCCGCCGGCGAGTACGACATGCACCGAAATTCACCGCTCTCCGGACGGACGCGCCGCCGTGGCGCGCCGTCGCATCGTGTTCCATCTCCGGGGACTCCGACCCGAACCGGTTCCCCCGGCCCCCCGCTTTCTACCAAAGCGAGGTTGCCGCATCGCAAGCGCTGCCCGCGCAGCGGGCTCGTCGCGTGCGAAGGCGATCAGCAGCCCGATGGCGAACATGGTCGGCAGCAGGGCGGATCCCCCGTAGGAGAACAGCGGGAGAGGCACACCGGCGATCGGCAGCAGACCGAGCACCGCACCGATGTTGATCACGGCCTGGGCCGTGATCCAGGTGGTCACGCCTCCCGCGGCATACCTCACGAAGGGGTCCTCCGTGCGTCCGGCCACGCGGATACCCGCATAGCCTAGAGCCGCGAAGAGGGCGAGGACCGACAGCGTCCCCGCCAGGCCCAGTTCCTCACCGGTGACGGCGAAGATGAAGTCGGTGTGGGCTTCGGGGAGTTGGCCCCATTTCTCCACACTCGCCCCCAGCCCCGAGCCGAAGATCCCGCCGGAGGCGAGGGCGTAGATGCCGTGCACGGCCTGCCAGCAGTCGACCGGTCCGGACTGGGGTTCGGTGGCGCCGAGGCACTGCAGGCGGGCCATGCGGTTGGGGCTGGTCTTGATGAGGATCAGACCGAGCACGGCCGCGACCGACAGGACGCCGGCGAACAGCCGCGTGGGCGCTCCGGCCAGCCAGAGCAGGCCGAACAGGATGGCCGTGAGGATGATCGCGGTGCCCATGTCGCCGCCGATCATGATGAGCCCGAGCAGCATGAAGGCGGCCGGCACCAGTGGGACGAGCATGTGCTTCCACTGGGTCAGCAGCCTCTTGTCCTGCTTGCGGGCGAGCAGATCGGCACCCCACAGCACCAGCGCGAGCTTGCCGAACTCACTGGGCTGGAGCTGGAAGGAGCCGCCGACGGCGAGCCAGTTCTGGTTGCCGTTGACCGAGACTCCTACCCCGGGCACCTGGACCAGCGCCATGAGGCAGACGGCGCCGGCGAGGATGGGGTAGGCCAGGGCCCGGTGGAGTCTCACCGGCATGCGTGAGGCGGCGAACAGCAGACCGGCGCCGATGACCGCCGCGAGCAGCTGCTTGCGGAAGAAGTACGAGCCGGGCAGCGACATCTGCAGCGCGGTGATCTGGGAGGCCGAGTAGACCATCACCAGGCCCAGCACCGTGATCAGCGCGCTGCCGCCGAGGATCAGGTAGTAGGCGGTCAGCGGCCGGTCCCAGCCCCGGCGGGCGCGGGTGTACAGGCCGAGGACGCCGTTCTCCCTCGGCGGCCGGGACGCGGCGGGGCGCTTGGGGGCGCGCGGGGTCGGGGGCCGTCCGGTGCGGCTGGAGGGCATCGCCGCTCACCCCGCCTTGCCGGAGGGGAGCGTCGTGCGGCGCACGCTCCCCGGCCGCTCGGGCACCAGCCACATCCGTGTCACGCGTCCCTCCCAGGTACGCCCGGCGTCACCGCCGGGCGAGGCGGACCCGGGTCAGTCCTCGACGGAGCCGAGCTCGCGAACGGCGTCCGCGAAAGCGTCCCCGCGCTTGTTGTAGTCGGCGAACATGTCCATGGAGGCGCAGGCCGGGGCCAGCAACACCGTGTCGCCCGCCTGAGCGAGCCGTCGCGCCTCGTGGACCGCCGCGCGCATCGCCCCAGTGTCGGTCCGGTCGAGGTCGACGACGGGTACTTCCGGGGCGTGTCGCGCCAGGGCTTCGCGGATGAGCGCGCGGTCCGCGCCGATCAGCACGGCCCCGCGCAGCCGCTTCGCGGCCTTGGCGACCAGTTCGTCGAAGACGGCGCCCTTGGCGAGCCCGCCCGCGATCCACACGATCGACTCGTAGGCCGCCAACGAGGCTTCCGCGGCGTGGGTGTTGGTCGCCTTGGAGTCGTCGACGTAGGCGATCCCGTCCACGTCGGCGACGTGCGCGATGCGGTGGGCGTCCGGGGTGAAGGCCCGCAGCCCGTCCCGGACGGCCCTGGCGGGCACGCCGTAGGCGCGGGCGAGGGCCGCCGCGGCGAGGGCGTTGGCGATGTTGTGCGGGGCCGGCGGCCTGACGTCGGCGACCTCGGCGAGCTCCTGGGCGTTCTTCTGCCGGTTCTCGACGAAGGCGCGGTCGACCAGGATGCCCTCCACGACGCCGAGTTGGGAGGGGCCGGGCGTGCCGAGGGTGAAGCCGATGGCGCGGCAGCCCTCCTCCACGTCGGCCTCACGGACCAGGTCCTCCGTGGACGGCTTGTCGGTGGCGTCCGCGTTGTAGACGCAGGCGACGCGATTGCCCTCGTAGACACGGCCCTTGTCGGCGGCGTACGCCTCCATGGAGCCGTGCCAGTCGAGGTGGTCGGGGGCGAGGTTGAGCACCGCGGCCGAGTGGGCGCGCAGGGACGGCGCCCAGTGCAGCTGGTAGCTGGACAGCTCCACGGCCAGGACGTCGTACTTCTCCTCGCCGAGCACCGCGTCCAGCACGGAGACGCCGATGTTGCCGACGGCGGCGGTGCGCAGGCCCGCCGCCTTCAGGATCGAGGCGAGCATCCGGACCGTCGTGGTCTTGCCGTTGGTGCCCGTGACGGCCAGCCAGGGCGCGGCGTCGGGGCCGCGCAGGCGCCAGGCCAGCTCGACGTCGCCCCAGATCTCCACTCCCGCGTCACGGGCCGCCGTGAACAGCGGCTTGTCCGGCTTCCAGCCGGGCGCGGTGACGATCAGCTCGGTGCCCTCCGGCAGAGTGTCGCCGTCGCCCAGGCGCACGGTGATCCCGAGCGCCTCCAGCTCGGCCGCCTGCGTCCGCGCGCGCTCGTCGGCGCCGTCGTTGACGACCGTGACGCGCGCGCCGAGTTCGTGCAGCACCTTGGCCGCCGGGACGCCCGAGACACCGAGTCCGGCGACGGTGACGTGCTTGCCCTGGAAGTCGAAGGGCTCCGAGGAGGTCACTTGTCCGCTGCCCATCCTGCGTAGAAGAGGCCGAGTCCGACGATCACACAAATGCCCTGGATGATCCAGAAACGGACCACGACGAGCACTTCGGACCAGCCCTTGAGTTCGAAGTGGTGCTGCAGTGGCGCCATCCGGAAGACGCGCTTGCCGGTGAGGCGGAACGAACCGACCTGGATCACCACGGACATGGTGATCAGCACGAACAGGCCGCCGAGGATGGCGAGCAGCAGCTCGGTGCGCGAGCAGATCGCGAGGCCGGCGAGCACACCGCCGAGCGCGAGCGAACCGGTGTCGCCCATGAAGATCTTGGCCGGCGAGGTGTTCCACCACAAAAAGCCCAGGCAGGCGCCCATGAGCGCGGAGGCGACCACCGCGAGGTCGAGGGGGTCGCGGACCTCGTAACAGGCTCCCGGGTTGGTCAGGGTGCCCGCGTTGGCGCAGGACTCCTGGAACTGCCAGACGCCGATGAAGGTGTAGGCGCCGAAGACGAGCACCGAGGCGCCGGTGGCCAGACCGTCCAGACCGTCGGTCAGGTTCACGCCGTTGGACATCGCGAGGATCATGAACAGCGCCCAGACCACGAACAGCACCGGGCCGATCGTCCAGCCGAAGTCCGTGATGAACGACAGCTTGGTGGAGGCCGGGGTGTTGCCGCGGTTGTCCGCGAACTGCAGGGAGAGCACCGCGAAGCCGATGCCGACGATCAGCTGGCCGGCCATCTTCGCCTTGGCCCGCAGACCCAGCGAACGCCGCTTGACGATCTTGATGTAGTCGTCGAGGAAGCCGACCAGGCCCATGCCGACCATCAGTCCGAGCACCAGCAGACCCGAGAAGGTCGGCGCCGCGTCGACGTCCGGGTCCAGATAGCCCGTGATCACCTTGGCCAGGAAGTACGCGGCGACCGTGGCCAGGATGAAGGCGATACCGCCCATGGTCGGCGTACCGCGCTTGCTGGCGTGCTCGCGCGGGCCGTCGTCGCGGATGTACTGGCCGTAGCCCTTGCGCGCGAGCAGCTTGATCAGCAGCGGGGTGCCGACCAGCGTGAGAAAGAGACCAATGACTCCTGCGAACAGGATCTGCTTCATCATCGGGCGGCAACCTCACCCTCGGCACCGGACTCCAGCAGCGCCTGGGCAACGCTTTCGAGCCCGACCGAACGGGACGCCTTCACGAGCACGACGTCCCCCGGGCGCAACTCGCTGCGCAACAGGTCGACCGCCGCCTGTGCGTCGGACACGTGCACCGACTCCTCACCCCACGAACCCTCGTTATATGCGCCCAGTTGCAGCCAGGCGGCTTCCCTGCCCCCGACCGCGACGAGCTTGCTGACGTTGAGCCGGACGGCGAGCCGTCCGACCGCGTCGTGCTCGGCGAGCGCCTCGTCCCCGAGCTCGGCCATCTTGCCGAGCACCGCCCACGTGCGACGCCCCTTGCCCATGGCCGCCAGCGCGCGCAGCGCGGCCTTCATGGACTCGGGGTTCGCGTTGTAGGCGTCGTTGACGACCGTCACGCCGTCCGGGCGCTCGGTGACCTCCATCCGCCAGCGGGAGAGGGAGCCCGCCTCGGAGAGCGCGCGGGCGATCTCGTCTGCGGACATGCCCAACTCGTGGGCGACGGCGGCCGCGGCGAGCGCGTTCGACACGTGATGCTCACCGTACAGGCGCATGGTCACATCGCTTGCACCGGAGGGTGTGTGAAGCCTGAACGAGGGCTGTCCGGTGTCCGTGAGTCGCACGTTCTCGGCGCGAACGTCCGCTTCGCCGGACTCTCCGAAAAGGAGCACCTTCGCCTTCGTTCGGGAGGCCATGGCGCGTACGTAGGGGTCGTCCGCGTTGAGGATCGCGGTGCCGCCCTCGGCCTCGGGGGGCAGCGCCTCCACCAGCTCGCCCTTGGCCTGGGCGATCTGCTCGCGGCCGCCGAACTCGCCGATGTGGGCGGATCCGACGTTGAGCACCAGGCCGATCCGCGGCGGGGTCAGTTCCGTGAGGTAGCGGATGTGCCCGATGCCGCGGGCGCCCATCTCCAGGACGAGGAACCTCGTCTCCTCGGTGGCGCTGAGCGCGGTCAGCGGCAGCCCGATCTCGTTGTTGAGCGAGCCGGGCGTGAACACCGTCGGCGCCTTGCGCTGGAGCACCTGCGCGATGAGGTCCTTGGTGCTGGTCTTGCCCGCCGAGCCGGTGAGGGCGACGAGGGTGGCGCCGAGCCGGGCCACGACGTGCCGCGCGAGGGCGCCGAGAGCGGTCTGGACGTCCTCCACGACGATGGCGGGCACGCCGACGGGACGGGTGCCGAGCACGGCCACCGCTCCCGCCTCGACGACCGCCGCCGCGAAGTCGTGGCCGTCCACGCGCTCACCGGCGAAGGCCACGAACAGGCTGCCCGGCCCCGCCTCACGGGAGTCCCGGACGACCGGGCCGGTGACCTGGACGGACGGATCCGGTATGTCGTGCGTCTGCCCGCCGACGACTTCTGCGATCTCGGCGAGGGAGAGGGCGATCACAAGTTCATCCCCTGGGTCTTCTGGATTTTCATCCCTGGGTCTTCTGGATGGCTTCGCGCAGCACCTGGCGGTCGTCGAAGGGACGGACCACACCGGCGATGTCCTGGCCCTGCTCGTGGCCCTTGCCCGCGACCAGCACGGTGTCGCCGGGTTCGGCACGCGCCACGGCGGCGGCGATCGCGGCGGCCCGGTCCTCGAAGACCTGTACCTCGCCGCGCTCGTGTGCGGGCACGGAGGCCGCGCCCCGCAGCATCGTGGCGAGGATCGCGAGGGGGTCCTCGCCACGGGGGTTGTCGGAGGTCAGGACGGCGGTGTCGGCGAGCCGCGCCGCCGCGGCGCCCATCGGCTCCCGCTTCGTCCTGTCCCGGTCGCCGCCGCAGCCGAGGACGACGTGCAGCCTGCCCTCGGTGACCTTGCGCAGGGCGCGCAGCACCGACTCGACGGCGTCGGTCTTGTGGGCGTAGTCGACGACCGCGAGATAGGGCTGCCCGGCGTCCACGCGCTCCAGGCGGCCCGGCACGCCGGGGACGGCGGCCACACCGTCGGCGGCGGACTGCGGGTCGAGCCCGGCGACGGCCAGGGCGACGATCGCGGCCAGGGTGTTGGCCACGTTGAAGGGGCCCGGCAGCGGCGACTTGGCGCTGATCCGCTCGCCCTCGGGCCCGATGACGGTGAACGTCGAGTCCAGCCGGCCGATCTGCACGTCCTCGGCGCGCCAGTCGGCGTCCGGGTGGCCCTCGGCGGAGTAGGTGACGACCGGGACGCCGGCTTCCTTCGCCAGCCTGCGGCCGTACTCGTCGTCGACGTTGACCACGCCGAGCCTGCTCCGTTTCGGCGTGAACAGCTGCGCCTTCGCCTGGAAGTAGTCCTCCATGTCGGAGTGGAACTCCATGTGCTCCGGGCTGAGGTTGGTGAAGACGCCGATGTCGAAGACGCAGCCGTCGACGCGGCCGAGCACCAGGGCGTGGCTGGAGACCTCCATGGCGACCGCCTCGACGCCGCGTTCGCGCATGACGGCGAACAGGGCCTGCAGGTCGGTGGCCTCGGGGGTGGTCCGCTCGGACTTGATGCGCTCGTCGCCGATGCGCATCTCGACCGTGCCGATCAGGCCGGTGGACCTGACGGTCTTCAGGCCGCCCTCGACGAGGTAGGCGGTGGTGGTCTTGCCGGAGGTGCCGGTGATGCCGATCTGGAGCAGGTCCCGGCCGGGGTGGCCGTAGATCGTGGCGGCCAGCTCGCCCATCTGCCCGCGCGGGTCGTCGACGACCAGGACGGGCAGGCCGGACGCGGCGGCGCGGTCGGCGCCGGCCGGGTCGGTCAGCACGGCGGCGGCGCCCAGGCCCGCGGCCTGGTTCACGAAGTCCGCACCGTGCAGGCGGGCGCCCGGCAGGGCGGCGTACAGGTCGCCGGGGCGCACGGCGCGCGAGTCGTGGGTGATGCCCGTGACCTCGGCGGCGCCCTGTGGCGCGGGAGCACCCAGCTGATCGGCGAGTTCCGCGAGGGATGTGGCGGAGAGCTGCACCGGCCTGGGCGGCCCGGGGTATGTCACGGGATGCCCCTTCTGGGTGGTTTGGGACTGATCAGCGTGTGGCACGGCGGTGAGCGTACCGGGCGCACCCGCCTGCGGGCGAAGTGAGGGGCCCGGGTTGCTCTGGTTCCCGGGGTCCGGGGTGATCGTCGTCACGAGTGGTTCCTGGCTGTTCGGTGCGGACGGGCGCGGGGGGCCGGCCGGCGCTGGAAGGTCAGCGCCGGAAGGTGACCGGGAGCTTGGCGGGCTTGGCCCCGGTCGGCGGGACCTGGAGGGACTTCAGTGCGAACTCCATGACCTGCTTGTAGACGGGACCGCAGATCTGCCCGCCGAAGTAGCTGCCCCGGGTGGCGTTCTGGATGGCGCAGTAGACGGTGACGCGGGGCTTGTCGGCGGGTGCGAACCCGGCGAACGAGGAGGTGTAGCCGCTGTACTTGCCGGTGGCCGGATCCACGCGGTTGGCCGTGCCGGTCTTGCCCGCGACGCGGTAGCCGGGGATGCGCGCCTTGGTGCCGGTGCCCTCCTCGTCGTCCACGACGGACTCCAGCATCCGGGCGAGGGTCTTCGCCGTCTGCGCGCTCACGACCCGCGTCTTCGCGGGCTTCGGGGCGGGCGTGAAGCGGCCGTCGGGGCCCTTGGTGCCGCGTACGAGCGTGGGTTCGACGCGGACGCCGCCGTTGGCGATGGTCGAGTACACGGAGGCGGCCTGCATGGCGTTGATGGAGACGCCCTGGCCGAAAGGGATCGTGTACTGCTGCGAGGTCGACCACTTGTCGGGCGGGGCGAGGATGCCCTTGGTCTCGCCGGGGAAGCCGAGGCCCGTGTAGCTGCCGAGGCCGAACTTGCGCAGGTAGTCGTAGAGGACCTTGTTGGCCTGCGCCTGGGTCCTGCCGAGCTGGCCGGTGGCGAGGATGGTGCCGATGTTGCTGGACTTGGCGAGGACGCCGTTGAGCGTCAGGTACCAGGTCGGGTGGTCGACGTCGTCCTTGAAGAGCCGGTCGCCGCGGTGCAGCCGGTTGGGCACGACCACGTGGGTCATCGGGGTGGCGGCCCGCTCCTGGAGGACGGCGGCCATCGACATGACCTTGGCGGTGGAGCCGGGCTCGAAGGCGTCCTGCAGCGCCGCGTTGCCGAGGGCGGCCGGGTCGGCGTCGGACAGGTCGTTGGGGTCGAACCCGGGCGAGTTGGCCATGGCCAGGATCTGCCCGGTGCGGGTGTCCTGGACGATGACGTAGCCGCGGTCGGCAGCGGACTCCTTCACCTGCTCGGTGATGGCGTTCTGCGCGGCCCACTGGATGTCGCGGTCGATGGTGAGTTCGACGTCGCTGCCCGGTACGGCGGGCGTCTCGGTGGCGCCCCCCGCGGTGGGGACGAGGCGGCCGCCGGACTGGGCGTAGCGGATCTTGCCGTCCTTGCCGGCCAGCCGCTTGTTCAGCTGCAGCTCGATGCCGCCGCCGGGCTTGCCCTCGGCGTTGACCCAGCCCAGTATCCCGGCGGCGAGGTCGCCGTTGGGGTACACGCGCTTGCTCGTGGCGACGGAGAAGACGCCCGCGAGCACGTTGCGCACGGACTTGTCCGTCTCCTCCTTCTTCGCGAGCGCGGACTTCAGGTCCTTGATCTGCTTCCAGACCTGCGGGGTCTGGCGGGAGGCCAGCTTCACGTAGCGCAGGGCCTTGTTCTTCGGCCGCAGCTTCTCGACCAGGGTCTCCTGGTCCTGCCCGAGGATCGGCGCGAGCAGGGCGGCCGCCTGCTCGGGCCCGTCGGCGATCTTCAGCATGTCCGGCGCGAACATGGTGGGGTCGGCCGTGATGTCGTAGGCGTCCTCGCTGGTGGCCAGGGCGACGCCGGAGCGGTCGGTGATCTCGCCGCGGTCGGCGGCCAGCACCTGGCCCACGTAGCGGTTCTGCTCGGCCTTGGCGGCGTACGTGCTCGCGTCGACGGCCTGCACCTGGAAGAGCCGTACGACGAAGGCGATCAGCACGAGGGTGAGCGCGAGCCCGATCAGGCGCAGCCGGGGGCGCGGGCTGCCCAGCCGGAGCGGCTTGGGCGGGGCCGTGCGTCCCGGTCCGGGCCGCCGGGCCGGCCGGGCACCGGGCCCGGGCCTGCGCCGGGCGTCGGGGCGTGCGGGCCTGGCGGGGCCGGGCACACGGCGGCGTGGCGGTTCCCTGTCGGACACTTCCGTCACCTGCCGGGGGTCGATGCGGTGCCGTCGGGCATGGCCTCGGGGGCGAGGACCAGGGGGACGTGGGCGGCGGCCGGCCGGACGCCGGGGGCGGGGCTGGGAACGCCCTTGACCGTGCCGTCGGGGCCCAGGAAGGCGGGGTCGCCGCCGGGAACCATGCCGAGTTCGCGGGCGCGGCGCTGGAGGGCCTCGGGGGCGGAGTAGGCGTCGATGTCCCGCTGCAGGGCCTGCTCCTCGTCGGTGAGGTTCCTGGTCTCGCGCTGGAGGTCGTCGAGCTGGAACGCGCCTTCGCTGACGGCCGAGTTCAGCACGAGGAGGGCGATGAGACCGCCGCCGAGGAGGAGGACGACCAGGAGGACGAAGGGGGTGCGGGCGGCCTGCCCGGGGCCGGTGGGCAGGAGTCGCGCGAGACGCGCCGCCCTGCCCGTCAGTTCGGGTCTACTGCTCACACGCGCTCCCTCGGGCCGGGCCGGTCCGCCCGCGGCCGGTGCGCGCTGCGCGCGCCCGGGACGGCCACCCGTCGCGCGGGGACGCTCCACCGCCCCGCAGCCCTCCGTCGCCCACTCGCGCTCCACCGGCCCGACGCGGCCGCCCTTCGCGGGCCGGCGCTCCACCGGCCCGCGGTGACCGCCCGCCGCCCGCTCGCGCTCCGCGGACCGGCGACAGCCACCTGTCGCCCACTCGCGCTCCATCGGTCCGGGACCACCCCTGGCTCACTCGACGTCCTCCCTGATGCGCTGGGCGCCGCGCAGCCGCGCCGGTGCCGCTCGCCGGTTCTCGGCGATCTCCTCCTCCGTGGGGAGTTCGGCACCGCGGGTGAGCAGCTTGAGCCGCGGCTGGTAGCGCTCCGGCACGACCGGCAGCCCGGGCGGCGCGGTGGTGGCGGCACCCGCCGCGAACACCTGCTTGACCAGCCGGTCCTCCAGCGAGTGGTACGACAGCACGGCGATCCGCCCGCCGACGTCCAGCGCCTTCACGGCGGCCGGGATCGCCCGTTCCAGGACGGCGAGTTCGCCGTTGACCTCGATGCGCAGGGCCTGGAAGGTGCGCTTGGCCGGGTTGCCGCCGGTGCGCTTGGCGGCCTGCGGCAGGGCGTCGCGGATCAGTTCGACCAGCCGCGCGCTGCTGCTGAACGGCTCCTTCTCCCGCTCGCGCACGATCGCGGACACGATCCGCTTCGCCTGCTTCTCCTCGCCGTACGCCCGGAGGATGCGGACCAGTTCGCCCGGCGGGTACGTGTTGAGGACCTCAGCGGCGCTGACCCCGGTCGTCTGGTCCATCCGCATGTCGAGCGGGGCGTCCTGGGCGTAGGCGAAGCCGCGGTCGGCCTCGTCGAGCTGCATGGAGGAGACGCCGAGGTCGAACAGGACGCCCTGCACGCGCGCGATGCCGAGCCTGCGCAGCACGTCGGGGAGTTCGTCGTAGACGGCGTGGACGAGGGTGGCGCGCTCCCCGTACGGCGCGAGGCGCTCGCCGGACAGGCGCAGGGCCTCCTTGTCACGGTCCAGGGCGACGAGACGGACGTCCGGGAACCGCTCCAGGAGCGCCTCGCTGTGGCCGCCGAGGCCGAGGGTGCAGTCGACGACCACGGCGTCCGGGCCCTGAAGGGCGGGTGCCAGCAGGTCCAGGCACCGCTGGAGCATCACCGGGACGTGTCGACTCTCGCTCAAGGGGCCCTCTCAGATCCGGCGGGCCCGCACGCACCGCCGGGTCACCGCCCGCTCGTGAGGAGGCCTGCCGGCGCCGGAAGCGTCAGTCGACCGGGAGCGGGAGGAGGCCGAGCCGTACGTACGCGCCGCGCACGCGGGGAGATCTCCGGTCGTCGCCGGGGTCTCCGGGAATTCAGTCCAGCGGGGAGAGTCTCGCCTCCCGCTTCGCGTCACTTTAGTCCACCCTGTCTCGCGGTCAATCAACCGGCCTGCGCGTCGCAGCCCACGGCACATCGCCCCTGTGGGTTACCTCACTACAAGGCCCGATGGCGTTCTTTGTCCCCTCTCACAGCGGGACGAGGACCCGGGTGACCAGTAACGTCATGGTTATGACGACTTCTGCATCGGTTCCCACGGGTTCGGAGAGCACAACCGGAGGTGGCTCGGTCACCGACCGCATCGTCGAGGCGAACGCCCGGTACGCAGCGGCCTTCGGGAACGCCGGCATGGACGCCAAGCCCGCCCTGCACGTGGCGGTCGTGGCCTGCATGGACGCCCGCCTCGACACGCTCGCCGCGCTGGGCCTGGAACTCGGCGACTGCCACACCATCCGCAACGCGGGCGGTGTCGTCACCGACGACGTGATCCGCTCTCTCACCATCAGCCAGCGCAAGCTCGGCACGCGCAGCGTGGTCCTCGTCCACCACACCGGTTGCGGCATGGAGACCCTGACCGAGGACTTCCGGGGCGAACTCGAGACAGAGGTGGGCCAGCGTCCGTCGTGGGCGGTGGAGTGCTTCTCGGACGTCGACCAGGACGTCCGGCAGTCGATGCAGCGCGTGCGCACCTCCCCGTTCCTGCTGCACACCGACGACGTGCGCGGCTTCGTCTTCGACGTGAAGACCGGCCTGCTGCGCGAGGTCGACCCCGCCTCCTGACCTGGTCGCCCACCCCGTCCGGCAACCCCCGGTAGCTGTCGAAAGCCTGTCAGTCACGCGTTCGAATGGCCTTAAGACCGACATATCGCGGCCAGTTGTCCACAGTCGAGTGACACGAATCGGTAACGGCAGCAAGAATGCGGGAGTGGCGTCACGCGGAACTTTTCACGCGTGGTGTGCGTGTTCGGGGTGGGCCGGCCCGCGTCATGCGGCGTCGGCCCGGGAAACTGGGGTATCCCGTGCTTCCTGGGAGCAGGGGAAAGGCCGAGGAGGGCCGGGTGACGACCTATGACGATCGAGCGAGCCTCACTGATCTGACCGCCGTGGTGGAGCGCGTGCGGGAGTCGGTGGAAGGCGTGATCGAGGGCAAGCCCGAGGTCGTACGGCTCTCGCTGACCGTACTGCTCGCCGAGGGGCATCTGCTGATCGAGGATGTCCCGGGTGTCGGCAAGACCATGCTGGCCAAGGCGCTGGCGCGGTCCATCGACTGTTCGGTGCGGCGCATCCAGTTCACGCCGGACCTGCTGCCGTCGGACATCACCGGTGTGTCCATCTGGGACCAGCAGCGCCGCGACTTCGAGTTCAAGCCGGGCGCGATCTTCGCGCAGGTGGTGATCGGCGACGAGATCAACCGCGCCTCGCCCAAGACGCAGTCCGCGCTGCTGGAGTCGATGGAGGAGCGGCAGGTCACCATCGACGGCAAGACCTACGAGCTGCCCAGCCCCTTCATGGTGGTGGCGACGCAGAACCCGGTCGAGATGGAGGGCACCTACCCGCTGCCGGAGGCCCAGCGCGACCGCTTCATGGCGCGGGTCTCGGTCGGCTATCCCAGCGCGGAGGCCGAGCTGCAGATGCTGGACGTGCACGGCGGCGTCTCCCCGCTGGAGGACCTCCAGCCGGTGGCGCACGCGCACGAGATCCTCAAGCTGATCGAGGCGGTGCGCGGCGTGCACGTGGCCGAGCCGGTCCGGCGCTACGCGGTCGACCTGGTCGGCGCCACGCGCACGCACCCCGACCTGAGGCTGGGCGCCTCGCCGCGTGCCACGCTGCATCTGCTGCGCGCGGCGAAGGCGTCCGCGGCCCTCAGCGGCCGGGAGTACGCGCTGCCGGACGACGTGCAGGCCCTGTCCGTCGCCGTCCTGGCCCACCGTCTGCTGCCCACCGCCCAGGCCCAGCTCAACCGCCGCACGGCCGAGCAGGTCGTCGAGGAGATCCTGCAGCGCACCCCGGTGCCGGCCTCGCCCCAGCAGCAGAGCGGCTTCGGCGCCGTGGGCCGCACCGCGCCGACCTATCCCTCGCACCCGCCGCGGAGGCTGTGATGAGCACCGCGGGGACGGGGCAGGCGGAGGCCGACCGGGACGAGAAGGGCGGCGTCCGCACCGCCCTGGCCGGTCTGACCACCCGCGGACGCTCCTTCCTGGCCGCCGGCGTCGCGGCCGCCGTGTGCTCGTACGTGCTCGGGCAGGCCGACCTGCTGCGCGTCGGCCTGCTGCTGGCGGTGCTGCCGTTGGTGTGCGCGGCGGTGCTGTACCGCACGCGCTACCGGGTCGCGGGCAGCCGCCGGCTCTCCCCCGCGCGCGTGCCCGCCGGCAGCGAGGCGCGGGTCCACCTGCGGATGGACAACATCTCGCGGCTGCCCACGGGCCTGCTGATGCTCCAGGACCGCGTCCCGTACGTGCTCGGTCCGCGGCCCCGCTTCGTGCTGGACCGGGTGGAGGCGGGCGGCCGTCGCGAGGTGTCCTACCGGGTCCGTTCCGACCTGCGCGGCCGCTATCCGCTGGGCCCGCTCCAGCTGCGCCTGACCGACCCGTTCGGCATGTGCGAGCTGACCCGCTCCTTCTCCACGTACGACACCCTGACCGTGATCCCGCGCGTGGAGCCGCTGGCGCCGGTGTGGCTGAGCGGCGAGGCGAAGGGCTACGGCGACGGGCGGCAGCGTTCGCTGGCGCTGGCCGGCGAGGACGACGTGATTCCGCGCGGCTACCGCTACGGCGATGACCTGCGCCGCGTGCACTGGCGCTCGACCGCCCGCTACGGCGAGCTGATGGTGCGCCGCGAGGAGCAGCCCCAGCGCGCCCGCTGCACGGTGCTGCTCGACACGCGGGGCATCGCCTACGCGGGCGCGGGCCCGGACTCGGCCTTCGAGTGGGCCGTCGCCGGCGCCGCCTCCGTGCTGGTGCACATGCTCGAACGGGGCTTCTCGGTGCGGCTGCTGACGGACACCGGCAACGCGGTGCCCGGCGAGGGCGGCGACGGCTTCGCGGGCGCGAACCAGGAGTCGGCGGACGCGGCCGGGCTGATGATGGACACCCTCGCGGTGATCGACCACTCCGACGGCGCGGGCCTGTCCCGGGCCTACGACGTGATCCGCGGCGGGAACGAGGGGCTGCTGGTGGCCTTCCTCGGCGACCTGGACGAGGAGCAGGCGGCCGTGGTGACCCGGATGCGGCAGCGCAGCGGGGGCGCGGTGGCCTTCGTGCTGGACAGCGACACCTGGACGCGGGAACCGGGCGATGTGCCCGGTCCGTTGCACGGGAGCGTGGAGCGGCTGCGCATGCTGCGCGAGGCGGGGTGGACGGCCCTCGGCGTGCCGCCGGGCGTCTCGCTGGACGAGCTGTGGCGGCAGGCCGACCGGGAGCGCCGGGGCGTGGCCGCCGCGAGCGGCGGGGAGGGACCGTGATGAGCGGGCGGGTACGACTGACGCTGGCCGCGTGGGCGGCCACGCTGATGGCCGCGTGCGCCCTGCTGCCCCTCGTCGAGCCGGCCACGTGGATCGTGCAGGCGGCGTTCCTGCTGGCCGTGCAGGCGGGCGTGGGCGCCGCGGCCCGCCGGGTGCCGCTGGCGCGACCGCTCACGGTGGCGGCCCAGGCCCTGGTGACGCTGTTCCTGCTGACCTTCGTCTTCGCCCGCGAGCAGGCTCTGGCGGGGCTGGTCCCCGGACCGCAGGCCTT
>NZ_JAPSKN010000015.1:0-36153 GCF_031181705.1 Streptomyces sp.
CTAGCCAAACCGTAGTGTCCCCGGCCGCCACTGCTACGCCCCGGACAAGCGCCCTTCGGTCACTCCGCCCCTACCGTTGGTCCCGTACCACTGGATCACCCCCAACGCCGAAGGGCCGGAACGAACATGACCTCCACCCACGCCTTCTGGCTCGCCGGCCGCCAGGCCACCGGCGAGGACACCTTCGACGTCACCTCCCCGTGGGACGGACGGCTCGTGGGCAAGGTGAGCGTGCCGACGGACGCGCAGGTCGAGGAGGCCGTGGCCGCCGCCTACGCCGTGCGCGACGAGTTCGCCGCCACGCCGGCCCACGTGCGCGCCGCCGCCCTCGACCACGTCAGCAGGCGCCTCGCCGAGCGCACCGAGGAGATCGCGCGGCTGATCTCCGCCGAGAACGGCAAGCCCGTGAAGTGGGCGCGCGGCGAGGTCGGCCGTGCCGTCTCCGTGTTCCGCTTCGCGGCCGAGGAGGCCCGGCGGTTCAACGGCGGCGAGGCCCAGCGCCTCGACACCGACCTCGGCGGCCAGGGCCGGCTCGCCCTCACGCGCCGGTTCCCCAAGGGCGTCGTGCTGGGCATCGCGCCCTTCAACTTCCCGCTGAACCTCTGCGCCCACAAGGTCGCCCCGGCCATCGCCGCCGGCGCCCCGATCATCCTCAAGCCGGCCCCCGCGACCCCGCTGTCCGGCCTGATCATCGGCGACCTGCTGGCCGAGACCGAGCTGCCCGCCGGCTCCTGGAGCATCCTGCCGGTCGCCAACGACAAGATGCCCGCGCTGGTGCGGGACGAGCGCCTGCCCGTGATCTCCTTCACCGGCTCCGAGAAGGTCGGCTACGCGATCATGGACTCGGTGCCGCGCAAGCACTGCACCCTGGAACTGGGCGGCAACGGCGCGGCCGTCGTCCTCGCCGACTGGGCGAGCGACGAGGACCTGGACTGGGCGGCGAACCGCATCGCCACCTTCTCCAACTACCAGGGCGGCCAGTCCTGCATCTCCGTCCAGCGGGTCATCGCCGACGCCTCGGTGTACGACCGGCTGCTGCCGCGCATCGTCGCCGCCGTCGAGGCCCAGGTCACCGGCGACCCGAGCGACGACGCCACCGACGTCGGCCCGCTGGTCAGCGAGGACGCCGCGAAGCGCGTCGAGACGTGGGTGCGGGAGGCCGTGGACGCCGGTGCGCGGCTGCTGACCGGCGGCAAGCGCGAGGGTGCCTCCTACGCGCCGACCGTCCTGGCCGAGGTCCCGGCCGACGTGACGATCTCCTGCGAGGAGGTCTTCGGACCGGTCCTCACCATGCAGAAGGTCGACGGCGAGGCCGAGGCCTTCGCCGCCGTCAACGACTCCAAGTACGGCCTCCAGGCGGGCGTGTTCACGCACGACCTGCAGACCGCCTTCCGCGCCCACCGGGCCCTGGAGGTCGGCGGCGTGGTCGTCGGCGACGTCCCGTCCTACCGCGCCGACCAGATGCCGTACGGCGGCGTCAAGCAGTCCGGCGTGGGCCGCGAGGGTGTGCGGTTCGCGATGGAGGACTACACCTACGAGCGTGTGATGGTCCTGACCGGAATCACTCTCTAGCTTATGGGAACCATTTTCATATAAGCTTTGAGGCGGGGTCCGGCACCGATGCCTTCCGGTGCCGGGCCCCTTCCCCGTGCCGGCCTGCTCCGGACCCTCAACCGGAGAAGCCGACGTGCGCGAGCCGCAGCGGGCCGCGCAGTCTCAGGCGCAGGTCGTGCACGCCCGCGGCGGCGACGGCGGCGACGAGCGGCACGTAGTCGTACGGGCCCGGGGTGGGGGCGGTGGTCGACAGCTCGGCCAGCACCGGGCCGCCGTCCAGGGACAGCTCGACCGTGCCCTCGCCGGCCACCTCCACCGTCACCCCGGAGACACCGGGCCCGAAGTCGCAGGCACGGTAGACGAGTTCCCCACCAAAGGCGTCGGCCGGCGTCACCGCGTCGCCCGCCACCTTCGTCCGGTCCACGATCTCGACGCCGCGCTGCTCGTCGAAGGAGGCAGCGGCCAGGCCGTCCGTGACGACCGCGCGCGGCAGGGCGGGCTCGCCGGCCGGCGTGATCTCCGTCCGCAGCCGGATGTCCTCGCTGGAGGCACCGGCCAGCAACTCGTAGGCGCCGGGCTCCACCCGCCACCGCTCCTGGGCCACGTCCCAGAACGCGAGGGCGGACAGCGGGACGTCGAAGGTCAGCTGCGCCGTCGCGCCGGGGGCGAGCGTGATCCGGCGGTGGTCGAGCAGCTCGCGGCGCGGACGCGGACGGGACGGGCCGACGGCCCGCCCGTAGAGCTGGGCCACCTCGTCGGCCGTGACCCGGCCGGTGTTGGTGACCGAGAAGGAGACCCGCACCCCCTCCTCCCCGGCCGTCGCGGTCAGCCCGTCGTAGGCGAACGACGCGTAGGACAGGCCGTGCCCGAAGGGGAACAGGGGTGTGCCCTCGAAGTAGAGGTACGTCTGGCGGCTGCCGATCACGTCGTAGTCGAGCAGGTCCGGCAGGTCGGCGTCGCGGGCGTACCAGGTCTGCGGGAGGCGGCCGGCGGGGGAGACGTCGCCGGCCAGGACGCGGGCCAGGGCGGTGCCGGCCGCCTGGCCGCCGTGCGCGGTCCACAGCACCGCCGGCAGCTCCGCCGGGTCGACGGCGTACGGGTAGGCGCTGACCAGGGCCAGCACGGTGGCCGGGTTCGCCGCGCGGGCCGCCCGCAGCAGCCGCTCCTGGTGGTCCGGCAGCCGCAGCGTCGTACGGTCCTCGGTCTCCCGGCCGCCTAGGTGCGGGTCGTTGCCCGCGACCACCACGACCACGTCCGCCCGTGCCGCGGCACGCGCCACCGCCTCCTCGCCGCGCTCGGCGACGACCAGCTCGAAGACCGCGGGATCCTCGTCGGCAACCTTCACGCCCTCGGCGGAGACACAGACGTGGCGACCCGTTCCCAGGTGCCTGAGGAGGTGCCCGTTCCCGTGCGGTTCCAGGCTGAACGTCTCCTGCACGACCCAGCCGCCCGGCTGGTCGGCGGCGGCGCGGACGTACCCGTCCTCGGCGACCGAGAGGTAGCGGCCGTCGGGCGCCCGCAGGGTCAGCACGCCCCCGCCCCAGTCGACCAGGGCCAGTTCGGTGCCGGTCGCGTCGGTGGTGAGCGCGGGCAGGTCGGTGCGGCCCGCGAGCAGCGCCGGGTCGAGCGCGCCCTCGGCGCCGCGCACCTCGTCCGCGGCGTCCCCGGCCGCCGGCACGTGCAGGAACGCGCCGGACGCCGTCCGCAGCCGGACCCGGTCCACGCCCTCGGCGAACTCCACCCGCTCCGCACCGAACCGCTCGTACAGGCCCTCCAGCGGGGTCGAGCGGTGGATGAGGGTGCCGCTGTACCAGTCGAGCTTGCACTCGTCGGCGAGCAGCCCCACCACGGCGACGCGGGTGCCGGGGGCCAGCGGCAGCAGCCCGTCGTTCTTCAGCAGCACGATCGCCTGCTCGGCGGCCTCCTGCGCCAGCGCGCGGTGCTCCGGGGTGTCGAACGCGGCCGTCGCCTCGTGGGGGTCGTCCCGCGGGTCGAACTCGCCGAGCCGGAAGCGCACCGAGAGCTGGCGGCGCACTGCCGTGTCGAGGTCCGCCTCGGTCAGCAGGCCGCGCTCCAGGGCCCGCCGCAACCGCCCGGTGATCTGCGAGGAGTCCGTGCCGTGGTCGGTGAAGCTGTCGACGCCCGCGACGAGCGAGGCCGCGGTCGCCTCCTCGTGCGTGCCGAAGTAGTGCTCGGCGTCGACCAGGTTGCTCGGCGCGCCCGCGTCCGAGCAGACCAGCAGCTCCTGGTCGGTCCAGGTACGCAGGTGCTCGCGCAGGTACGGGGAGACGTGGTTGGGGCGGCCGTTGACCAGGTTGTACGCCGGCATCACCCCGGCCACCGCGCCCGCCTCCACCGTGGTGCGGAAGGCCCGCAGGTCGTACTCGTGCAGCACGCGCGGGCGCACCGAGCTCGACGAGGTGGCGCGGTCCGTCTCGTTGTTGTGGGCGAGCCAGTGCTTCAGCACGGGCGCGGTGCGCCAGTAGACCGGGTGGTCGCCGCGCAGGCCGCGGGTGTAGGCGGTGGCGATGGCCGAGGTCAGCCTCGGGTCCTCCGCATAGCCCTCCTCGTTGCGGCCCCACAGGGGATGGCGCAGCAGGTTGACCGTCGGGGCCCACACGTTGAGGCCGACCCGGTCGTCCTTGGCGCGCATCGCGCGCGCCTCCCGGGACACGGCGTCGCCGACCCGCCGTACCAGGTCGGGGTTCCAGGTCGCGCCGAGCCCGACGGCCTGCGGGAACACCGTCGCCGGACCCATCCAGGCGACGCCGTGCAGGGCCTCCTGGCCGGTGCGGAACGCGGCGATGCCGAGCCGTTCGACGGCGGGCGCGAACTGGTGCAGGAAGGAGATCTTCTCGTCGAGGGTGAGCCGCCCCAGCAGGTCGTCGGCGCGTTCCGCGAAGGACAGCCGCGGATCACGGAACGGTTCGGTGGGTGGCGTGTGTGCGGTCACGTGGGGATCCCTTGCACTGGATCGGCGAGGCGCTTTCGAAGCGCTTCGATGCTGATTCGACGACGGGCCGGGTGTCAAGGGAGCGGAGTCATCACTTCAAGCGGTGCACAGGAAAGGTCCCTTATTGAGCCCGCGAGGAAGTTTCGGAACGACCCTTGTGCACCCTGGGGCGTTCACTTAACCTCGCAGCAACATCGAAGCGCTTCGACTGGGGAGACCCGGTGCATCGGTCGAAGTCCCGCTTCAGCTCAGCCAGTTCCACTCGAGACACCGCAGCCGACGGCCTCCGCCGGGTGTCCTGGTGTGCCACGAAGGGTTGACGCAATGACGCCGAACGCCGCCTCCGCCTCCTCGGGACCGAGCCGGAGAAGTTTCCTCGCCTCCACGGCGGTCGCCACCGCAGCGGTGACGGGTGGGACGCCGCTGCTCGCCGCGTGCGGCGGATCGGACGGCGGATCGCGGGACGGCACCACCTCGGGCAAGGACGCCAGGAAGATCCTGCCCGCCTACGTGGCCAGCAACGTGGTGAAGCCGGACATCCCGTCCAGGAACGGCTCGGCCATCGGCTTCACCGGCAAGCTGGACCTCGCCACCCTCAAGACCTCGGTCGCCAAGAAGCTCGGCAAGGGCGGCAGGGTCACCGTCATGGCGCCGTTCTGGGGTTCGCCGCCGAAGCAGGACAACGCCTACTACACCGCGATGAACGACCTGATCGGCGTCGACGTCGTCTGGCGGAACCAGGACGGCAACACCTACGACCAGAAGCTCGGCGCGGTCCTCGCCTCCAGCGACGTCCCGGACGTGGTGGTCGTCCCCGGGTGGAACATGGGCGGCAAGATACCCAGCGCCATCATCAGCAAGTTCGCCGACCTCGGCCCCTACCTGTCCGGGGACAAGGTCAAGGAGTACCCGAACCTCGCCGCGATCCCGACCGACGCCTGGCGGCGTTCCCTCTTCGGCGGCAAGCTGCGCGGCCTGCCCATGCCGGCGCCGTCCGCCCCCTCCATGGTGCCTCTGTACCGGCGGGACGTCTTCGAGAAGGAGGGCTACGAAGTCCCGCGGTCCTGCGACGAGTTCATGGCCCTGGCCAAGGAGATCACCAACGCCAGGGCCAAGCGGTGGGCCTGCCTGGACATGAAGTGGACCGCCTTCCAGGCCTTCGGTGTGCTCTCCGGCAGCGAGAAGCCGCTCGGCTGGAACCTCGTCGACGGCAAGCTCGTCAACCGCATCGAGACCGAGGAGTTCCTCGAGGCCCTGGAGTGGTCCCGCAAGCTCTTCGCCGCCGGGGTCGTCCACCCCGACTCCAAGATGGGCAAGAACGCCCCCGACCCGGGTCCCAAGTTCGCGGCGGGCGAGTTCCTGATCTACCCCAACAACATCTCCCAGTGGTGGGGCCGCACCGCCGAACAGGCCACGCAGAACCCGGAGTTCAAGATCTGGGGCATGGACGTCTGGGGCCACGACGGAGGCGACCCGACCCTGTGGGCCGATCAGCCCGCCGGCATCTTCGCCTTCGTCAGCAAGAAGGCCTCCGAGTCGGTCGTCCGCGACGTGCTGGCCGTCGCCAACGTCACCGCGGCGCCGTACGGCACCAAGGAGTACATGATGACCAACTACGGCGTCGAAGGCACCCACTACACCGTCAAGGACGGCGTCCCGGTCAAGACCGACAAGGGCAACATCGAGGTGATGAACGCCTACGTCATGGTCGCGTCTCCCGCCGCGACCCTCGCGCACCCCGACTTCCCCGAGGTCGCCAGGGGCCAGGTCGAGTGGCAGCAGCGGATGGGCGCGTTCGCCAGGAAGTCCTCCTTCTGGGGCATGCAGATCACCGAGCCCGCCCGGTACACCAACCTCACCAACGACGTCGAGCAGCTCGAGGACGACATCGTCCGCGGCCGGAAGAAGATCAGCGACATGCAGCAGTTCGTCTCCGACTGGAAGAGCAAGGGCGGCGACAGACTGCGCGACTGGTACCGGAAGCTCCTCGACGAGAACGGCTCGGCGGCGAGCTGACCCGGCCCTGAGGCAAGGAGAACAGCCGTGTCGCACAGCACGGTGCCTCGGAGCGGTACCGAGGCCGCAACGCCCGAGAAGATGCCGGTGGCGCCCGGTGACGTCACCGGATCCCGGGAGAGGCCGCCCGAGGCCAAGCTGAGCCTCCGGCACAGGTTCCGACGCGATCGCGTCCTGGTCCTCATGACCCTGCCGGCCGTCCTGCTGGTGCTGGTCTTCAACTACCTGCCCATCCTCGGCAACGTCGTCGCCTTCCAGGACTACGACCCCTACCTCAGCGACAACGGCGTCGTCTCCATCCTGAACAGCCCCTTCGTGGGCCTGGAGAACTTCCAGCGGATCTTCGAGGACTCGGCCTTCTGGAACGCCGTCGAGAACACGCTGGTGCTGTTCTTCGTCCAGCTCGTGCTGTTCTTCCCGATCCCGATCCTGCTCGCGCTGCTCATCAACAGCGTGGTCCGGCCCCGTGTGCGGGCCGTCGCGCAGGCGGTGCTCTACCTGCCGCACTTCTTCTCGTGGGTGCTGGTCATCGCCGTCTTCCAGCAGATGTTCGGCGGCGCGGGGATGCTCTCCCAGCTGCTGCGGCGGAACGGGTACGACGGCATCGACATCATGACCAACCCGGACACCTTCGCCTTCCTGCTCACCGCGCAGAGTGTGTGGAAGGACGCCGGGTGGGGGATCATCGTCTTCCTCGCGGCCCTGGCCTCGGTGTCCCAGGACCACTACGAGGCGGCCGCGATGGACGGCGCCGGACGCTGGCGCCGCATGTGGCACGTGACGCTGCCCGCCCTGCGCCCGGTGATCGCGCTCCTGCTGGTGCTGCGCGTCGGCGACGCCCTGACCGTCGGGTTCGAGCAGATCCTGCTGCAACGCGACGCCGTCGGACCGGGAGCGGGGGAGGTCCTCGACACCTTCGTGTGGTGGAACGGCGTGCGCAACCAGGACTTCGGCTACGCGGCCGCCGCCGGTCTCGTCAAGGGCGTGGTCAGCATCGGCCTGGTCCTCGCCGCGAACAAGGTGGCCCATCTCATGGGCGAGCAGGGGGTGTACAAGAAGTGACCGCCGTCGTCGAGAAGCCGGCGAACAAGCCGCGCCCGTGGGCCGCCCCGCCCCGCCCCGCGTGGGAGGAGGAGCCCTCCAGGGCCGGCCTCGCGGGCAAGGGCATCGCCCTGTCCTTCGCCTGCCTGGCGATCCTCTTCCCGCTGTGGATCGTGGTCGTCACCAGCCTCTCCTCGCGGAAGACCATCGACGAGGCGGGCGGCCTGGTGCTGGTGCCCAAGGGCATCACCTTCATCGCGTACCGGGAACTGCTCGGCGGCGGCCAGGTCACCCGCGCCGCGGTCATCAGCGTCCTCGTCACCCTGGTCGGCACGCTGTTCTCCATGGCGGTGTCCGTCCTGTGCGCCTACGGCCTGTCCCGCAGCGGTTCCCTCGGCCACCGCTGGATCCTGATGACGTTGCTGGCGACCATGTTCTTCAGCGCCGGCCTCATCCCCACGTATCTGCTCGTGCAGTCCCTCGGCCTGACGGACAGCTACCTCGCGCTGATCCTGCCGAGCGCGGTGAGCGTCTTCAACATCCTGGTGCTGCGCGGCTTCTTCATGGGGATCTCGCAGGAACTCGTCGACAGCGCGCGCATCGACGGTGCCGGGGACTTCCGCATCCTCTGGCAGATCGTCATGCCGCTGTCCCGGGCCGTCCTCGCGGTGATCACGCTGTTCTACGCGGTGGGCTACTGGAGTGCCTGGTTCAACGCGTCGCTCTACCTGAACGACCAGGACATGATGCCGTTGCAGAACGTGATGATCCAGCTCGTGCAGAAGCAGGAAGCGCCGGTCGGTCTCGGACAGGCCATCAAGACGGGTCAGTTGTCGGGGCTGGCGGTGCAGATGGCGGTCATGGTGATGGCCCTGCTGCCGGTCGCCGTGCTGTCACCCTTCGTCCAGAGGCACTTCAAGAAGGGGATGCTGACGGGCGCGGTGAAGGGCTGACGGATCGCGCCGTCGGGCCGTCCCCCGTCTTCCGCGCGCGGCCCTCCCAGGCTGATCGCGCGGTTCCCCGCGCCCCCAGGTCCCCTCTTGAAGACGAGGTATGTCATGCATGCGTCCAGTCCGAGCAGAAGAACCGTCCTGGCCGGGACCGCCGCCGTCGCCGCGCTCACCGCCGTTCCGCTCCTGCCCGGCCGCGCGCACGCCGCGCAGGCGGCCGTCCCGGCCGGCCGGGCCTACCGCTGGCGCAACGTCGTCCAGGGCGGCACCGGATTCATCACCGGCGTGCTGTTCCACCCCGCCGTGCGCGGCCTCGCCTACGCCCGCACCGACATCGGCGGCGCCTACCGCTGGGAGGACCGGACCGGCCGGTGGGTGCCGCTGACCGACCACATCGGCTGGGACGACTGGAACCTGCTGGGCGTGGAGGCCATGGCCGTCGACCCGGCCCATCCGGACCGGGTCTACCTCGCCCTCGGCACCTACGCCCAGCCCTGGGCCGGCAACGGGGCCGTGCTGCGCTCCGAGGACCGCGGAGCCACGTGGCGGCGCACCGACCTCACCGTGAAGCTCGGGGCGAACGAGGACGGGCGCGGATGCGGTGAGCGGCTGCTCGTCGACCCGCGCGACAGCGACACCCTCTGGCTCGGCACCCGGCACGACGGACTGCTCAAGTCGACCGACCGGGGCGCCAGTTGGCAGGCCGTGAGCTTCCCGGCCACACCCGGCCCCACCGGCCGGGGCATCACGCTCCTGGTGGCGGCGGGCCGTACCGTCTACGCCGGCTGGGGCGACTCCGACGGCACCTCCGCGAACCTGTACCGCACCGCCGACGGCACCACCTGGGAGGCCGTCCCCGGGCAGCCCACGGGCACCGCCGCCAGGGTGCCGATCCGCGCCGCGTACGACCGGCACACCCGCGAGCTGTACGTGACGTACGCCGACGCGCCCGGCCCGAACGGCCAGTCCGACGGCAGCGTGCACAGGCTGCGCACGGCGAGCGGGAAGTGGACCGAGGTCACGCCCGTGCGGCCCGGCGGCACGACGAGCGACGGCGGGACCGACTCCTTCGGCTACGGCGGGGTCGCCGTCGACGCCCGCCGGCCCGGCACGCTCGTCGTCTCCACCAACAACCGCTGGGCCGAGATCGACACCGTGTTCCGCTCCACCGACGGCGGCCGCAGCTGGACCTCCCTGAAGGACACGGCCGTCTTCGACGTCTCCGAGACGCCGTTCCTCAACTGGGGCGGCGACAAGCCCAAGTTCGGCTGGTGGATCCAGGCCCTCGCCCTCGACCCGTACGACTCGCGGCACGTCGTGTACGGCACGGGCGCCACCCTCTACGGCACCCGCGACCTCAAGCACTGGGCGCCGCAGATCCGCGGCCTGGAGGAGGCCTCCGTCCGCCAGTTGCTCTCGCCCCCGGCCGGCGAGGCACACCTGCTCAGCGGGTCCGGGGACATCGGCGTGATGTACCACGAGCGGCTCACGGCGTCGCCCTCGCGCGGCATGGCGTCGAACCCGGTGTTCGGCACGTCGACCGGCCTGTCGCTGGCCGCTGCCGAGCCGTCGTACGTGGTCCGGGCGGGCTGGGGCGACCACGGCAACGGGGCCTGGTCGAACGACGGCGGCAGGACCTGGGCCCCGTTCAAGACCCAGCCGAGCGTGGCCAGGAGCGCGCCCGGGCCGATCGCCACCAACGCCGACGGCAGCGTGCTGCTGTGGTCCTTCGGCACGGGCAACCCCGCCTTCCGCTCGGCCGACAACGGCGCCACCTGGTCGGAGGTCGCCTCCTTCCCGAAGGGCGCCGCCCCGGTCCCGGACCCGGTCGACCCGCGGCGCTTCCACGCCTTCGACACCACCACCGGCACCCTGTTCGCCAGCACGGACGGCGGACTGACCTTCACCGCGCGGGCCACCGGCCTGAACGCGGGCGACACCGAGTTCCAGCTCGTCGCCGCCCCGGGCCGCTCCGGCGACCTGTGGCTGAGCCTGAAGTGGAACGGGCTGTACCGCTCCATCGACGGCGGCGCGACCTTCACCAAGGTCGCCGGCTGCCGGGCCTCGTACACCCTCGGCTTCGGCAAGGCCGCCGAGGGCGCCTCCTACCCGGCGCTCTACATGGTCGGCTCCACCGAGGTGATCACCGCCGTGTACCGCTCGGACGACGAGGCGAAGACCTGGACGCGGATCAACGACGACCAGCACCAGTGGGGCTGGATCGGCGCCGCCGTCACGGGCGACCCGCGCGTGTACGGCCGGGTCTACATCGCCACCAACGGGCGCGGCGTCCAGTACGGCGAGCCCGCCTGATGCCCGGCCTGACCGACGCGACGTGGGGCCGCCTCCTCTACGGCGGCGACTACAACCCGGAGCAGTGGCCCGAGGAGACCTGGCACGAGGACGTCCGGCTGATGAAGGCCGCCGGCGTCAACTCGGTCACCCTCGGCGTCTTCTCCTGGTCGACGCTGGAACCCGAGCCGGGCGCACGGGAGTTCGGTTGGCTGGACACGCTGATGGACCTGATGCACGAGCACGGCATCGGCGTCGTCCTCGCCACCCCGACCTCCTCGCCCCCGCCCTGGATGGGCCGGCTGCACCCCGACACCCTGCCCGTCACCGAGGACGGCCGCACCGAGTGGTGGGGCGGACGGCAGCACTTCTCGCACTCCAGCGCCACCTACCGGCGCTACGCCGCCGCCATCACCGAGGACCTGGCCGCCCGCTACGGCGGCCACCCGGCCCTGACCATGTGGCACATCAACAACGAGTACTGCACCTACGACCACGGCGACGAGGCCGCGGCCGCCTTCCGCCGCTGGCTGCGCGCGAAGTACCGCACGCTCGACGCCCTCAACGAGGCCTGGGGCACCGCCTTCTGGAGCCAGGGCTACGACACCTGGGACGGCATCCTGCCGCCCCGCCTGCCGCACTACCTGCGCAACCCCGGTCAGGTCCTGGACTTCCGGCGGTTCACCTCCGACATGCTCCTGGAGTGCTACACCGCCGAGCGGGACATCGTCCGCCGCCACACCCCGCACATCCCGGTCACCACCAACTTCATGCCGCTGTGGTTCGGGCAGGACGCGTGGCGCTGGGCCGGGGAGGAGGACGTCGTCTCCGTCGACCTCTACCCCGACCCGCGCGACCCGCTGGGCGCCCAGAGCGGCGCCCTGGTGCAGGACATGACCCGCTCCCAGGCCCGCGGGCCGTGGATGCTCATGGAGCAGGCGGCCGGGCCGGTCAACTGGCGGGGCGTGAACCACCCCAAGCCCCGGGGGATGAACCGGCTGTGGTCGCTCCAGGCCGTGGCCCGGGGCGCCGACGCCGTCTGCTACTTCCAGTGGCGGCAGTCCCGGCAGGGCGCCGAGAAGTTCCACTCCGGCATGGTCAGCCACGCTGGGGAGGAGGGCCGGACGTACCAGGAGGTCAAGGGGCTCGGCGCCGACCTGGCGCGGATCGCCCCCGAGGTGAGCGGCCGGCACCTCACCGCGGACATCGCCGTCCTGCACGACTGGCACTCCTGGTGGGCCGGCGCCCAGGACGGCCGCCCGTCCAGCCGGGTGGAGTACCCGGACGTCCTGCGCGCCTGGCACCGGGCCCTGTGGCAGGCGCACCTCACCACCGACTTCGCCCACCCCGAGCATGAACTGACGCGGTACCCGCTGGTCGTCGTGCCCCAGCTGTACGCGCTCACCGACACCGCGATCGGCAACCTCCTGGCGTACGTGCGGCAGGGCGGCACCCTCGTCTGCGGGTTCCACACCGGCGTCGCCGACGAGGACGACCGGGTCCGCCCCGGCGGCATGGACGCCCGGCTGCGGGAACTGTTCGGCATCCGCACGCTGCACGAGTGGTGGCCACTGGACGAGGGGGAGACCGTCACCTGCGAGGGCTTCCGGGGCACCCTGTGGTCCGAGGAGCTGGAGGGCGACGGCACCGCCGAGGAGAGCCTGCTCTACGAGGGCGGCGAGCTCGACGGGCTGCCCGCCGTGCTGCGCAAGGGCCGGGCCTGGTACGTCTCCACGCTCCCGGAGCCCGCCGCGCTGCGCGACCTGCTGGCCCGCGTCGCCACGGGCGCGGGCGTCCGGCCGGTGCTCGACGGACTGCCCGAGCAGGTGGAGGCCGTACGCCGGGGCGAGGTGCTGTTCGTGCTCAACCACGGCCGTTCGCCGGTCACCGTCGAGGTGCCCGGCACCCATCACGACCTGCTGACCGGGACGGACATCACCGACCGGATCACCCTCGGGCGCCACGGGGCGGCGGTGCTGCGGCCATGACCGACTCCGCCCCCGTCCACGGCACCTGGGAGCCGCACCCGGCCGGCCGCTGGGAGGACGCCTTCCTCAGCGGCAACGGCCATCACGGTGCCCTCGTGTTCGGCGACCCGAACGCCGAGCGGGTCGTCGTCACGCACCACACGCTGGTGCGGCCCAACGGCCGGGACGACCGGCCCCCGCAGCTCGCGGCCGGTCTCGCCGCCCTCCAGGACCGCCTCCTGGCCGGTGACACGAGCGCCGCCGAGAGCTTCACGGACGGCCGCCCGCTCCAGTGGGTGCAGCCCTTCCACCCCGCCTTCCAGGTCCGGGTGGTCCGGCCGGCCGGTGACTGCCCCGGCTACCGCCGGGAGGTCGACTTCACCACCGGCGTGGTGAGCGCGGCCTGCGACGGCTGGGCCGGGCGGGTCTTCGTCTCCCGCGCCGACGACGTGATCGTCCAGCACGTCACGGGCCCCGCCCTGACCCTCGACATCGACCTGGACCACCGGCTCCCCGGCGCCCCCGCCGGACTGGGCGTCGGCCACGGAGCCGTCCTCACTCCCGACGGCGCCCTGCTCAGCCTGCGCGTCCGCTACCCGGACAGCGACCGGGCCTGCACCGGCGTCACCCGGATCACCGTCACCGGGGGCACCACCACCCTGGTGCCCCCGGGCGTGCGCATCGAGGGCGCCCGGTCCGTCCTGATCCTCACCCGGGTGTTCCGGCACACCGGCGAACTCGACGTGGTCGCCGAGGGCCGTGCCCTGCGCGACCTGCCCGCCGATCCCGCCGAACTCCTCGACCGCCATGCCGCCCTGCACCGCACCGCCTACGCACGCGTCACCCTCGACCTCCGCGCCGACCCCGCCGAACGCGCCCTGCCGGGCTCCGAACTGCTCAAGCGGCCACGCAGCGCCGCCCTGCTGGAACGCCTCTTCGCCGCCGGCCGCTACCACCTGCTCAGCGCGAGCGGCCTCTTCCCGCCCCGCCTGACCGGACTGTGGACCGGCGACTGGAACACCGCCTGGTCGGGCGCCTTCACCAACGACGCCAACCTCAACCTCCAGACCGCCTCGGCCGCGGCCGCCGCCCTGCCCGAGGTCACCGAGGCCCAGGCGCACCTCATCCACCGTCTGCTGCCCGACTGGCGCGACAACGCCCACGCCGTCTTCGGCACCCGGGGCGCCGTGGCCCCCGCCCACTCCGACGGCGAGTCCGGCCACTCCTGCCACTTCAGCCGCGAGTACCCGCTGCACCTGTGGACGGCCGGGGCCGACTGGCTGCTCAAGCCGCTCGTCGACCACGACGACACCCGGGGCGCCCGCGACCCGCGCACCGCCGCCGCCCTCACCGAAGTCGCCCTCTTCTACGAGGACTTCCTCACCCGCGCCGATGACGACGGCCACCTCGTCGTCGTCCCCTCCTACTCACCCGAGAACCGCCCCGCCAACGCGAGCTGGGGCACGATCAACGCCGCCATGGACCTCTCCGCGGCCCGCCACGCCCTGCGCACGGCGGCCGCCTACCACCCGGGCACCCCGGAAGCGGACCGCTGGAACGCCCTCGCCGACCGGCTCCCGCCGCACCGCGTCAACGCCGACGGAGCCCTGGCCGAATGGGCGTGGCCGGGCCTGGAGGACTCCTACGACCACCGCCACCTCAGCCACCTCTACGGCGTCTGGCCGCTGGACGAGATCACCCCGTACGACACCCCAGGGCTCGCGGCCGCCGCCCACCGCGCCCTGGAGCTGCGCGGCGCCGAGAACGACTCCGCGCACGGCCATCTGCACCACGCCCTCGTCGCGGCCCGGCTCCGGGACGGCGACCGCGTCGCCGCCGCCCTCGACCGGGTCCTGGGCGGCGACTTCTTCCACGCCTCGCTGATGAGCGCCCACTACCCCGGCCGGGACGTCTACAACGCCGACGCCGCCCACACGCTGCCCGGCGTACTGATCGAGATGCTCGTGCAGTCCACCCCCGACCGGCTGGTGCTGCTCCCCGCGCTCCCGGCGGACCTCCCCGGCGGCGCGCTGCGCGGTGTGCGCACCCGGTTCGGCGCCGGGCTGGATCTCACCTGGAGCCGGGACGGCACCGCCACCGCCGTGCTCCGGCCGAGCCGCGACGCCCGCGTCGAACTCAGGACTTCCGCCGGCGGCGAGCCCCTCGACCTCGTCGCCGGAGAAGACCGCGTCCTCACCGTGAGAGCGCGGTGATCCCCCCGCACGTTCCCCCCACCCATGGAAGGGACACCATGGCAACACGCACCCTGAGCAGGCTCACCAAGGCCCTGCTGGCCCCGGCCCTCGCGCTCGGCGCCACCGTGGGCCTCGCCTCCGCCCCCGCCTCCGCCGCCGTCTGGAACTCCTGCGACCAGTGGGGCAACACGAGCCTGAACGGCTACACGCTCTACAACAACATCTGGGGATCCGGCGCCGGCAGCCAGTGCGTCTGGGCCAACTCCGGCACCAACTGGGGCGTCTGGGCCGACCACCCCAACACCGGCGGCATCAAGTCCTACCCCAACTCCAAGAAGGTGATCAACAAGACGATCACCTCCCTGTCCTCGCTCAGCAGCACCTACAACGTCACCGTCCCGTCGTCCGGCGCCTACAACACGTCGTACGACATCTGGGACACCGACTACGACTACGAGATCATGCTCTGGGTCAATGACAACGGCGCGGTCGGACCGCTCGGCACCTCCCAGGGCAGCGTCACCCTCGGCGGCCACACCTGGAACGTCTACAAGGGGAACAACGGCGCCAACGAGGTCTTCTCGTTCCTGCGCACGTCCGACTCCAGCTCCGGCAGCGTCGACATCCTGCCGATCCTGAAGTGGATCAAGGACACCAAGAAGTGGATGGGCAACGAGACCATCGGTGACGTGCAGTTCGGCTACGAGATCACCTCGTCGTCCGGCGGACTGAACTTCACCACCAACAACCTGACCGTCAGCGGCGGCTGACCCCGGCCAGGGGGGTGGCCGGACGACCCGATCGGTCCGGCCACCCCCGGCACGGCTACTCCGCCACGGGCAGCCGCGCCCCGTCCCGCAGGAACAGCGGGATCCGGTCCAGCGGGGCGTCGACCGTCACGGCCCGGCCGCCCTGGTACGTCTCACCCGTCCAGGCGTCCGTCCAGACGGCCCCGGCCGGCAGATACGCCGTCCGGGCGGTGGCACCGGCCGTCAGCACCGGGGCGACCAGCAGGTCCGGGCCGAAGAGGTAGGAGTCGTCGACCGACCAGGTGGCCTGGTCGCCCGGGAACTCCAGAAACAGCGGCCGCATCACCGGCAGCCCCTCCTCGTGGGCCGCGCGCATCACCTCCAGCACGTACGGCTTGAGCCGCTCGCGCAGCCGCAGGTACTTCTCCAGGACGGCCCCGGCCTCCTCGCCGTAGGACCACACCTCGTTGGGCCCCCCGGTCATCTCCGGGCCCAGCGGCATGCCCGGGTCGCGGAAGCCGTGCAGCCGCATCAGCGGGGACAGCGCGCCGAACTGGAACCAGCGCACCATCACCTCCCGGTACGCCGGATCGTCCGGGTCGCCGCCGTGGAAGCCGCCGATGTCGGTGTTCCACCAGGGGATGCCCGACAGCGCCGTGTTGAGGCCGGCCGCGATCTGCCGGCGCAGGGTCGGGAAGTCGGTGCCGATGTCCCCGGACCACAGGGCGGCGCCGTAGCGCTGACTGCCCGCCCAGGCCGAGCGGTTGAGGGTGACGACCTCGGTCTCGCCGGCCGCCGTCAAACCCTCGTGGAAGGTGCGGGCGTTCTCGGCCGGGTACATGTTGCCGACCTCCAGGCCCGGTCCCGCCCAGTAGCGCAGGTTCTCCTGGAACCCCGGCTTCAGCTCCGGCTCGCAGGCGTCCAGCCAGAACGCCGTGATGCCGTACGGGTCGAGGTAGTTCTCCTTCACCTTCGACCACACGAACTCCCGGGCCTCGGGGTTGGTCGCGTCGTAGAAGGCCACCTGGACGGTCGAGGCGACCTCCTTGTCCGGCCAGTCGGCGTGCGCCGTCGGGCCGTACTGGGTGCCGATGAAGTACCCGCGCTGCTCCATGACCGGGTGGTTCTCGGACAGGGGCGAGACCGAGGGCCAGACGCTGACCACCAGCGTGATGCCCAGCTCCCTCAGCTCCCGCACCATCGCCGCCGGGTCCGGCCACTCGGCGGGATCGAACTTCCACTCGCCGAGGTGCGTCCAGTGGAAGAAGTCGCAGACGATCGCCGAGACGGGCAGGCCCCGCCGCCTGTACTCGCGGGCCACCGCCAGGAGTTCGTCCTGTGTGCGGTAGCGCAGCTTGCACTGCCAGAAGCCGGCCGCCCACTCCGGCAGCATCGGCGCCCGGCCGGTCACCGCGCTGTAGCGGCGCTGCCCGTCGGCCGGGGCGCCCGCGGTGATCCAGTAGTCGATCTGGCGGGCCGAGTCGGCGACCCACCGGGTGCCGTTGTGGGCGAGTTCGACACGGCCGATCGCCGGGTTGTTCCACAGCAGCGTGTAACCGCGGCTTGAGGTGAGCACCGGGATGGCGACCTCGGCGTTGCGCTGGACCAGGTCCAGCACCAGGCCCTTCTGGTCCAGGCGCCCGTGCTGGTGCTGTCCGAGCCCGTAGAGCCTCTCGCCGTCGTACGCGGCGAAGCGCTGTTCCAGACGGTGGTGGCCGTTGCCGACGGCCGTGTAGAGCCGGGGGCCGGGCCACCAGAAGTGGGCGCGGTCCTCGGCGAGGATCTCGCCGCCGTCCTCGGTGCGCAGGAAGCGGATCAGGCCCCCGGCGTCCACCTCGACGGTGAGCGCGCCCACGGTCAGCCGGCCGCCGACGTCCTCGATCTTCACCGTGCACGGTGCCGCGGGGGCCTCGTCGAGCAGGGCGCCCGGGAGCCCGTCGAGGATCGGGCCGCCGAGCCGGGCCCGGACCCGGACCGCGTCCGGACCCCACGGCTCGATCCGCACGGTCTCCTGGCGGCCGCTCCACTCCAGCGCGCCGCCCCGCTCACGGAACGTGCCGACGGTGGGGGAGGACTGCGCCAGGCTCACCTGGGGCCGGGTGTCAGCAGGCAGATTCACGCGTGCTCCTGTGCTCCTGGAGGAGTGCGGACAGGGGGTGCCCCGAAAGGAGGCGAGGTGCGCAGACGGCCGGGCGGGAGACGCCCGGGCCGGGGGTGCCTACGGGCGGCTCGGGGCCGGTCCCGTGCTCGCCCGGACCGTCAGCTCGGGGGCGAGCAGCACGACCTCGTCGCTGCCGCGTCCCTCCAGCTTGGCGACCAGTTGTTCCACGGCGTGCCGGCCCATCTCCTGCGCGGGCAGGGCGACCGAGGTCAGCCGCACCGAGGCCTGCGTCGCCACCTGGTCGGGGCAGATCGCGACCACCGACACGTCCTCCGGCACGGCCCGGCCCTGCTGCCGCAGCAGGGCGAGCAGCGGCTCGACCGCCGACTCGTTCTGCACGATGAGCCCCGAGGTGTCCGGGCGTTCGTCGAGGATCCGGGCGAGGGTGACCGCAACGGCGTCGTACCCGCCCTCGCAGGGCCGGTGCAGCAGCCGCACGCCCAGCTCGCGCGCGCGGGAGCGCAGGCCGTCGAGGGTGCGCTCGGCGAAGCCCGTGTGCCGCTCGTAGACCGCGGGTGCCTCGCCGATGACAGCGATGTCCTGGTGCCCCTGTTTCGCCAGGTGCTCCACGCACAGCGCGCCCGTGGCCCGGAAGTCCAGGTCGACGCAGGTCAGTCCGGCGGTGTCGGCGGGCAGCCCGATGAGCACCGACGGCTGGTCCGTCGCCCGCAGCAACGGCAGCCGCTCGTCGTCGAGTTCGACGTCCATCAGGATCATCCCGTCGGCGAGGCCGCTGCCCGCGACGCGGCGCACCGCGTCGGGCCCCTCCTCGCCGGTGAGCAGCAGCACGTCGTAGCCGTGCGTGCGCGCGGTGGTGGCCACCGCGATGGCGATCTCCATCATCACCGGCACGTACATGTCCGTACGCAGGGGGACCATCAGCGCGATGATGTTCGACCTGCTGCTCGCCAGGGCGCGGGCCCCGGCGTTCGGGTGGTACCCGAGTTCGCGGATGCTCCGCTCGACCCGCTGCCGGGTGGTCGAGGAGATCGACCGCTTGCCGCTGAGGACATAGCTCACCGTGCTCGCCGAGACTCCGGCGTGCTGGGCGACCTCGGCGAGGGTGACCATCCGGCTCTCCAACTTTTGTGAAGCGCTTCGACAGCGCGCCGTGCTGATATGAACGGGTGAGGGTGGGTCGACAGTAGCTTCAGCGGACGGCGGGTGTCCATAGGCTGTCGAAGCGCTTCGATACCGAATTCCGGGTGCGGTCCGGCCTCGGGGAGACACCCCGATGCAACACCCTCACCGGGCGCCCTTCAAGTGTCGCGCGCCCTCCCCGCCTTTCGGCCGAACGGACGCGCGAGGGCTGGTGGGAGCGTCCGGTTTCGGGTACCAACGATCCAGTAGCACTGGTCGGTAACGAAACGGTCCTCCATCTACCTAGATGCGGCGAGGTGCCCCTCATGTCCGCTTCAACCACCCCCTCTTCCCGTCCCGCCGTCACCGAGCGGGAGGCCCGTGAGGTGGCGGAGGCCGCCCGGGAACAGCACTGGCGCAAGCCCAGCTTCGCCAAGGAGCTGTTCCTCGGCCGCTTCCGGCTCGACCTCATCCACCCCCACCCCGTCCCCGAGGACGAGGCGGCCCAGCGCGGCGAGGAGTTCCTCGCCAAGCTCCGCGACTTCGTCGAGACGAAGGTCGACCCGGCCCTCATCGAGCGTGAGGCCCGCATCCCCGACGAGGTGATCGACGGACTGAAGGAGCTCGGCGCCTTCGGCATGAAGATCGGCACCAAGTACGGCGGTCTCGGCCTCACCCAGGTGTACTACAACAAGGCCCTCGCCCTGGCCGGCTCCGCCAGCCCGGCGATCGGCGTGCTGCTCTCCGCCCACCAGTCGATCGGCGTGCCCCAGCCGCTGAAGCTGTTCGGCACCGAGGAACAGCGCGAGCGCTTCCTGCCGCGCTGCGCCCGCACCGACATCAGCGCCTTCCTGCTCACCGAACCCGACGTCGGCTCCGACCCGGCCCGCCTGGCCACCACGGCCGTGCCCGACGGCGACGACTACGTCCTGGACGGCGTCAAGTTGTGGACCACCAACGGGGTCGTCGCCGACCTGCTGGTCGTCATGGCCAGGGTGCCGAAGAGCGAGGGCCACCGCGGCGGCATCACCGCCTTCGTGGTGGAGACGAACTCGCCGGGCGTCACCGTCGAGAACCGCAACGCCTTCATGGGCCTGCGCGGCATCGAGAACGGCGTCACCCGCTTCCACCGGGTCCGCGTCCCGGCGGCCAACCGCGTCGGCGAGGAGGGCCAGGGCCTGAAGATCGCCCTGACCACCCTCAACACCGGGCGGCTGTCCCTGCCCGCGTCCTGTGTCGCGGCCGGCAAGTGGTGCCTGAAGATCGCCCGTGAGTGGTCGGCGGCCCGCGAGCAGTGGGGCAAGCCCGTCGCGCACCACGAGGCGGTCGGCTCCAAGATCTCCTTCATCGCGGCCACCACCTTCGCCCTGGAGGCCGTGACCGACCTCGCCTCGCAGATGGCCGACGAGGACCGCAACGACATCCGCATCGAAGGCGCCCTGGCCAAGCTGTACGCCTCCGAGATGGCCTGGACGATGGCCGACGAACTCGTCCAGATCCGCGGCGGCCGGGGCTTCGAGACGGCCGAGTCGCTCAGGGCCCGCGGCGAGCGCGGCGTCCCGGCCGAGCAGCTGCTGCGCGACCTGCGCATCAACCGCATCTTCGAGGGCTCGACCGAGATCATGCACCTGCTGATCGCGCGCGAGGCCGTCGACGCCCACCTCTCCGTCGCCGGCGACCTCATCGACCCGGAGAAGTCCCTCGGCGACAAGGCGAAGGCCGGCGCGCACGCGGGCGCCTTCTACGCCAAGTGGCTCCCCAAGCTGGTCGCAGGCCCGGGCCGGCTGCCGACCTCGTACACCGAGTTCAAGCACGAGGTCGACCTCTCCGGGCACCTGCGCTACGTCGAGCGCACCTCCCGCAAACTGGCCCGCTCCACGTTCTACGCCATGTCCCGCTGGCAGGGCCGCATGGAGTCCAAGCAGGGCTTCCTCGGCCGGATCGTCGACATCGGCGCCGAGTTGTTCGCCATGAGCGCGGCCTGCGTCCGCGCCGAGCACCTGCGCGCCCGGGGCGAGAACGGCCGCGAGGCCTACCAGCTCGCCGACGTCTTCTGCCGCCAGGCCCGCATCCGCGTCGAGGAGCTCTTCACCCGGCTGTGGACCAACACCGACGACCTGGACCGCAAGGTCGTCAAGGGCGTCCTGTCCGGCACCTACGCGTGGCTGGAGCAGGGCATCGTCGACCCGTCCGGCGACGGCCCCTGGATCGCCGACGCGACCCCGGGTCCGTCGCAGAAGGAGAACCTCCACCGCCCGATCCGGTAAACCCGGGCCCCTGGGGGGCGCGAACCACTGCGGCGCGCGCCCCCAGGATGGGGATGCGCTGTCCTCACACACGAGCCTTACGGCAACAATGGAGGGATGAGCGACAGTCCAGCCCCCCTCGCCGACCCGCACCTCGTCTACGACCCCGTGGCGGGCGACGGCCCGAAGGACGTGGTGATCCTCGGCTCCACCGGGTCCGTCGGCACCCAGGCCATCGACCTCGTGCTGCGCAACCCCGACCGCTTCCGGGTCACCGGCCTCTCGGCCAACGGCGGCCGGGTCGCCCTCCTCGCCGAGCAGGCGCACCGGCTCCGCGTGCGCACGGTCGCCGTGGCCCGGGAGGACGTCGTACCGGCCCTGCGCGAGGCGCTCACCGCGCAGTACGGCACCGGCGAGCCGCTCCCCGAGATCCTCACCGGCCCCGACGCGGCCACCCAGCTCGCCGCCTCCGACTGCCACACCGTCCTGAACGGCATCACCGGCTCCATCGGACTCGCCCCGACCCTCGCCGCCCTGGAGGCGGGCCGCACCCTGGCGCTGGCCAACAAGGAGTCGCTGATCGTCGGCGGCCCGCTGGTCAAGGGCCTGGCCAAGCCCGGGCAGATCATCCCGGTCGACTCCGAGCACGCGGCCCTCTTCCAGGCACTGGCCGCCGGCACCCGCGCCGACGTGCGCAAGCTGGTCGTCACCGCCTCCGGCGGCCCCTTCCGCGGCCGCACGAAGGCCGAGCTGGCCGGCGTCACCGTCGAGGACGCCCTGGCCCATCCCACCTGGGCCATGGGCCCGGTCATCACGATCAACTCCGCGACCCTCGTCAACAAGGGCCTGGAGGTCATCGAGGCCCACCTCCTCTACGACATTCCCTTCGACCGCATCGAGGTCGTCGTGCATCCCCAGTCGTATGTCCACTCGATGGTTGAGTTCACGGATGGATCGACACTGGCCCAGGCGACCCCGCCCGACATGCGCGGGCCGATCGCCATCGGCCTCGGCTGGCCCGAGCGCGTCCCCGACGCCGCCCCCGCCTTCGACTGGAGCAAGGCCTCGACCTGGGAGTTCTTCCCGCTGGACAACGAGGCCTTCCCCTCGGTGAACCTCGCCCGGCACGTCGGCGAACTCGCGGGCACCGCCCCGGCGGTGTTCAATGCGGCCAACGAGGAGTGCGTGGAGGCGTTCCGCCGGGGCGCGCTGCCGTTCAACGGGATCATGGACACCGTCACCAGGGTCGTCGAGGAGCACGGCACCCCGCGGGCGGGAACCTCGCTCACCGTGTCGGACGTCCTCGAAGCGGAGACCTGGGCGCGCACCCGGGCCCGGGAACTGGCGGCACAGACGGCGGAGGCCCGTGCATGACGACCCTGATGTTCATCCTCGGCATAGTCCTCTTCGCGGTCGGCCTGCTGTTCTCGATCGCGTGGCACGAGCTGGGGCACCTGTCCACCGCCAAGCTCTTCGGCGTCCGCGTGCCGCAGTACATGGTCGGCTTCGGCCCGACGATCTTCTCGCGCAAGAGGGGCGAGACCGAGTACGGCATCAAGGCCATTCCGTTCGGCGGGTACATCCGCATGATCGGGATGTTCCCGCCCGGCCCGGACGGCCGCCTGGAGTCCCGCTCCACCTCCCCGTGGCGCGGCATGATCGAGGACGCCCGCTCCGCCGCCTACGAGGAGCTCCGGCCGGGCGACGAGAACCGCATGTTCTACACGCGCGCCCCCTGGAAGCGCGTGATCGTGATGTTCGCCGGCCCCTTCATGAACCTGATCCTCGCGGTGGTGCTCTTCCTCACCGTCCTCATGGGCTTCGGCATCACCCAGCAGACCACCTCGGTCAGCTCGGTCTCCCAGTGCGTCATCGCGCAGAGCGAGAACCGCGACAAGTGCGTCAAGGGCGACCCGGCCTCCCCGGCCGCGGCGGCCGGCCTCAAGGCGGGCGACAAGATCGTCTCCTTCGACGGCACCCGCACCGACGACTGGAACGAGCTGTCGGACCTGATCCGCGCCAACCCCGGCAAGGAGGTGCCGATCGTCGTCGAGCGGGACGGCCGGGCCGTCACCCTGCACGCGAAGATCGCCACGAACCAGGTCGCCAAGAAGGACGCCGGCGGTCAGATCGTCGAGGGGCAGTACGTCCAGGCCGGCTTCCTCGGCTTCAGCGCCGCCACCGGCGTGGTCAAACAGGACTTCGGCGACTCCGTGACGTGGATGGGCGACCGGATCGGCGAGGCCGTCGACTCCCTCGCCGCCCTCCCGGGCAAGATCCCGGCCCTGTGGAACGCGGCCTTCGACGGCGCCGAGCGCGAGGCCGACTCACCCATGGGCGTGGTCGGCGCGGCCCGCGTCGGCGGTGAGATCTTCACCCTCGACATCCCGCCCACGCAGCAGCTGGCCATGGCCCTGATGCTGGTCGCCGGCTTCAACCTCTCCCTGTTCCTGTTCAACATGCTGCCGCTGCTGCCGCTCGACGGCGGCCACATCGCGGGCGCCCTGTGGGAGTCGCTGCGCCGCCACCTCGCCCGGCTGCTGCGCCGCCCCGACCCGGGCCCCTTCGACGTGGCGAAGCTCATGCCGGTCGCCTACGTGGTCGCGGGCATCTTCATCTGCTTCACCATCCTCGTCCTGATCGCGGACGTGGTGAACCCGGTGAGAATCTCCTAGTCATACGGAGTTCACGGCGGTCCGGCAGGGTTTCGGCCGGGCCGCCTCCCATCGGGTGGCACCGCGGGTGGGATGTGCCCGTGCCGGTGCCGGTGCCGTAATCTCGAAGCTCGGAGCCCGCTGCTCACGGGACCGGACCTTGATCCACGACTTGGGGTTGCACAGCAGATGACTGCGATTTCTCTCGGCATGCCGTCCGTTCCGACCAAGCTCGCCGAGCGCCGGAAGAGCCGCCAGATCCAGGTCGGGTCCGTCGCGGTCGGCGGAGACGCCCC
Source organism: Streptomyces sp. (assembly GCF_031181705.1). Classification (GTDB taxonomy): domain Bacteria; phylum Actinomycetota; class Actinomycetes; order Streptomycetales; family Streptomycetaceae; genus Streptomyces. The sequence continues at coordinate 24,155 of NZ_JAPSKN010000015.1, forward strand.
CGTCTCGGTCCAGTCGATGACCACCACGCGCACGTCCGACATCGGCGCGACCCTCCAGCAGATCGCCGAACTGACCGCCTCCGGCTGCCAGATCGTCCGGGTCGCCTGCCCCACCCAGGACGACGCCGACGCCCTGGCCACCATCGCCCGCAAGTCGCAGATCCCGGTCATCGCCGACATCCACTTCCAGCCGAAGTACGTCTTCGCCGCGATCGAGGCCGGCTGCGCGGCGGTCCGCGTCAACCCCGGCAACATCAAGCAGTTCGACGACAAGGTCAAGGAGATCGCCAAGGCGGCCCGCGACCACGGCACCCCGATCCGCATCGGCGTCAACGCCGGCTCCCTCGACCGGCGCCTGCTGCAGAAGTACGGCAAGGCGACCCCCGAGGCCCTGGTCGAGTCGGCCCTGTGGGAGGCGTCCCTCTTCGAGGAGCACGACTTCCGCGACATCAAGATCTCCGTCAAGCACAACGACCCGGTCATCATGATCGAGGCCTACAAGCAGCTCGCCGAGCAGTGCGACTACCCGCTGCACCTCGGCGTCACGGAGGCCGGCCCCGCCTTCCAGGGCACCATCAAGTCGGCGGTCGCGTTCGGCGCCCTGCTCTCCCAGGGCATCGGCGACACGATCCGGGTGTCCCTGAGCGCGCCCCCCGCCGAGGAGGTCAAGGTCGGCATCCAGATCCTGGAGTCGCTGAACCTGCGCCAGCGCGGCCTGGAGATCGTCTCCTGCCCCTCCTGCGGCCGCGCCCAGGTCGACGTCTACAAGCTGGCCGAAGAGGTCACCGCCGGCCTGACCGGCATGGAGGTCCCGCTCCGCGTCGCTGTCATGGGCTGCGTCGTCAACGGCCCCGGTGAGGCCCGCGAGGCCGACCTCGGCGTCGCCTCCGGCAACGGCAAGGGCCAGATCTTCGTCAAGGGCGAGGTCATCAAGACCGTCCCCGAGTCCAAGATCGTGGAGACCCTCATCGAGGAGGCCATGAAGCTGGCCGAGCAGATGGAGAAGGACGGCGTGGCCTCCGGCGAGCCGTCGGTGGCGGTCGCGGGCTGAGCCTCTTCACACCGCCGGCGGGGCGGGGCCGTGTTGGGGGTACGCGGCTCCGCCGCGTGGGCGCGACATGCCGCCACGCGTCCGATCCGCCGGCAGACCGTCACTCCCGAGCTCCACGGCGCCGCGCCCTGGCACCGCAGCTATAGTGCGGAGACCAGCCGACCCCAGTGTGTGAGGCCCCGCACGTGTTGACGCAGACCACCTCACGGGTCCTCGAACCGAGCGACCTGGACGCCGCGCTCGCCGTCCTCGACCGCGAGCCGGTCACGAACGCCTTCGTGACGTCCCGGGTACAGATCGCCGGTCTCGATCCGTGGCGGCTCGGCGGGGAGATGTGGGGCTGGTACGAGGACGGCATCCTCACCTCCCTGTGCTACGCGGGCGCCAACCTCGTCCCGATCTGCGCCGGTCCGCGTGCCGTCCGCGCCTTCGCCGACCGCGCCCGCCGCTCCGGCCGCCGCTGCTCCTCCATCGTCGGCCCGTCCGGGCCCACCGCCGACCTGTGGCGGCTCCTGGAGCCCCACTGGGGTCCGGCCCGAGAGGTCCGCCGCCACCAGCCGCTCATGGTCACCGACCGGCTGCCGGACGACGTCACCCCCGACCCGTACGTGCGCCGCGTCCGCAAGGACGAGATGGAAACGATCCTGCCGGCGTGCGTGGCGATGTTCACCGAGGAGGTCGGTGTCTCGCCGCTGGCCGGCGACGGCGGCCTGCTCTACCAGGCCCGGGTCGCCGAACTCGTCGGCTCGGGCCGCGCCTTCGCCCGCTTCGACGCGGACGGCAAGGTCGCCTTCAAGGCGGAGATCGGCGCCGCGACGGACCGCGCGTGCCAGATCCAGGGCGTGTGGGTGGCCCCCGAGTACCGGGGGACCGGCCTGGCGGCCCCGGGCATGGCGGCCGTGCTGCGCTACGCCCTGGCGGACGTGGCCCCGGTCGCCAGCCTCTACGTGAACGACTTCAACACGGCGGCCAGGAGGACCTACCAGCGCGTGGGCTTCCAGGAGGTCGGCGCCTTCATGAGCGTTCTGTTCTGAAGCGCCCGGACGACGACCGGAACCCCCCTGTAGGCTCCCCGCCATGGACCTGGTGATCGGCCCCCTCGACCTCTCCGCCCACGTAGACGAGGCCCTGGCCGTCCAAGCCGTCGCCTTCGGCCTCGGCCCGGACGAAGTCGCCGTCCGCCGCCAGATCGTCCTGCGCCACATGACCTACCCCGGCGCCCGCGCCCTCGGCGCGACCACCGGCGGACGCCTCGTCGGCTTCGTCTACGGCATGCCCAACGACCGCACCCACTGGTGGTCCACCGTCGTGGAGCCCTACCTGCGCGCCCAGCACCACGACCACTGGCTCGACGACTCCTTCGTGATCACCGAGCTGCACGTGCACCCCGGCCACCAGAACCGCGGCATCGGCCGCTCCCTGATCACCACGATCACCGACGGAGCCGACGAACCCCGCTCGATCCTCTCCGCGATCGACACCGACAGCCCCGCCCGCGCCCTGTACCGCTCCCTCGGCTACCGGGACCTGGCCCGCCAGGTGCTCTTCCCGAGCGCCCCCAAGCCCTACGCCGTGATGGGCGCCCCGCTCCCGCTGCTGCGCCGTTAACCGATTTCCGCCGCCCAGCACCGCCCGGATAACCTCCTGCCAACACCTTCCCCCACTCTCGGCCCCGCCCGGGCGGGGGGACCCCCAGCAGCAGGAGCAGAGAAACCATGGCGAACGCACCGGTCCAGCGCATGTCCCAGTTGTTGGCGAAGACGTTGCGCGACGACCCGGCCGACGCCGAGGTCCTCAGCCACAAGCTCCTCGTCCGCGCCGGCTACGTACGCCGCACCGCCGCCGGCATCTGGAGCTGGCTGCCCCTCGGCAAGAAGGTCCTCTCCAACGTGGAGCGCATCGTGCGCGAGGAGATGGACGCCATCGGCGCCCAGGAGGTGTCGCTCCCCGCCCTGCTGCCGCGCGAGCCCTACGAGGCGACCGGCCGCTGGAACGAGTACGGCGCCGAGTTGTTCCGCCTGCAGGACCGCAAGGGCGGCGACTACCTCCTCGGCCCCACCCACGAGGAGATCTTCACCCTGCTGGTGAAGGACCAGGCGTCCTCCTACAAGGACCTGCCCGTGATCCTCTACCAGATCCAGAACAAGTTCCGTGACGAGGCCCGGCCGCGCGCCGGCATCCTGCGCGGCCGGGAGTTCCTGATGAAGGACTCCTACTCCTTCGACACCGAGGACGAGGGCCTCGCCCGGTCCTACGCCCTGCACCGCGAGGCCTACCAGCGCGTCTTCGCCCGCCTCGGCCTGGACTACCGCATCTGCGCCGCGACCGCCGGCGCCATGGGCGGCAGCAAGTCCGAGGAGTTCCTGGCCCCGGCTGAGGCCGGCGAGGACACCTTCGCCGACTGCCCGAACTGCGACTTCGCCGCCAACACCGAGGCGATCACGTACGAGCTGAAGCCCGTCGACGCAGCGGGCGTCCCGGCCGCCGAGGACATCCCCACGCCGGACACCCCGACCATCGAGACCCTCGCCGCCTCCCTCGGCGTCCCGGCCTCGGCCACGCTGAAGAACCTGCTCGTGAAGGTCGACGGCGAGATCGTCGCCGTCGGCGTCCCCGGCGACCGCGAGGTCGACATGGACAAGGTCGAGGCGCACTTCGCCCCGGCCGGCGTCGAGCTGGTCACCGAGACCGACTTCGCGGCCCGCCCCGACCTGGTCCGCGGCTACGTCGGACCGCAGGGCCTGGACAAGGTCACCTACATCGCCGACCCGCGCGTCGCCCCGGGCACGTCCTGGATCACCGGCGCCAACAAGGCCGGCACGCACACCAAGAACGTCGTCGCGGGCCGTGACTTCGAGGTCGACGCCTACGTGGACGTCGTCGTCGTGCAGGACGGCGACCCCTGCCCCCAGTGCGGCACGGGCCTCGTCCTGGACCGCGCCATCGAGATCGGCCACATCTTCCAGCTGGGCCGCAAGTACGCCGACGCCCTCAAGCTCGACGTCCTCGGCCAGAACGGCAAGCCGGTCCGCGTCACCATGGGCTCCTACGGCATCGGCGTCTCCCGCGCGGTCGCCGCCCTCGCCGAGCAGAGCGCCGACGACAAGGGCCTGTGCTGGCCCAAGGAGGTCGCCCCGGCCGACGTCCACGTGGTCGCCGCCGGCAAGGCCCTGCAGACCGAACTCGCCCTCGACATCTCCCAGAAGCTGGCCGCGGCGGGTGTCCGCGTCCTGGTCGACGACCGCGCGGGCGTCTCCCCGGGCGTGAAGTTCACCGACTCCGAGCTGATCGGGGTCCCGCAGATCCTGGTCGCGGGCCGCCGCGCCGCCGAGGGCGTGGTCGAGCTGAAGGACCGCCGCACCGGCGAGCGCGAGGAACTGACGGTCGAGGAGGCCATCGCCCGCCTCACGGCGTGAAGCCCGCGGCGGTGGCCGGGTGAGCGCTCCGGGAGACCGGGGCGCTCACAGCCAGCCCGCGAACTCCAGCAGCAGCTCCGCGTCCCGGGGCCGCCCCACCCGCGCCGCCCGCACCCCCGACTCCACGGCCCGGAACAGCGTCCAGCCGCGCAGCCGCTCCTGGTCCACGTCCAGCGACTCGGCCAGCCGCTTCACCCGGCGCCGGGTCGTCGCCGCGCCGGACGGCTGCGCGATCAGATCCTCCACCCGGTCGCGGACCAGCCGGGCCAGGTCGAACGCGCACTCGCCGACCACCGGGTCGGGCCCCACGGCAAGCCACGGCATCCGCTCCCCGGCGAGCACCTTGCTCTGCCGGAACGTGCCGTGCAGCAACCGGTGTTCGGGCGGGGCGGCCAGCAGTTCCTCGCGCGCCGCGAGCGCCAGGTCCACCAGCGGGGCCACCTCGGGATCCGCCTGCGCCCGCGCCCGCATCGCCCCGGCCTGACGCCCCGTCCGCTCGGCCACCGTCTCGAAGGGAAAACCGGCGGGCGGCTCCACCCACAGCCGCCGCAGCGTCCCCGCCGCCTCCAGCAGCGCCTTCGCCTCCGGCAGGGACCGCACCGACACATCCGGATGCAGCCGCTCCAGCAGCAGCACCCCCTCGGCCGACGAGGACACCTCGCCGTCCGCGGCCGGCCGGGAGCCCAGCGGCGGTTCGAGCAGCTGCACGGCACCCCGCCCGGCCCAGTGCGCCAGCGCGGCCCGCTCCGCCTCCGGCCGGGACCGCCCCGGCACCAGCTTGAGCACGGCCGGGGACCCGTCGGCCCTGCGCACCAGCACGACCAGGCTGCTGCGCCCGCCGGGCACCTGCACCCGCTCCACGGTCAACTCGCGCAGCGCGACGGCCCGCTGTGCCGCCTCGGGCAGCTTCTCCAGCCAGTCGTCACCGTCCGGGGCCGTCTCACCGAGCGCCCTGACCAGGCGCTGCGGCGGTTCGAAAACCATGCGCGAGTCGTTCCCTTCGTGCTCGTGGCGGTGCGTGCCCCGCGCGGGTCACGCCGTCGGCGCCGCCGAGGACGGGGCCGTGCCCGCCCGCTCGGCGAGCCCAGGGAAGGCTACGCTCTCCCCGCGCCAGCGCACCGCCCGCACCGCCGCCTCCCGCAGTGCCTCGGCGGCCAGGGCCCGCCGCTCGCCGCCCGCGGCCCGCACCAGGTCGGAGTAGACCCCGGCCACCCGGTCCTCCAGTTCGGCGGCGAGCCGCGCGGCAGCCGCCGCGTCCGGCACCGCGAAGGGCAGCGCGTACCCGGCGGCCGCCGCCACCGGCCGGCCGCCCAGGTCCTTCACCTCACGCACCAGCGCGTCCCGGCGCGCCCGGTGCGCGTCGTACGCCGTCCGCGCCTCGGCGCGCTGCCCGTCGCCGATCCTGCCGCCGACGACCCCGTACCCGTAGACCGCCGCGTGCTCGGCCGCCAGAGCCGCCTGGAGGGCCCGCAGCTCCCGGTCCTTCGCCTCGTTCACGCGTCGCCCTTCGTCAGCAGGTACACGTGTGCCGCCCCGGCCGCCGCCACCGACGCCAGCAGCCGCGCCAGCTCGCCCGGCGCCCCGAGCAGCTCCTCGGACCGCCGGTCGGCGAGCTCACGCTCCGCGGCGGCGAGCCCGGCCAGCGCCTCCTTGTCGTCGCCCGGCACGGCGGCCGACGGCGAGGCCGCAGCGGACGGGGAGGACGAACCGGACTCCGGGACCGACGCCGAGGGCGATGCTTTTCGGCCAACCCCGAACGCCTGGACGTGCCGTACGACGTCCTCCCGCAGCGGTCCCAGACGCCCCGCCAGCGCCGGCCGGGCGGCGATCACCGCGTCGTAGCGCTCCAGGAGCCCCTCGCTGTCCCGGGCCGCACGCGCGCGTGCCCGGCGCTCGGCGGCGGAGGGGCCGTCGCCCGAGTCCGCGGACCCCTCCCTACCGGCGGTGCAGCCCGCCAGGGCGAGGGCCGCGGGACCGACCGCGAGCAGACTCCTTCTGCGCGGCCCCGAGCGGGCGCGCGGCGATGAGGGGAACGGCACGTCAGACGTCCTCGGGGCTCGTGGTGGGAAAACCGGCGGGAGGGTGCGGGAGGGACGGGACCGCAAGGGCTGCCCGCCCGTGATCACGGTACCCGGGCCCCCGCCCGGGACCACTCAGCGGCACCGTTCGTGACCCGGTGGACGGCAACACTCCCTGCGACCGGATACCCTTTGACCAGACACGCGACCCATCCCACAACAGCACACGCGGCCGAGGAGTCACCCGGATGAGCACCACCCAGAGCGAGAGGCTGCGGGAACTGCTGGAACCGCTCGTCGCCTCCCAGGGCCTGGATCTCGAAGAGATCGAAGTGGACTCCGTCGGCCGCAAGCGTGTGCTGCGCGTCACCGTCGACTCGGACACCGGTGCGGACCTGGACCAGATCGCCGATGTGAGCCGCGCGCTCTCGGCGAAGCTCGACGAGACGGACGCGATGGGCGAGGGGGAGTACACCCTCGAGGTCGGCACCCCGGGCGCGGAGCGCCTCCTCACGGAACACCGGCACTACGTCCGGGCCACGGACCGGCTGGTGAAGTTCCAGCTGGCCGAGGGCGGCGAGCTGGTCGCCAGGATCCTGAAGGTCGACGACGACGGCGTCGACACCGAGGTGCCCGGGGTCAAGGGCCGCAAGGCCACCGCGCGCAGACTCGCCTTCGACGACATCGTCCGGGCACGCGTCCAGGTCGAGTTCAGCCGCAAGGACAACAAGAAGGAAGAGGAGGCGTAGCCATGGACATCGACATGAGTGCCCTGCGGGGCTTGGTGCGGGAGAAGGAGATCTCCTTCGACCTGCTGGTCGAGGCGATCGAGTCGGCCCTCCTCATCGCCTACCACCGCACCGAGGGAAGCCGCCGCCACGCGCGCGTGGAGCTGAACCGGGAGACCGGCCACGTGACCGTGTGGGCGAAGGAGGACCCCGACGACCTCGAGGAGGGCCAGGAGCCCCGCGAGTTCGACGACACCCCGTCCGGTTTCGGCCGTATCGCCGCCACCACGGCCAAGCAGGTCATCCTGCAGCGCCTGCGCGACGCCGAGGACGACGCGACGCTCGGCGAGTACGCCGGCCGCGAGGGGGACATCGTCACCGGTGTGGTCCAGCAGGGCCGCGACCCGAAGAACGTGCTGGTCGACATCGGCAAGCTGGAGGCCATCCTGCCCGTGCAGGAGCAGGTGCCGGGCGAGACCTACCCGCACGGCATGCGGCTGCGGTCGTACGTCGTCCGGGTGGCCAAGGGCGTCCGCGGCCCGTCCGTGACGCTGTCGCGCACGCACCCCAATCTGGTGAAGAAGCTGTTCGCCCTGGAGGTGCCGGAGATCGCCGACGGATCCGTGGAGATCGCCGCGATCGCCCGTGAGGCCGGCCATCGCACCAAGATCGCCGTACGGTCCACCCGGTCCGGTCTGAACGCCAAGGGCGCCTGCATCGGCCCCATGGGCGGCCGGGTGCGCAACGTGATGGGCGAACTGAACGGTGAGAAGATCGACATCGTCGACTGGTCGGACGACCCGGCCGAGATGGTGGCGAACGCGCTCTCCCCGGCCCGGGTCTCCAAGGTGGACATCGTCGACATGTCGACCCGGTCCGCCCGAGTGACCGTGCCCGACTACCAGCTGTCCCTGGCCATCGGCAAGGAGGGCCAGAACGCCCGCCTCGCGGCCCGGCTGACCGGCTGGCGGATCGACATCCGCCCGGACACGGAGCCGGCCGCGGAGTAGGCGCGGGCAGATCGGCCGAAGATCGACGCTGGATCCACGCCACATCGGGGGAATGGATCCAAGACGTGAGTCGTTCAGATCACGACAGGTTCACGCGCTGCAATCGTTCGAATGCTGCCCCGCAGGGGTGAGGCGCGTCAGGGGAGGTAGACTTAACTGTGTCTGGCCGGACACGCGACCGAGTATGCCCCGAGCGCACCTGCGTGGGGTGCCGGGAGCGAGCGGCCAAGACTGAACTGCTGCGGATCGTGGCGATCGAGGACGCGTGCGTCCCTGATCCACGCGGTACGCTGCCCGGCCGGGGTGCGTACGTACACCCCGCCCAGGTCTGTCTGGACCAGGCGGTACGCCGCCGGGCGTTTCCGAGGGCACTGCGCGTCCCCGGAGCGCTCGACACAAAGGCGTTGCGCCGATACGTCGAGCAGACAACAGTTGCCGATCGGGCAACACCGTAAGAACGTGCCGCACGGAACCCCGTGTGGTCTAGGTACCTCGCGAGTCGAAAGCAGGTCGAGATTGCGATGAGCACTCGATGAGTACGCGATGAGTACGCCCATGAACTAGCGACGGTCCGGACGCAACCCGGACCTCAAAGGAGCGAAGTGGCTAAGGTCCGGGTCTACGAACTCGCCAAGGAGTTCGGTGTCGAGAGCAAGGTCGTCATGGCCAAGCTCCAGGAGCTCGGTGAATTCGTCCGTTCGGCGTCTTCGACCATCGAAGCGCCCGTTGTACGCAAGCTGACGGACGCCCTCCAGCAGGGCAACGGAGGCGGCAAGTCCGCCCCCGCACGCAAGGCTGCCCCGGCGAAGCCGGCAGCCCCCTCCCCGGCGCAGGCCGCCCGTCCGGCCGCCCCGCGCCCGCCGGCCCCCAAGCCGGCCGCCGCCGAGAAGCCCGCGGCTCCCGCCGCGCCGGCCACTCCCGGCCCCCGTCCCACCCCGGGCCCGAAGCCCGCGCCGCGGCCCGCCCCGGCGTCCCCGGCTCCGACCACGCCCGAGTTCACGGCCCCGCCGTCGGCTCCCGCCGAGCCCTCCCAGGGTTCCGGCCCGCGTCCGGGCGCCTCGCGTCCGGCCGGCCAGGCGCCGCGCCCGGGTGCTCCCCGTCCGGGTGGCCCCGGCCAGGGCGGCCAGGGCCGTGGTGACCGCGGCGACCGTCCCGGCGCTCCGCGTCCGGGTGGCGGCGCCCCGCGTCCCGGCGCCCGTCCGGCGGGTCCCCGTCCGGGCAACAACCCGTTCACCTCTGGTGGCTCCACCGGCATGGCGCGCCCGCAGGCGCCCCGTCCTGGCGGCGCCCCGCGTCCGGGCGGCCCCGGTGCCCCCGGCGGTGCCCCGCGCCCGCAGGGCCAGGGCCAGGGCGGTCCCCGTCCCCAGGGTGCGGCGGGCGGTCCCCGTCCGCAGGCTCCGGGCGGCGCGCGTCCCACGCCGGGCGGCATGCCCCGTCCGCAGGGCGGCGGTCCGCGTCCCGGCGGCGGTCCCGGCGGTCCGCGTCCCAACCCCGGCATGATGCCGCAGCGTCCGGCTGCCGGCCCGCGTCCCGGTGGCGGTGGCCCCGGCGGCCGCGGTCCCGGTGGCGGCGGTCGTCCGGGTGGCGGCGGCGGTCGTCCCGGTGGCGGCGGCTTCGCCGGTCGTCCGGGTGGCGGCGGCGGCGGTTTCGCCGGTCGTCCCGGCGGTCCCGGTGGCGGCGGTGGCGGTTTCGCCGGTCGTCCCGGTGGTCCCGGTGGCGGCGGTGGCCGTCCCGGATTCGGTGGTCGTCCCGGTGGTCCGGGTGGCCGCGGTGGCACGCAGGGCGCCTTCGGCCGCCCCGGCGGTCCCGCGCGTCGTGGCCGCAAGTCGAAGCGGCAGAGGCGCCAGGAGTACGAGGCCATGCAGGCCCCGTCGGTCGGCGGCGTGATGCTGCCTCGCGGCAACGGCGAGACCGTTCGCCTGTCGCGCGGTGCGTCCCTCACCGACTTCGCGGAGAAGATCAACGCCAACCCGGCGTCGCTCGTCGCGGTCATGATGAACCTCGGCGAGATGGTCACGGCCACGCAGTCCGTCTCCGACGAGACGCTCCAGCTCCTCGCCGACGAGATGAACTACACGGTTCAGATCGTCAGCCCGGAGGAGGAGGACCGCGAGCTGCTCGAGTCCTTCGACATCGAGTTCGGCGAGGACGAGGGCGACGAGGAGGACCTGGTGGTCCGCCCGCCGGTCGTCACCGTCATGGGTCACGTCGACCACGGTAAGACCCGGCTCCTCGACGCCATCCGCAAGACGAACGTCATCGCGGGCGAGGCCGGCGGCATCACCCAGCACATCGGTGCCTACCAGGTCGCGACCGAGGTCAACGACGAAGAGCGCAAGATCACCTTCATCGACACCCCGGGTCACGAGGCGTTCACCGCCATGCGTGCCCGTGGTGCCCGGTCGACCGACATCGCGATCCTGGTCGTCGCGGCCAACGACGGCGTCATGCCGCAGACGGTCGAGGCGCTCAACCACGCCAAGGCGGCCGAGGTCCCGATCGTCGTCGCGGTCAACAAGATCGACGTCGAGGGCGCCGACCCGACCAAGGTGCGCGGTCAGCTCACCGAGTACGGGCTGGTGGCCGAGGAGTACGGCGGCGACACGATGTTCGTCGACATCTCCGCCAAGCAGGGTCTGCACATCGACTCCCTGCTGGAGGCCGTGATCCTCACGGCCGACGCCTCGCTCGACCTGCGGGCCAACCCGCACCAGGACGCGCAGGGCATCGCGATCGAGTCCCGTCTCGACCGCGGCCGCGGTGCCGTGTCGACGGTCCTCGTCCAGCGCGGCACGCTGCGGGTCGGCGACACCATGGTGGTCGGCGACGCGTACGGCCGAGTCCGGGCGATGCACGACGACAACGGCAACCTCGTCACCGAGGCGGGCCCGTCGACGCCGGTCCAGGTCCTGGGCCTGACCAACGTCCCGGGCGCGGGCGACAACTTCCTCGTGGTCGACGAGGACCGTACGGCCCGCCAGATCGCGGAGAAGCGAGCCGCCCGCGAGCGGAACGCCGCGTTCGCCAAGCGCACGCGCCGCGTGTCGCTGGAGGACCTGGACAAGGTGCTGAAGGCCGGCGAGATCCAGCAGCTGAACCTGATCATCAAGGGCGACGCGTCCGGATCGGTCGAGGCTCTGGAGTCCTCCCTGCTCCAGCTGGACGTCGGCGAAGAGGTCGACATCCGCGTCCTGCACCGCGGCGTCGGTGCGGTCACGGAGTCCGACATCGACCTGGCCATGGGTTCCGACGCCATCGTCATCGGCTTCAACGTGCGCGCCGCCGGGCGTGCGCAGCAGATGGCCGAGCGCGAAGGCGTGGACGTCCGGTACTACTCGGTCATCTACCAGGCGATCGAGGAGATCGAGGCGGCCCTCAAGGGCATGCTCAAGCCGGAGTACGAAGAGGTCGAGCTCGGCACGGCGGAGATCCGCGAGGTCTTCAAGTCGTCCAAGCTGGGCAACATCGCGGGTGTTCTCATCCGCTCCGGCGAGGTCAAGCGGAACACCAAGGCCCGCCTCATCCGCGACGGCAAGGTGGTCGCGGAGAACCTCAACATCGAGGGCCTGCGTCGCTTCAAGGACGACGTCACCGAGATCCGCGAAGGGTTCGAGGGCGGTATCAACCTCGGCAACTTCAACGACATCAAGGTCGACGACGTCATCGCGACGTACGAGATGCGCGAGAAGCCGCGGGTGTGACACCCACGGTTCCCCGGACCGGCCGACGCGGCCCCCCCCGCGGCGGGCGGGCGGGCGGTGGTGGGGGGGGGGGCC
>NZ_JAPSKN010000015.1:36163-52523 GCF_031181705.1 Streptomyces sp.
CGCCCCCGCCCCGCGCCGCCCCCCCCCCCCCCCCCCCCCCCGCCCGGCCGTTGGTGCGCGGTGCGCACCGGAAAACCCGATCGAGCCCCCGGCCCGTTCGCGGTAACGTTCCTGGTGTTCCTGCCGTTCTGACAGCGCAGGGCCATCGATCCCGTACCGGCGGGTCATCCGGACACACATGTACGTGGGGACTCTGTCCTTCGACCTGCTTCTCGGCGACGTACGGTCGCTGAAGGAGAAGCGCTCCGTCGTCCGCCCCATCGTCGCCGAGCTCCAGCGCAAGTACGCGGTGAGCGCGGCCGAGGTGGATCACATGGACCTCCACCGCAGGGCGGTCATCGGCCTCGCGTTGGTGTCCGGCGACGCGGGGCACCTGAGCGAGGTACTCGACCGGTGCGAACGGCTGGTCGCCGCCCGCCCCGAAGTGGAGCTGCTGTCCGTCAGGCGGCGCTTCCACGGCGAAGACGACTGACGAACCGAGAACGAACCGGACAGGAAAGAACGGGAGACGGACCAGTGGCCGACAACGCGCGGGCTAAGAGGCTGGCGGACCTCATCCGAGAGGTGGTGGCCCAGAAGCTGCAGCGCGGGATCAAGGACCCGCGGCTCGGCTCGCACGTCACCATCACGGACACCCGGGTCACGGGTGACCTCAGGGAGGCGACCGTCTTCTACACCGTGTACGGGGACGACGAGGAGCGCGCGGCGGCCGCCGCCGGCCTGGAGAGCGCCAAGGGCGTCCTGCGCTCCGAGGTGGGCCGGGCCGCCGGGGTGAAGTTCACGCCGACCCTGACCTTCGTCATGGACGCCCTCCCGGACACCGCCCGGAACATCGAGGACCTCCTCAACAAGGCGCGCCAGTCCGACGAGAAGGTGCGCGAGGCGTCCGCCGGGGCGAAGTACGCCGGTGACGCCGACCCGTACCGCAAGCCGGACGAGGACGACGAGACGGACGACACCGCCGAATGACCCAGAAGCACTCCACGCCCGACGGCCTCGTCATCGTCGACAAGCCGTCGGGCTTCACTTCGCACGACGTCGTCGCCAAGATGCGCGGCATCGCCCGGACACGACGCGTCGGGCACGCCGGCACCCTCGACCCGATGGCGACGGGCGTCCTCGTCCTCGGCGTCGAGCGGGCCACCAAGCTCCTCGGCCACCTCGCGCTGACCGAGAAGGAGTACCTGGGCACCATCCGGCTCGGGCAGAACACCCTCACGGACGACGCCGAGGGGGAGATCACCTCCTCCACCGACGCCTCCGAGGTCACCCGCGAGGCCGTCGACGCCGGCATCGCCAAGCTGACCGGCGACATCATGCAGGTGCCGTCCAAGGTCAGCGCCATCAAGATCAACGGTGTGCGCTCCTACAAGCGCGCCAGGGAGGGCGAGGAGTTCGAGATCCCCGCCCGGCCCGTGACGGTCTCCTCCTTCGGCGTGTACGACGTCCGGGACGCCGTCGCCGAGGACGGCACGCCCGTGCTCGACCTGGTCGTGTCGGTCGTCTGCTCCTCCGGTACGTACATCCGGGCCCTCGCCCGTGACCTGGGCGCCGACCTCGGTGTCGGCGGTCACCTCACCGCCCTGCGCCGCACCCGCGTCGGCCCCTACAAGCTGGACGCGGCCCGCACCCTGGACCAGCTCCAGCAGGAGCTGACCGTGATGCCGGTCGCCGAGGCCGCCGCGGCCGCGTTCCCCCGCTGGGACGTCGACGCGCGCCGCGCCAAGCTGCTGACCAACGGCGTGCGGCTGGAGATGCCCGACCAGTACGCGGGCTCCGGCCCGGTCGCCGTCTTCGACCCGGAGGGCCGCTTCCTCGCCCTCGTGGAGGAGCAGAAGGGCAAGGCGAAGAGCCTGGCCGTCTTCGGCTGACGGCCCGCCCCGGGCGGGTCCGCCCGTGGAGCGGCGGTCACGGGGTACCTCCACTGCCGCCGCTCCACGGTCCCCCCTCGGTTCCCCCACCCCTAGGGTGTATCCAGCCGCCCCCGTCCGTTCACCCGTCCGTGCGGGCGCTCGGAGTGAACCGGGGGAGCGGAAGGGGGCGCTTTCGCGAAGCGATCTGTCCCGCTGATCATCCCGCCCCTAACGTCGAACACCAGGGCACGGGTGTACGGCGGGGAGGGTCGACGATGACGTCGCGGAACCGGTCCCGGGAGACGGACGACAGCGCACCGGACTCCCCGGGCCACCCCGGACCGGGGGAGTGCGCGGACCAGGCACCTGTGGACGAGGCGCTCGTGCGTATCCACGACCTGGCGGGCCGCCCGCGGGGCACCGGCTTCCTGGCCGACCACCACGGCACGCTCGTCACCAGCCACGAGGCCGTCGACGGTCTGCCCCGGCTCGTGCTGTACGGGGCGGGCGACCGCCGCCGGGTCGTGACCGCCGACGCGATCACGCCACTGCCCGCGCTCGACCTGGCCCTCGTCCGGACCGAGGGGCTCGGCGTGCCGCCGCTGCCCGTCACCGCCCGGCACGGGGCCGGGACCGGCACCTATGTGCGGATCGCCGCCGGTGGCTGGCGTGAGGCGCGGGTCCTGGGCACGACCGGCGTGACGTACGCGGCCACGGACCGCTTCCACCGCATCGACGGCGCGCTGGAGCTGGCGGTCGGCACGGCGGGGCGGGACGCGCTGAGGCTGGGCGGGGGAGCGGCCGGGGGTCCGGTGGTGGACGCGGTGACCGGAGCCGTCGTCGCCGTCCTCGGCACCGCGCTCCGCTCCCACCACGCAGACGTCGGGTTCGCCGTGCCCCTGCATCCGGGGGTCCCGGGGGCGGCGGGCCCGCTGGCCGACCTGCTCGCCGAGAACGCGGCGACGGTCCCCGCGTACGGAGACGACCTCAACCTGGCCGGAGTACTGGAACTGACCGGCGTCTCGGTGGCCCTGGACGGCCCGCCCCGGTCCCCCGGCCTCCCGGAACCGGTCGAACGGGCGGCCGTGGCAGCGGAGTTCAGCGCCTTCGCGTCGGGACCGGAGTCCGTCCTCGGTCTGGTCGGGGCGCCGGGCAGCGGCCGTACGACGGAACTCGCCGCGCTCGCGGCCCGGCGCGCACGCGGCGGACATCCCACGCTGTGGCTGCGCGGCTGCGACCTGCGGGAGGACGACACGTCGGTGGCGGACGCGGCCCGCCGGGCACTGACCCGGGCCGCCCCGGTGGTGGGCGCCGCGCGGGCTGCGACTTCGGCCGCCTCGGCTGCGGCTGGCGCTCGGGCTGAGTCCCCGGCTGTCTCGGGTGTGGGCGCCGCATGGGGCTCGTCTTCGGCCGCCTCGGTTGCGGCGGTTGCCGCGCGGGGTTCCTCTCCGGCCGTCCCGGCCGTGGCGCGGGGCTCGTCCGTAAGCGCCGAGGCTGCGGGCGCCGTCCGGGCTGCCTCTCCGGCCGCGGCTGCCGCGCGGGTCGCGATTCCGGTCGCCGTCGCGTCGGCCGCGTCCCCGGCCGGTCCCGGTGACCTCTCGCCTGAGCGTCTCGCCCACCGCGCTGCCGCTCTCGGCCGGCCCCTGCTGCTCCTGCTCGACGGTCCCGATGAGATGCCGCCGGCCTTGGCCCGCCGGTTCGCCGACTGGGCGGACGGGACGCTGCGGTGGCTGCGCGAGACGGGTGTGCGGCTGGTGGTGGCCTGCCGGGCGGAGTACTGGGAGGAGGTGTCGGACCCGCTGCACCGGCCCGCGTGCGTGCCGCTCGGCGATCTCACCGAGGACGAGGCCCGGGAGGCCCGCGAGCACCTCGGCATCCCGCGCAGCGCCCTGGCCGGCACGGACGCCCGGCACCCCCTCACGCTCCGTCTGCTCGCCGAGATCCGGGCCGCGCTCGCCGACGCCCCGGAGCTGCCCGCCGCCACGCTCGACCGGAACGACGTCTTCGCCGCCTACGTGGACCTGATGGCCCTGCGGATCGCCACGCGCCTGGCCGCCGGCCACGGCCTGCGCGGCACCGCCGTACGCCGGCTGGCCGCGAAGGTCGCCGGGCAGGTGCACGAGGCCGCCCGGCGCAGTCTCGGCCCGGGCCTCGGGGACCTGGACCGGGAGGCGTTCGAGGCCGTGTTCCCCTGGGGAACCGCCCCGGAGCGTCTCGGCGGCGGCACCGGCTGGGCTTCGGCCGTGCTCGCCGAGGGCCTGCTCGTACCCTCCGGGGCGGGCTACCGCTTCGCCCACGAGGAGCTCGCCGACTGGCTCCACGGCCTGCACCTCGATCTCGACGAGGCCCTGCACGCCCTCGTCCACCGCGGCCGGGACGAACCGTCCGAGCCCGTCCCGCACCACCGCGTCGGACCCGTCGTCCAGGCCCTGCTCTGCCTCGAACGGCAGCACGGCACCGGCCCGCTGGCATCCCGCCTGGCCGGCCTGGTGCACGCCCTGGAGGCCGACCCGGAGTCCTGGTGGGCCGCCCGGCTGCTGGCCGGGACGCTGGCGGCCGTGCCGGACGCCACGCCGTACACCGACGTGCTGCGGCTGCTGGCCGACCGGATCGTGACCTGGCGGCGGCAGGAGCGGCCCGTGCCGGACGTGCTCGGGCCGGACTTCTGGACCGGCCTCCGGCTGGCCGAGGGCGCCCGGTTCGCGCTGCTCGGACGGCTGGTGCACGCCGACGGACCGCCGTGCGAGGCCGGACCCCGCTTCCTGGACGCCGTCGCGCGGCTGCTGGCCGCCGACCCCGTCACCGTGCAGCCGCAGCTCGTCCACTGGTTCGACGACGAGCAGCCGCTGCCCGCCACCCCGCACGCGACCGTGGCCCTGGCCGCGCAGGCGCTGCTGCACACCCACCGCCACCGCGCCCTGGACGAACTGGTGGACGTGCTCGTCGACCGGGCGCACCGGCGGGCCGACGAACTGCTCGCGGTACTGGCCGAGGAGGAACCGTCGGCGCTGTGCCGCGCCGCCGACCGGTGGGCACGCGACGAGCGGTCGGCCCGGCGCGCCGCGGCGATGGCCCACGGGCTGCGCGTCGCCCCCCACGTCACCACCGGGGGCGACCGCGCCCTGCTGCGCTACGCGGCCCTCACCCTGCTCGCCCGCCCGGCCGACCACGCCCTGCACGGCGGTGCCCTCGCGCTCCTCGTCCAGGACCCGCACACCCGGATCCGCTACCTGCCCCGGGCGCTGGAGCACTTCGCGGCGGGCGACCCGCACCTCCCGCCGGACGCGCTCGCCACGGCCCTGCTCACCCACCCCGAACCGGTGCTCGGCGCCTTCGCGGCACGGCTGGAGCGGCCGGACGCGGACGAGGCGCTGCGGGCGCTCGCCGACGCCACCCCGCCCGGGCTGGCCCGGCGCGTCGCCGCGCTCGTCCGGCAGGCGGCGCGACGGCGACCGGAACTGGCCGGGCCGGTCGCCGCCTACGTGGACCAGCGGCTCGACCGGGGCCCCGCCGCCCGGGCCGTGCTCCTGCCTCTGGTCACCGGCCTGCTGGAGGGTGGCCCCGTGCGGCTGCGCTGCGCCCTCGCCGGCGTCCTCACGCCGCCCGGCATCCCCGCCTCCCGCCCGCTGCGCCGGGAACTGCGCGAGGCGCTCCTGGCCCGCGAGCACGACACCGACGTCCTGGACGCGCTGCTGCACGCCGCCGCCCGCAACGGCGGCGACGACCTGCGCGACCTGGTCCACCGCGTCGGCCTGCTCCTGGGCCGCACCCCCGAGGGCGCGGGCCGCTTCGACCGCGCACTGGTCGACCTCGGACGGCACGTGCCCGGCTTCGCCGCCCGCGTGGCCGGCTGGCTCGCCGACGCGCCGGAGGAGTGGGCGGCCCTGGTCGGGCCGAGCTCCCACCGGACGATCGAGAACCTGGCGGGCGTCCGCGTCCCCGCCTGACCGGCGGGGCGCCGTGCGCCCGGTCACAGCCCCCATGCCGATGCGGGCGGCGGCGACCCGGCATGGCACCCTTAGACCTGCGTACGCTCACCACGGACAACCGACCGGACACGGGTTCGACGAGCTTTTCGACAAGGAGCAGGCACAGTGCAGCGCTGGCGTGGCTTGGAGGACATCCCCCAGGACTGGGGGCGCAGCGTCGTCACCATCGGCTCCTACGACGGAGTCCACCGCGGACACCAGCTGATCATCCGGCATGCCGTGGACCGCGCCCGGGAGCTGGGCGTGCCCGTCGTCGTCGTCACCTTCGACCCGCACCCCAGCGAAGTGGTCCGCCCCGGCAGCCACCCGCCGCTGCTCGCCCCGCACCACCGCCGCGCCGAACTCATGGCGGACCTCGGCGTGGACGCGGTGCTCATCCTCCCCTTCACGACCGAGTTCTCGAAGCTGTCCCCGGCCGACTTCGTCGTCAAGGTGCTCGTCGACAAGCTGCACGCCAAGGCGGTCGTCGAGGGCCCCAACTTCCGCTTCGGCCACAAGGCCGCCGGCAACGTGGAGTTCCTCGCCACACAGGGCAAGACCTACGACTTCGAGGTCGAGGTCGTGGACCTGTACGTGACGGGTGAGGCGGGCGGCGGGGAGCCGTTCTCCTCCACGCTGACGCGGCGTCTGGTCGCCGAGGGCGACGTCCAGGGCGCGGCGGAGATCCTGGGCCGGCCGCACCGGGTGGAGGGCGTCGTCGTCCGGGGCGCCCAGCGCGGGCGCGAACTGGGCTTCCCCACGGCCAACGTGGAGACGCTGCCGCACACCGCCATCCCGGCCGACGGCGTGTACGCGGGCTGGCTGCACGCGCAGGGCGAAGTGATGCCGGCGGCGATCTCCGTCGGCACGAACCCGCAGTTCGAGGGGACCGAGCGGACGGTGGAGGCGTACGCCATCGACCGGGTCGGGCTGGATCTGTACGGGCTGCATGTCGCGGTCGACTTCCTGGCGTTCGTGCGCGGGCAGGCGAAGTTCGACACGCTGGACGCGCTGCTGGAGCAGATGGGTCGGGACGTGCAGAAGTGCAGGGAGCTGGTGGCGGCCGACGAGGTCGCCTAGTCCGCCGGTGGGTCGACTGCGGGTCCGTGCGGGTCGGTCGCGCAGTTCCCCGCGCCCCTGGGGGACGTCGCCCAGTGACAGGCGACCTGTGACTCTCCGCCCCCGCTCAGCACCTTCAGGTCCTGGTGTCTGCACGCGTCCGACACGCCCGCCCGCTCCGCCTCGCCGCCCGCCAGGATCTGGCAGCGGGCGTGGAAGCGGCAACCGGACGGCACGCGTGACGGATCCGGGGGTTCGCCGCTGAGGATCACCGGGGCGCCCGGGGCCTCCGGGAGGACCGACAGCAGGGCCTGGGTGTAGGGGTGCCGGGGGGCCGTCAAAACCTGTTCCACCGCCCCCGTCTCCACGATCCGGCCCAGGTACATCACGGCCACCCGGTCGGCGATGTTCCAGGCCAGGCCCAGATCGTGCGTGACGACCAGCGCGGACAGACCCAGTTCCGTGCGCAGCCGGAGCAGCAGGGCGAGGATCTCGCCGCGTACCGAGGCGTCGAGGGAGGCCACCGGCTCGTCGGCGACGAGGAGTTCGGGTTCCAGGACGAGTGCGCCCGCGATGACGACCCGCTGGCGCTGCCCGCCGGACAGTTCGTGCGGGTAGCGCAGGAAGAAGCGCTCCGGGGGACGCAGACCGGCCCGGGACAGGGCCTCGGCGACCGCCGTGCGCTCGTCGCCCGGGAAGCCGTGGATGCGCAGGCCCTCGGCGACGGCGTCGTACACCGTGTGCCGGGGGTTGAGGGAGCCGCTCGGGTCCTGCAGGACCAGCTGGACACGCTTGCGGTAGGTCTTCAGGGAACGGCTGGAGTACTCCAGGGGGCGGCCGTCGAAGGCGACCCGGCCGGCCGTGGGTTCCACCAGGCCCAGCAGACTGCGGGCCAGGGTCGTCTTGCCGCAGCCGGACTCGCCGACGAGCGCGACGATCTCGCCGGGGCGGATGTCGAGGTCGACGCCGTCCACCGCGCGGGCCCGGGGGCCGCCGTGCCGGCCGGGGAAGGTGACGTGCACGCCCTGGGCGCTCAGCAGCGGGGCCGTGGCGGCCTCGGGGGCCGTGGGGGAGAGGGTCATGGCGTGCCGGGCCTCGCTTCCTGCAGCGCTTCCGGATCCTGCGGCTCCGCCTGAGACCCGCCCGGCGGCCCGGCCAGCACGCACGCCGCCCGGCGTTCCGGCCCCGCCTCCCGCAGCGCCGGGTCCTGCTCGGCGCACGACTCCAGCGCCACCGGGCAGCGCGGGTGGAACGTGCAGCCGGACGGCAGCGCGGCCGGGTCGGGCGGGTCGCCCGCCAGTCCCTGCGGCGCGAACCGGGAGGCCGGGTCGCCGATGCGCGGGAACGCGGCCGACAGGGCCCTGGCGTACGGGTGCCGGGCGTCCTCGTACACCTGGGCCGCCGGACCCTCCTCGACCACCCGGCCCGCGTACATCACCGCCAGCCGGTCGCAGGTGTCGGCCAGGACGGCCAGGTCGTGGCTGATCATGATCAGGCCCAGGTCCTGGTCCGCGACCAGCTGCTCGATGAGCCGCAGGATCTGGGCCTGGATCATCACGTCGAGCGCGGTGGTCGGCTCGTCGGCGATGACCAGGCGCGGATCGCAGGCCAGGGCCATGGCGATCATGACGCGCTGGCGCTGGCCGCCGGACAGCTCGTGCGGGTAGGCGTCGGCGCGGGCCGCGGGCAGGCCGACCTGTTCCAGCAGCTCGCCGGTCCTCTTCTTCGCCCCGGCCCGGGTCGCCTTCCGGTGCAGCAGGATCGGCTCGGCGATCTGGTCGCCGATGCGGTGCACGGCGTTCAGGGAGTGCATCGCGCCCTGGAAGACGACGGAGGCCCCGGCCCAGCGCACCGCCCGCACCCGGCCCCACTTCATGGTCAGCACGTCCTCGCCGTCGAGCAGGACCTCCCCGGTGATGCGGGTCCCGGCCGGCAGCAGCCGCAGCAGGGCCAGCGCCAGCGTCGACTTGCCACAGCCGGACTCCCCGGCCAGGCCCAGCTTGCGGCCCGCGTCCAGGCGCAGGTCCACCCCACGCACGGCGGCCGCGCCGCCCGGATACGTCACGGTCAGGTTCCTGACGTCCAGCAGACTCAACGCGACACCCCCAGCCTGGGGTTGAGGACGGACTCCACGGCCCGCCCGCACAGCGTGAACGCCAGCGCCACCACGGCGATGGCGATGCCCGGCGGCACCAGGTACCACCAGTCCCCGGCACTGACCGCGCCCGCCTCCCGGGCGTCCTGGAGCAGGCCGCCCCACGACACGACCGTCGGATCGCCCAGGCCGAGGAAGGCCAGCGTCGCCTCGGCGAGGATGGCCGAGGAGATGATCAGCGTCGTCTGGGCCAGCACCAGCGGCATCACGTTGGGCAGGACGTGCCGGGACATGATGTGCCGGTGGCCGCCGCCGAGCGCCTTCGCCCGTTCGATGTACGGCCGGGTCTCCACGGCGAGGGTCTGCGCGCGCACCAGACGGGCCGTGGTCGGCCAGGTGGTGACGCCGATCGCGACGACGATCGTGGTCAGCGAGCGGGACATGACGGTCGCCAGGGCGATCGCCAGCACCAGCGTCGGCATGACCAGGAACCAGTCGGTGATCCGCATCATCACCGTGGCGTACCAGCCCTTGAAATGCCCGGCCGTGACCCCGATCAGCGTGCCGATCGCCACCGACAGCACGGCCGCGAGCAGTCCCACCAGCAGCGACACGCGCGCGCCCCAGATCACCAGGCCCAGCAGGTCCCGCCCGAACTGGTCGGTGCCGAGCGGGAACTCGGTGCTCGGGCTCTGCATCGGCCGACCGGGAGCCCGCGTCACGCTGCTCACGTCGGAGCCGACGAACAGGGGCGCGAACAGTGCCAGCAGCGCGCACAGGGCGAGCACGGCCAGGCCGTACAGCCCTGCCCGTTCGGCGCGGTACTGCCGCCAGAAGCGGGTGACGGAGGCCCGGCGGCGCTGCCGGGCCAGGGCGCGCGGGCTCGGGGCCGTGCCGGTCGGCGTCGTCATCGGGCCACCCGGGGGTCGAGCAGCGGATAGACCAGGTCGGCGAGGGTGTTCATCAGGATCACCGCGGCGGCGAACACGAAGAACAGGCCCTGCACCAGCGGCAGGTCGGGCACGCTCAGTGCCTGGTAGAACAGCCCGCCCAGGCCCGGCCAGGAGAACACGGTCTCCACCAGGATCACGCCCGCCACCGTCCGTCCGAGGTTGATGAAGATCAGCGTCACGGTCGGCAGCAGCGCGTTCGGCACGGCGTGCCGGCGGCGTACGAGGTCGTCCCGCAGGCCTTTGGCCCGCGCGGTCGTCAGATAGTCGCTGCCCATCTCGTCCAGCAGCGCCGACCGCGTGACCAGCAGCGTCTGCCCGTACTCCACCGCCACCAGCGTCATCACCGGCAGCACCAGATGGTGCGCCACGTCCAGGACGTAGGCGAAGCCCTCCTCGCCGCCCGACTCCATGCCGCCGGTCGGGAACAGGCCCGGCAGCGGGCCGATGCCCACCGACAGCACGATGATCAGCAGCAGGCCCAGCCAGAAGGACGGGATCGAGTACAGGGTCAGGGCGAGGCCGGTGTTGACCCGGTCGCCGAGTTTGCCGCGCCGCCATGCCGAGCGCGTGCCCAGGAAGACGCCGAGCACGGTGTACAGGACGAAGGCCGTGCCGGTGAGCAGCAGGGTGTTGGGCAGCGCCTCGGTGATCTTGTCGACCACGGGCGCGCGGAACTGGTACGACGTGCCGAAGTCGCCGGTGAGCGCCTTGCCGCAGTAGTCGGTGAACTGCCGCCACAGGGGCAGGTCGAGGCCGAACTCCTCGCGGTAGGCCGCCAGCTGCTCGGCCGAGACCTGGCGGCCGCCGGTCATGGTCTTCACCGGGTCACCGGGGATCAGCCGGAAGAGGAAGAAGCTGGTGACGAGGACGGCCAGCAGCGACACGGCCGCGCCGGCCACCTTGCCGGCCAGGTACCGCGGGTACGCGGAGCGCTTGCGCACCCGCGGCCCCAGCTGCCGGTCCTCGACCAGTGCGGGCGTGGTGTCGGCGGTCATCAGCGCCCGGTCACTCACGGTCGTCGGCACCGGCCCGGCGGCGCACCGCCACGACCGTGCCGAGGCCGATCAGCAGGACGAGGCTCGTGGCGACGACGGCCACGACGGCCGTGGACGAACCGCCGGAGGAGTCGCCGGTCTCCGCGGGGACCGCCGACCACCAGCTCCAGTAGCCGTCCTGACCGTAGATGTTCCCCGCCTTCGCCGGCATCGTCGTGATCGACTCGATCTGGTCCGTCCGGTAGGCCTCGACCGCGTTCGGGTACGCCATGACGTTCATGTACCCGAGGTCGTACAGCCGCGACTCCATCTGCTTGACGATGTCCGCCCGTTTGGCGGGGTCGTACTCGGCGAGCTGGCGGGCGTAGAGCTCGTCGTACTTCTTGTCGCAGATGAAGTTGTCGGTGGCGCCGGTGTCCTCGGGGGTGGCCGGGAGCGCGCCGCAGGTGTGGATGGAGAGCACGAAGTCCGGGTCCGGGTTGACCGACCAGCCGTCGAAGGCCAGGTCGTAGGTGCCGGCGAGCCAGGGGTCGGTCACGTTGTCCAGGCAGTTGAGCCGGACGCCGATGCCGAGCTTGCCCCACCACTCCTGGAGGTACTTGCCGACCGCCTTGTCGTTGGGGTCGGTGGCGTGGCACAGCACCCGGTACGTGAGGGGCTTGCCGTCCTTGCCGACGCGCTTGCCGTCGCCGTTCTTCCGGTACCCGGCCCGGTCGAGCAGCTGGGCCGCCTTCGCCGGGTCGTAGGCCAGCTTCTGGCTCGCGGACGGTTTCCAGAAGTAGTCCTGGAAGCGCGGCGGGATGTAGCCCTCGCCCTCGACGGCGTGGCCCCGGAACACCTTGTCGATGACGGCCTCGCGGTCGACGGCCATGAACAGCGCGTTGCGCACCCGCCGGTCCAGCAGGGACGGGTGACCGTCGCCGAACTTCTCGCCGTTTCTGGCCTTCGCGCCCGGGTTGGTGGCGAGGGCGTAGAAGCGGCGGCCGGGCGCGTCGTTCACCCGGATGTTCTCCGCGCCCTGCAGGGATTCGGCCTGGGCGGGCGTCAGGGACGGCGACCCGGCGACGAACGACACCTCGCCCTTGCGCAGCGCCGAGACGGCCGCGTCCTGGTCCTTGTAGTAGCGGAAGACCAGCTCGTCGAACTTCGGCGCCCCACGCCAGAACGTCTTGTTGGCCTTGAGGCGGACGTAGCTGTCGGCCTTGTACCCGGTCAGCACGAACGGCCCGTTGCCCACCACCGGGAAGCTCTTGTCGTTGTTGAACTCGGAGAAGTCCGAGACCTTCTCCCACACGTGCTTGGGCACGATCGGCACGTCGAGCGCGGTCATCGTGGCCTGCGGCTTCTTCAGCTCGATGACCAGCTTGGTGGGGCTCGGCGCCGTCACCTTCTCGAAGTTCCCGACGTAGCTGCCGTTCGCGGTGGCCGCGCCGTCGTCCGTCATCATCTTGTTGAACGTCCAGGCCGCGTCCTCGGCGGTGGCCTGCTCGCCGTCCGACCACTTCGAGTCCGAGCGGATCGTGTACGTCCAGGTGAGCTTGTCCGGCGACGCCTCCCACTTGGTGGCCAGACCCGGTACGGCGTGGTTGTCCTTGGGGTCGTAGTTCGTCAGGTACTCGTACATGAGCCGGTGGATGCTCGTGCTGAGCAGCCGCACCGCCAGGAACGGGCTGAGCGAGTCCACGCTCTGCGCGACCGCGACGGTCAGCACCTTCTTGCCGTCGTCGGCCGCCCGGGCCTGCCGGGGCGCCGGGTCGAGCGGGGTCGCGAGCCCGGCGGTGAGGGTGAGCGCGGCCGCCCCGGCCACGGCGACGAGCCTGAGGCCGCGCGGGAGGCTGTGTGTCTGATCGTTCGTGCCCATGGTCGGACCTCGCGTCATCGCTCGGACGGGAAGGACGGGTTGATCAGCTGTCAGTGGATGCTGAGTGTGTATCAGCGGCCGTCTCCACCCGTCAACGGCGCGTTCACCCCTTGTGGCCTGCGGAAATAACGAATTGGCGAGTATTTCGCGGCCATTGGTGGAGACCACTGACGCGCCCCTGGCCAGGGCCTGACAACGGATTTCGCCCTCGCCGGCCCCGGAACGCGCGACGGCCCGCGCCGAGTGCGAGCGGCGCGGGCCGGAAACGGGACCGGCCCCTCGAAAGGGGCCGACCGGGTGAGGCGATTACTGCGTCGGGGGAGGGGGCGGCGGGGTCTGCCCCTGCGGGTCGGGCTGCCCGGGGTGACCGGGCTGTCCCGGCTGCGGGTAGCCGTAGCCCGGCTGCGGAGGGACGGCCGGGGGCTGACCGGGCTGTCCCGGCTGCGGGTAGGTTGGCTGGCCCGCGGCCTGCGGGTACGGCTGCTGTCCCGGCTGGGGGTAGGGCTGCCCGGGCTGGGGGTACGGCTGTCCCGGCTGCTGGAACTGCTGGGGCTGGTGCGGGTACGGGCCCGGCTGCTGCTGTGCCGGGTACGGAGGCCGGCCGGGCACGTGCTGGCCCGGCAGCGGCGGGGCGGCGACCGGCGGCGGGTTGCCGTCGGAGGTCCACAGCCCGTGCGACTGCTGGTGGCGGACGAAGTCCTCGGCGACCATCGCGGCGAGGTTGAAGTACGCCTCCCGCACCTTGGGCCGCATCATGTCGAGGTCGACCTCCGCACCGGCGGCGAGGTGCTCGTCGAACGGCACGACGATGACGCCCCGGCAGCGCGTCTCGAAGTGCGCCACGATGTCCTCGACCTTGATCATCTTGCCGGTCTCGCGCACCCCGGAGATGACGGTGAGGGACCGCGAGACGAGGTCGGCGTACCCGTGCGCCGACAACCAGTCCAGCGTGGTGCTCGCACTGCTCGCCCCGTCCACGGACGGCGTGGAGATGATGATGAGCTGGTCCGCGAGGTCGAGGACCCCGCGCATGGCGCTGTAGAGCAGCCCGGTACCGGAGTCGGTCAGGATGATCGGGTACTGCTTGCCCAGCACGTCGATCGCCCGCCGGTAGTCCTCGTCGTTGAACGTCGTGGACACGGCCGGGTCGACGTCGTTGGCGATGATCTCCAGCCCGGACGGCGCCTGGGACGTGAACCGCCGGATGTCCATGTACGAGTTGAGGTACGGGATCGCCTGGACGAGGTCACGGATGGTCGCCCCGGTCTCCCGGCGGACCCGGCGCCCGAGGGTGCCCGCGTCCGGGTTGGCGTCGATCGCGAGGATCTTGTCCTGGCGCTCGGTGGCGAGCGTGGACCCGAGCGCGGTGGTGGTGGTCGTCTTGCCGACACCGCCCTTGAGGCTGATCACCGCGATCCGGTAGCAGGACAGCACCGGCGTGCGGATCAGCTCGAGCTTGCGCTGCCGCTCGGCCTCCTCCTTCTTGCCGCCGATCTTGAACCGCCCGCCACCGGCGGCCGGACGGCTGCTCTTCGCCTTCTGCTTCTTGCTGTTGAGCAGCCGGTCGGAGGACAACTCCACGGCAGCGGTGTAACCGAGCGGCGCGGCCCCGGGGTTGGTGGGCTGCCGCTGATCGTGCTGGATGGGCTGCGGCCAGGCGGCACCGGTGCGGGGATCGACGGGGGGCTGGGGCTGCCCGGGCTGCCCGGGCTGAACCGGCGGCTGCTGGACACCGGGGTGCGGGGGCTGGGCCTGCGGGGGCACGGCGGGCTGGGGCTGGGCCTGCGGAGGCACGCCGGGCCGGGGGTGCGGCTGCTGAGCCGGGGGCTGGGGGAAGCCGTAGCCGCCCTGGGGGTGCGGCGCCGCCGGGGCGGGAGCAGCGGGGCCGGGCTGCGGGAACCCGTATCCGCCGTGCGCGTCGGGCGCGGGGCTGGGGGCGGGCGGGGTGTCCGACTGCTGGGCCGGGGGCATGCCCGGCTGCTGCGGCTGCGGCTGCGGCTGCGGCTGCTGCGGCTGGGGCTGCGGGCTGGCGGGAGCGCCGGGGTGCGGGAAGTCGTGGCCGGCCTGGGCGTGCGGGGCGGCCGGGGCGGGTGCTCCCGGGTGCGGGAAGCCGTATGCGCCGGGCTGGGGGGCGGGCTGAGCGGGCGGCTGGCTCGGCGGTGCGGGCGTGCCCGGCTGGTTCCAGGCGGCGGGCGCGGGCTGCGGCGCCTGCGGCTGGAACGGCGGCTGCTGGGCGGGCACCGACGGTGGGGGCGGCACCTGCCCCTGTCCCTGAGCCGCGGTCGGCTGGGGCTGGGGCTGCGCGTCCGTGGGCTGGGCCGGCTGCTGCTGCGGCTGCTGCTGAGGTTGGGCCGGCCACTCGCTCGCCGGCGCCGGAGCGGCCGGCTGGTACGACGGAGGCAGCGGCGGCACACCTTGCGGGGCCGGGGGAGTCCACGCCGGCTGGGACCCGGACGGCTCCGCCCCTGCGGCGTCCTGCGGCGCGCTGCCGCCGTCGCCGTCGTCCTCCTTGTCCTCGACCTCGGGAGTGGCGTCGGGAGCGGCCTCGCCGGGCACGGCGTCCGAAGGCTCGGCGTCGCCGGAGCCGGAGGGTTCGGCGTCCTGGACATCGGCCGCCTCGGCGGCAGCCGGGGGCACATCCGCAGGCACGGCATCGACCGGGCCCGCGTCATCCGCACCACTCTCCGCGGGAACGGCGTCTGCGGGCGCGGCGTCCTCGGGAACGGCGTCCTCAGGAACGGCGTCCTCAGGAACAGCGTCCTCAGGAACGGCGTCCTCGGGAACGTCGTCGACCGGCACCGCGTCCGCCGTCACCGTGACCTCCGGCAGGGCGTCTTGAGGCTCGGCGACCTGAGGCTCGGCGTCCTCCGACGTCGGCTCGTCGCGCTCCGCCCCCGGGACGTCCTCATCCGCGGTGTCGTCCGCCGGGCCGGTCACCGCGGGTTCCGCGTCCTCGGAGCCGACGTCACCGGAATCCGCGTTGTCCACGGGGTCGCCCGCACCGGACACGTCCACGGCATCCGCCGCTTCCTCCGCGCCGCCGGACACGACGTCCTCGTCCGTGGCGGAGACGGTCTCCGCGTCCCGGCCCTCGTCGGCCGAGTCCGACGGCGACTCGGCCGCAGCGGCGCGCTCCGCGATCTCCCGCTTCAGCGCGACGGCAGAGAAGCGCATGGTGGCACCGCTCTCCAGGTCACCGTCGGCGGACTCGGCGGACTCGGCGGACTCGGTGTCATCGGAGGCCGGAGCGGCGGGAGCAGCCGGAGGCGTCTGCGGCGGAGCGGGCGGCGTCCACTGCCCCGGAAACCCACCGACCGGGATCTGCGGCACAGCCGTAGGAGAGGCCGGTTCGGCAGCGGGCTCCTCCGCCCGCCCGTCGGACGAGCCCGACTGGGCTCCCTGCGGCTCGAACCCCATCGGAAGCCTGGGAACGCCGGACGGCCCCACGACAGATGGCGCGGGAGGCGTGAAAGGCGCACCCGGAGCGGGCGCGGGAGGCGTGAACGGGGCACCGGGAGCGGGCGGAGGCGCAGGCGGTGTGAAGGGCGCCCCGGGCGCCGGAGCCGGCCCCGGAAC
>NZ_JAPSKN010000015.1:52623-64330 GCF_031181705.1 Streptomyces sp.
ACCCGCACCCCCACCGGCGGCAACGCCCCCACCCCCACCGGCGGCCCCCGAAACACTCGACTCCCCGGACGGCGCCCCGGAGTTCGACCCCGAACTCCCCGAGGCGTTCTGCGTGTACCAGGCGGGCGGCGCGTAGTCGATGGTGAACTCGCCCGTCACCTCTGCCGAGGACTCCGCGTCGGGCTGGTCATCGCCGGGTGTCGCCCAGCCCCCGCGGATCCCGTCCCGATCGCTGCTCACAGTGTTCCTCCTGGTGTGGTCGAGCACCCTCATGCCGTGCTGGGGCGACCCTTGCTTGTCGTCCGACGTCGTGTGAAGCCGTGCGAAGTCGTATGAGGCGTGTCGAGGTCGTCCGAGGCAGTCCGATCCACAAACTCCCCCGTGTTCCCCCTGGGGCACCGGCGCCCGCTCCACGGTTTCCGGCGCAGCGCCCCGTCCCAGCCTAATCACCACAAGCCCCGCCCCGGCAGGCCTGTCCACCCCCGAGCATCCGTCCGCCGCGTCACAACCTGCCCAGAAGGTGCCCCGAAGTGACGTACGCGGCACACACGTTGAGGAACAAAAAGGGACGACAGGCGTGAAGGGCCCGAACCCCCTCGCCCAAGCGTCGCCACCAACTCCCCACAACACGACGAGGGGCGGCCGTCCACCGGCTCGCCCCTCGTCGTGCGTTCCCGCGCCTACCGCCCGGCCGGGGACCCTCCGTCGCGCTGCCGCGGCTCCAGGTCGAACTCCCCGTCCCGCGCTCCCAGCACGAAGGCCCGCCACTCCGCCTCCGTGTACCGCAGCACCGTGTCCGGGTCGAGGGAGGACCGCATCGCGACGGCCCCCTCGGGCAGGTACGCGATCTCGACCCGCTCCTCGTGCTCCTCGGTGCCCGGCGCGCAGTGCCACTCCACACCGGAGATGTCGAGGGCGTAGAGCTCGTCCCGCTCCCGCTCCTTGCGTGCCTTGATCTCCTCAGCCGTCTCCGCCATGCCGCAGCGACCCCTTCCCGACGTACGAACGATCCCGAGCCCGCCCACCCTAGTGGCCCCCACCGCTCCGGCCGGGAGCTTCGGGGACCAGCGCAAAAAGGCCCCCGACCACCTGGTACTCTGGTCGACGGCCGTTTGTGTACGCACCCCCGGAACCAGCCGTTCTGGAGGCCGCGCCCAGCGGATCCCCGCCTTCCGAGTCACGGAAGCTCCCCCGAGAAGCAGACCGGGGGCACTCGGTGGCCATCGCAGACCAATGAGGAGTACGCGTGTCGCTCGACGCCGCTACGAAGAAGCAGATCATGTCCGAGTTCGGTACCAAGGAG
This sequence comes from Streptomyces sp., assembly GCF_031181705.1. Lineage (GTDB taxonomy): Bacteria > Actinomycetota > Actinomycetes > Streptomycetales > Streptomycetaceae > Streptomyces. Next base: position 53,927 of record NZ_JAPSKN010000015.1, read on the forward strand.
GGCGACACCGGCTCCCCCGAGGTCCAGGTCGCTCTGCTGTCCCGTCGGATCTCCGACCTGACCGAGCACCTCAAGACCCACAAGCACGACCACCACTCCCGTCGTGGCCTGCTGATCCTGGTGGGTCAGCGTCGCCGTCTTCTCCAGTACCTGGCGAAGAAGGACATCCAGCGCTTCCGTGCGCTGGTCGACCGCCTCGGCATCCGCCGCGGTGCGGCGGGCGCCAAGTAAGACGCCGTGAAGGGAGCGGTTCCCGGCAGAATCGGGGCCGCTCCCTTTGCTGTACGCGCGCAACTGTACGTGCGGAGTGTCACCACCCCTTTGTAGTGTGGTAGCACAACGCACGACACAGCACGACGCAGGACGCACGACACCGCACGACAAGAGGAGACGGAGAGGCGCACCAAGCCGCCGCCGGTCCTCGGTAGTGGCCCCCGGGGAAGGAAAGCCCCGGGTGCTTCGATCGAAGACCGGCCCGCACAGCACGGCGCGCATCTCCGGAATGTCCCCCTGCCACACGGGCAGACGAGGGACGAAAGACGACAAGCAAACGGAGAGATCGCTAGTGGAGAACGAGACCCACTACGCCGAGGCCGTCATCGACAACGGCACCTTCGGCACCCGCACCATCCGCTTCGAGACGGGCCGCCTGGCCAAGCAGGCCGCCGGATCCGCCGTGGCGTACCTGGACGACGACACCATGGTGCTGTCGGCCACCACCGCGTCCAAGAACCCCAAGGACCAGCTCGACTTCTTCCCGCTCACGGTGGACGTCGAGGAGCGGATGTACGCCGCCGGCAAGATCCCCGGCAGCTTCTTCCGCCGTGAGGGCCGTCCCTCCGAGGACGCCATCCTCACCTGCCGCCTGATCGACCGCCCGCTGCGCCCGTCCTTCAAGAAGGGCCTGCGCAACGAGATCCAGGTCGTCGCCACGATCATGGCGCTCAACCCCGACCACCTGTACGACGTCGTGGCGATCAACGCCGCCTCCGCGTCCACGCAGCTGGCCGGCCTGCCCTTCTCCGGCCCGATCGGCGGCGTCCGCGTCGCGCTGATCAACGGCCAGTGGGTGGCCTTCCCGACGCACACCGAGCTCGAGGACGCCGTCTTCGACATGGTCGTCGCGGGCCGCACCCTGGAGGACGGCGACGTCGCGATCATGATGGTCGAGGCCGAGGCCACCGAGAAGACCATCCAGCTGGTCAAGGGCGGCGCCGAGGCCCCGACCGAGGAGGTCGTCGCCGCCGGTCTGGAAGCCGCGAAGCCCTTCATCAAGGTGCTCTGCAAGGCCCAGGCCGACCTCGCGTCGAAGGCCGCCAAGCCGACCGCCGAGTTCCCGATCTTCCTCGACTACCAGGACGACGTCCTGGAGGCGCTGACGGCCGCCGTCAAGCCCGAGCTCGCCCAGGCGCTCACCATCGCCGGCAAGCAGGAGCGCGAGGCCGAGCTGGACCGCGTCAAGCAGCTCGCCGCCGAGAAGCTCCTGCCGGAGTTCGAGGGCCGCGAGAAGGAGATCTCCGCCGCGTACCGCTCGCTCACCAAGCAGCTGGTCCGCGAGCGCGTGATCAAGGAGAAGAAGCGCATCGACGGCCGCGGTGTCACCGACATCCGCACGCTGGCCGCCGAGGTCGAGGCCATCCCGCGGGTCCACGGCTCCGCCGTGTTCGAGCGTGGCGAGACCCAGATCCTGGGCGTCACCACCCTGAACATGCTCCGCATGGAGCAGCAGCTGGACACGCTGTCGCCGGTGACGCGCAAGCGCTACATGCACAACTACAACTTCCCGCCGTACTCCACCGGTGAGACCGGCCGCGTCGGCTCCCCGAAGCGCCGCGAGATCGGCCACGGCGCCCTCGCCGAGCGCGCCCTGATCCCGGTCCTGCCGACGCGCGAGGAGTTCCCCTACGCGATCCGCCAGGTCTCCGAGGCGCTGAGCTCCAACGGCTCGACGTCCATGGGCTCGGTCTGCGCCTCCACCATGTCGCTGCTGAACGCCGGTGTGCCGCTGAAGGCCCCCGTCGCCGGTATCGCCATGGGCCTGATCTCCCAGGAGATCGAGGGCGAGACGCACTACGTCACCCTCACCGACATCCTCGGTGCGGAGGACGCCTTCGGCGACATGGACTTCAAGGTCGCCGGCACCAAGGAGTTCGTCACCGCCCTCCAGCTCGACACCAAGCTGGACGGCATCCCCGCCTCCGTCCTGGGCGCGGCCCTGAAGCAGGCCCGTGACGCCCGCCTCCACATCCTCGACGTGATGATGGAAGCGATCGACACCCCGGACGAGATGTCCCCGAACGCCCCGCGGATCATCACCGTCAAGATCCCCGTGGACAAGATCGGCGAGGTCATCGGCCCCAAGGGCAAGATGATCAACCAGATCCAGGAGGACACGGGCGCCGAGATCACGATCGAGGACGACGGCACGATCTACATCGGTGCCGCCGACGGTCCCGCCGCCGAGGCCGCCCGGGCCACGATCAACGGCATCGCCAACCCGACGATGCCCGAGGTCGGCGAGCGCTACCTGGGCACGGTCGTGAAGACGACCACCTTCGGCGCGTTCGTCTCGCTGCTCCCCGGCAAGGACGGTCTGCTGCACATCTCGCAGATCCGCAAGCTGGCCGGCGGCAAGCGCGTGGAGAACGTCGAGGACGTCCTCGGCGTGGGCGCCAAGGTCCAGGTCGAGATCGCCGAGATCGACTCCCGTGGCAAGCTCTCCCTGATCCCCGTGATCGAGGGCGAGGACGGCTCGGACGAGAAGAAGGACGACGCCGACCAGTGACGTCCCGTGGCTCGAAGGCGACGGCCCGCACCTCCTCGGAGGCGCGGGCCGTCGCCCGTACCCAAACCCTCATCAAGGGCGAGAACGGCATCGGCACGGTCCGCAAGACCACCCTCCCGGGCGGCCTGCGCATCGTCACCGAGACCCTGCCCTCGGTCCGCTCCGCGACCTTCGGCATCTGGGCACACGTCGGCTCCCGCGACGAGACCCCGGCGCTGAACGGCGCCACCCACTACCTGGAGCACCTGCTCTTCAAGGGCACCAACCGCAGGTCCGCCCTGGACATCTCCTCCGCCATCGACGCGGTCGGCGGCGAGATGAACGCGTTCACGGCGAAGGAGTACACGTGCTACTACGCACGCGTGCTCGACAGCGACCTGCCGCTCGCCATCGACGTCGTCTGCGACATGCTGACCGGCTCGCTCATCCTCGAAGAGGACGTCGACGTCGAGCGCGGCGCCATCCTCGAAGAGATCGCCATGACCGAGGACGACCCGGGCGACTGCGTGCACGACCTGTTCGCGCACACGATGTTCGGCGACAACCCCCTCGGCCGCCCGGTCCTCGGCACGGTCGACACGGTGAACGCCCTCACCGCCGACCGCATCCGCCGCTTCTACAAGAAGCACTACGACCCGACCCACCTGGTCGTCGCCTGCGCCGGCAACATCGACCACGCCAGGGTCGTCCGGCAGGTCCGCGCCGCCTTCGAGAAGGCCGGCGCCTTCAAGGACCTCACCGCCGAGCCCGTCGCCCCGCGCGGCGGCACCCGCGCCCTGCGCACGGCCGGCCGCGTCGAGCTGGTCGACCGCAAAACCGAGCAGGCCCACGTCGTGCTCGGCATGCCGGGCCTGTCCCGCACCGACGAACGCCGCTGGGCCCTCGGGGTGCTGAACACCGCCCTCGGCGGCGGCATGTCCTCCCGCCTCTTCCAGGAGGTCCGTGAGAAGCGCGGCCTGGCCTACAGCGTGTACTCGTACACCTCCGGCTTCGCCGACTGCGGCCTCTTCGGCGTCTACGCCGGCTGCCGGCCCTCCCAGGTGCACGACGTGCTGAAGATCTGCCGCGACGAACTCGACCACGTCGCCGAGCACGGCCTCACCGACGACGAGCTCGGACGTGCCATCGGCCAGCTCCAGGGCTCCACGGTCCTCGGCCTGGAGGACACCGGCGCGCTGATGAACCGTATCGGCAAGAGCGAGCTGTGCTGGGGCGAGCAGATGTCCGTCGACGACATGCTGTCCCGGATAGCGTCGGTCACCCCGGACGACGTCCGCGCGGTCGCCGGGGAGATCCTGGGGCGCAAGCCCTCCCTGGCGGTCATCGGCCCGCTGAAGGACAAACAGGCGGCCCGCCTGCACGACGCCGTCGCCTGACCAACCCCTGGTGAAAGAAGCACAAGAGATGAGCAAGCTGCGCGTGGCGGTCCTCGGCGCCAAGGGCCGGATCGGCTCCGAAGCCGTACGGGCCGTCGAGGCCGCCGAGGACATGGAGCTGGTCGCCGCCCTCGGCCGGGGCGACAAGCTGGAGACGCTGACCGAAGCCGGCGCCCAGGTCGCGGTCGAGCTGACCACGCCCGACTCGGTCATGGCCAACCTCGACTTCCTTGTCGGCCACGGCATCCACGCGGTCGTCGGCACGACCGGCTGGACCGAGGAGCGCCTCGCGCAGCTGAACGGCTGGCTGGCGAAGTCGCAGGGGACGGGCGTGCTCATCGCGCCGAACTTCTCCATCGGGGCCGTCCTCACCATGAAGTTCGCGCAGATGGCGGCCCCCTACTTCGAGTCCGTCGAGGTCGTCGAGCTGCACCACCCGAACAAGGTGGACGCCCCCTCCGGCACCGCCACGCGCACCGCTCAGCTCATCGCCGAGGCCCGCCGTGCCGCCGGTACCGCCCCGGCCCCCGACGCCACGGCCACCGCGCTCGACGGTGCCCGCGGCGCCGACGTCGACGGCGTCCCGGTCCACGCGGTCCGGCTGCGCGGACTCCTCGCCCACCAGGAGGTCCTGCTCGGCGGCGAGGGCGAGACCCTCACCGTCCGGCACGACTCGCTCCACCACAGCAGCTTCATGCCGGGCATCCTGCTCGGCGCCCGCCGCGTGGTGAGCACCCCGGGCCTGACGTTCGGCCTGGAACACTTCCTGGACCTGAACTGAGCCCCTGACCGTCATGCGCGCGAAGCTCACCTACGCCCTCACGGCCGCCGTCCTGGTCGTCTACTTCGTCCTGGTCGGCAGCCGCGGCGTCCTGCTCATCGAGACCGGCACGCCCCTCACCGTCACCTTCGGCGTGGCGGTGCTGATCCTGCCCGCCATCGGCCTGTGGTTCCTGTGGAAGAACACCCAGTTCGTCCGCAGGGCCAACGCCCTCGCCGCCGAACTCGACGCCGAGGGCGGTCTGCCCGTCGACGAGTTGAAGCGCACCCCCAGCGGGCGCATCGACCGGGACTCGGCCGACGAGGTCTTCGCCCGGCGCAAGGCCGAGACGGAGGCCGCCCCCGACGACTGGCGCACCTGGTTCCGCCTCGCCGTGGCCTACCACGACGCCCGCGACACCCCGCGCGCCCGCAAGGCGATGCAGCGCGCCATCGCCCTGCACGACGGCAGACAGCCCGAGAGGGCCTGAACACCGGCCTCCGTATGCCGATGGGGCCGGACCGTTTCCACGGTCCGGCCCCATCGGCATACCAGGAGAAGGTCAGTGCGGGCGGTACTCGTCCGCCCAGGCCTCCACCGAGTCGGCCGCCCGGTCGAAGGCCTCCGTACGGCCCAGGAAGTCCAGGTTGTGCGTGGACATCAGCGGTGGCACGCCGTGCGCCGCCCGCCCGTGCCGCTCCAGCAGCAGCGCCTGGCCCTGCACGGTCCGGGGCAACCCCAGCCAGCGCACCGGCTGCTGCACCGTGCGCACCGAGACCACCTGCTCCCAGGGCGACGTACGCGTCGTGAAGAAGACCACCTGACGCAGGCCGCGCGCGCTCACCCAGACGCCCACCCGCAGCAGCCGCAACGCCCCGGCGATGACGAGCAGCGCGAGGCCGAAGACCAGCCCGGCCGAGGCCGGTTCGGCCGTCGCCGCGATGACGACGGCCGCGAACAGCACGAACGAGGCGAGCAGCAGCGCGAGCGCCGCGGCCGCCACCCGCCAGGGCCCGGGCCGGTACGGCCGCCGCCACCGGTCACGGTCGTCGTAAGGAAGCGGAACGTCGTCCGCCGCCTCGAAAACGCGGTCGGCCGTCAGAAAGGGCAGGGGCACGGCGGGTCCTCACTCGATCCATGCGTGGGCTGTGCCCGGTGAGGCTACCGATCTGTGTCCCCGGTCACCACTGGCGGGGGGCCGGATGGAGTCACCGCCCGTCCGGGGGCGGTTCAGCGCCTCTCGGACGCCTGGGACTGCTGAGGCTGGCCGGCCGAGTGGTCGGGCGACAGCGCGGGCGTCCCGATGACCAGGGACCCCACGAGTCCCGCCACGATGGTGAGCCCCATGAGCCATCGGCCGGCCATCTGGCCGACGGACAGCCGCTCACGCGGTGGGGGAGTGACATTGCTGCGGAACCTGTCGGCCTCTGCGACGAAGGCGAACGGTACGGGTTCACGCCGACCGGACATCAGGGGTGCGTCTCCCTTCGAGGGTGGAACGGATCACTGTCATCTGTAAGGACGAACGAACTCCCTCGCAGGTGCCCTGTTTCACCAACTTCATCGCGACACGTCACTGAACGTAGAGTGGCGTCGCCAAGAGACGCGATGGGAAGGCCCTGCGAACCGTGACCGAGACCCCCGACGACGACTTCAAGATCGACTTGCGCAGCGATGTCACCGTTGAGCTGGTGAAACACAGCGCGGCCGACTCCGACGTGCTGTTCGCCGCCCGGGTTTCCACCCTGGGGGAGCAGTCCCTGGACGAGCTGAAGAAGGACCCCGAGCGCTCCAAGGGCCTGATCAACTACCTGATGCGGGACCGGCACGGCAGCCCCTTCGAGCACAACTCGATGACCTTCCTGATCAGCGCCCCGATCTTCGTCTTCCGTGAGTTCATGCGGCACCGGGTCGGCTGGTCGTACAACGAGGAGAGCGGCCGCTACCGCGAGCTCCAGCCGGTCTTCTACGTGCCGGACACCTCCCGGAAGCTGATCCAGCAGGGACGTCCGGGCAAGTACGAGTTCGTCGAGGGCACCCCCGAGCAGCACCGGCTGGTCGGCGAGGCCATGGAGGCCTCCTACCGCCAGGCCTACGAGAGGTACCAGCAGATGCTCGCCGCCGGCGTCGCCCGCGAGGTCGCCCGCGCGGTCCTCCCGGTCGGCCTCTACTCCTCGATGTACGCCACCTGCAACGCCCGCTCGCTGATGCACTTCCTCGGCCTGCGCACCCAGCACGAGCTGGCGAAGGTGCCGTCCTTCCCGCAGCGCGAGATCGAGATGGTCGGCGAGAAGATGGAGGCCGAGTGGGCCCGGCTCATGCCGCTCACGTACGCCGCCTTCAACGCCAACGGTCGTGTGGCGCCGTAACGCCGCCGCCGACTCCCCGGTCAGGCACAGATGTACGGTTCAGCCGTGCGAAGTGTCCGTATTGCGGCATTTCGCGAAGTTCATCTAGCCTGATCAAACGGGTCCGGCACTGCTTGAACCCCCGAGCAGGCAGTGCCGGGCTCCACCTTTGTCACGACCTGTCGCCTGCCCCTAGGGCAGACCCGCTCCTGAGCAACGAGTAGCGTGTAACCCATGGCTCCGACCTCGACTCCGCAGACCCCCTTCGGGCGGGTCCTCACCGCCATGGTCACGCCCTTCACGGCGGACGGCGCACTCGACCTCGACGGCGCGCAGCGGCTCGCCGCCCACCTGGTGGACGCAGGCAACGACGGCCTGGTCATCAACGGCACCACCGGCGAGTCCCCGACCACCAGCGACGCGGAGAAAGCGGATCTCGTACGGGCCGTCCTGGAAGCAGTCGGCGACCGCGCCCACGTCGTGGCCGGAGTCGGCACCAACGACACCCACCACAGCATCGAACTCGCCCGCGCGGCGGAGCGCACCGGCGCCCACGGCCTGCTCGTCGTGACGCCGTACTACAACAAGCCCCCGCAGGAGGGCCTCTACCGGCACTTCACGGCCGTCGCCGACGCCACCGGCCTGCCGGTCATGCTCTACGACATCCCCGGCCGCAGCGGCGTCCCGATCAACACCGAGACGCTCGTCCGCCTCGCCGAGCACCCGCGGATCGTCGCCAACAAGGACGCCAAGGGTGACCTCGGCCGCGCCAGCTGGGCCATCGCCCGCTCCGGCCTCGCCTGGTACTCCGGCGACGACATGCTGAACCTCCCCCTGCTCTCCGTCGGCGCGGTCGGCTTCGTCTCCGTCGTCGGCCACGTGGTCACCCCCGAACTGCGCGCCCTGGTCGAGGCGTACACCTCCGGCGACGTGCAGAAGGCCACCGAGATCCACCAGAAGCTGCTCCCCGTCTACACGGGCATGTTCCGCACCCAGGGCGTGATGACCACCAAGGCGGCGCTCGCCCTGAAGGGTCTGCCCTCCGGGCCCCTGCGCGCCCCCATGGTCGAGTGCGCGCCCGAGGAGATCGAGCAGCTCAAGATCGATCTTGCCGCCGGCGGGGTACAGCTCTGACATCAGACTTCGCGCGGCTCCCCGCGTATGTGCTTCACAACTGAATAGGCGGGGCCACCGGCGCCCGCACCACCCTTTCAACGACAACTGCTGTTGCACGAACGTCACGCGCGCCACGTGCCCAACCGGTACGTGGCGCGCGTGGTGAGGAGAGTCTTTTGAGTCATCCGCATCCCGAACTCAGCGCGCCCCCGCCGCTTGCCGAAGGCGCCCTGCGGGTCACCCCACTCGGCGGTCTCGGCGAGATCGGCCGCAACATGACGGTCTTCGAGTACGGCGGCCGTCTGCTGATCGTCGACTGCGGAGTGCTCTTCCCCGAGGAGGAGCAGCCCGGAATCGACCTGATCCTGCCGGACTTCTCGTCCATCAGGGACCGCCTCGACGACATCGAGGGCATCGTCCTCACGCACGGCCACGAGGACCACATCGGCGGCGTCCCCTATCTCCTGCGCGAGAAGCCCGACATCCCGCTGATCGGCTCCAAGCTGACCCTCGCCCTCATCGAGGCCAAGCTCCAAGAGCACCGCATCCGTCCCTACACCCTTGAGGTGGTGGAGGGGCACCGCGAGCGCATCGGCCCCTTCGACTGCGAGTTCGTCGCCGTCAACCACTCCATCCCGGACGCCCTGGCCGTGGCCATCCGCACCCCCGCGGGCATGGTGGTCCACACCGGCGACTTCAAGATGGACCAGCTCCCGCTGGACAGTCGTCTCACGGACCTCCACGCCTTCGCACGCCTGAGCGAGGAGGGCATCGACCTCCTCCTGTCGGACTCGACGAACGCCGAGGTTCCGGGGTTCGTCCCGCCCGAGCGGGAGATCTCCAACGTCCTGCGGCAGGTATTCGCCGGCGCCCGCAAGCGCATCATCGTCGCGAGCTTCGCCAGCCATGTGCACCGCATCCAGCAGATCCTGGACGCGGCCCACGAGTACGGCCGCCGGGTCGCCTTCGTCGGCCGGTCCATGGTCCGCAACATGGGCATCGCCCGGGACCTCGGCTACCTGAAGGTCCCGCCGGGGCTGGTGGTGGACGTCAAGACGCTCGACGACCTCCCGGACAGCGAGGTGGTCCTGGTCTGCACGGGCTCCCAGGGCGAACCGATGGCGGCCCTGTCCCGCATGGCCAACCGCGACCACCAGATCCGCATCGTCCAGGGCGACACGGTGATCCTGGCGTCGTCCCTCATCCCCGGCAACGAGAACGCGGTCTACCGCGTGATCAACGGCCTGACCCGCTGGGGCGCCAACGTCATCCACAAGGGCAACGCCAAGGTCCACGTCTCCGGCCACGCATCGGCCGGCGAGCTGCTGTACTTCTACAACATCTGCCGCCCGAGGAACCTCATGCCGGTGCACGGCGAATGGCGCCACCTGCGCGCCAACGCCGAGCTGGGCGCTCTGACCGGCGTCCCGCACGACCGCATCGTCATCGCCGAGGACGGCGTCGCCGTCGACCTCGTCGAGGGCAAGGCCAAGATCTCCGGCAAGGTCCAGGCGGGCTACGTCTACGTCGACGGCCTCTCGGTCGGTGACGTCGGCGAGCCGGCCCTGAAGGACCGGAAGATCCTGGGCGACGAGGGCATCATCTCGGTGTTCGTGGTCATCGACTCGTCCACCGGGAAGATCACCGGCGGCCCGCACGTCCAGGCCCGCGGCTCCGGCATCGAGGACTCCGCCTTCGGCGATGTGATCCCCCGGATCACCGAGGTACTCGAACGCTCCGCGCAGGACGGCGTGGTCGAACCCCATCAGCTGCAGCAGCTCATCCGCCGCACGCTGGGCAAGTGGGTCTCGGACACATACCGGCGCCGGCCGATGATCCTGCCCGTGGTGGTGGAGGTCTGACGGTCTGTCCGGTCTGAGCCAGTGCCAACTGGGAGCGGGGCGCCTCGATTTGCATCGGGGCGCCCCGCTCCAGTAGGTTTACAACTCCTCCCGACGGGGCACCCGGGCCAACTCAGGCACCGGGGACATGTCCGGCCGGGCGGGAAATCCGACTCAG
>NZ_JAPSKN010000123.1:0-10351 GCF_031181705.1 Streptomyces sp.
CCAGGGCACACCCGGACCTGTGGGGCGGGGGGCGGGCAGACTGGCCGTATGAGACTCTTCGCCGCCGTACTGCCCCCTGAGGACGTGTGCCGTGAGCTCGGTGCCGTCGTCGACGAGCTGCGCGCGCCGGCCGGGTCCGACGGTGTGCGGTGGACCGGGCGGGCCGGGTGGCACTTCACGCTCGCCTTCTACGGCGAGGTGGACGACGGGCTCCTGCCCGGGCTGTCGGAGCGGCTGGAGCGTGCCGCGCACCGGACCGCCCCGTTCCCGCTCTCCCTGCGCGGCGGCGGGCAGTTCGGGCACGGCAGGGCGCTGTGGGCCGGGGCCGAGGGGGACCTGGCGACGCTGCGGCTGCTCGCCGAGCGGGCGGAGGCCGCGGCGCGGAAGGCGGGTGTGCCGATGGGGGAGCACCGGCGGTACAAGGCCCACCTGACCGTGGCCCGGAGCCGGGAGGCACGGGACGTGCGGCCGTACCTGGACGTCCTGGCGGGTTTCACCGGCCGCACCTGGACCGTCGACGAGTTGGTGCTGGTGCGCAGCAACCTGCCGACGTCCGGTGTCCCCGGGGAGCAGCCCCGGTACGAGGCGGTCGGGCGCTGGGCGCTCGGGGGCGCCGGTTAGGCTCGGTGGCGTGGACCCGAAAACCCGCAACCGGATCATGGCCGGTGTGCTCGTGCTGATGTTCCTCGTCGTCGCCCTGGCTTCCTTGCCGGGAAGGTAGGACGGCCGGGGGACCGCACAGGGCCGTTCCCCGGCCGCGCCCCTGAGGGGCCTACCAGGCGAAGGCTTCGGGGCTCGGGCCCGGGCCCGGGAAGATCTCGTCCAGGCCGGTCAGGAGTTCCTCGGACAGCTCCAGCTCCGACGCGCGGACCGCGGAGGCGAGCTGCTCGGCGGTGCGCGGGCCGACGATCGGGCCGGTCACGCCGGGGCGGGTGAGCAGCCAGGCCAGGGCGGCCTCGCCGGGCTCGACGCCGTGCTTGTCGAGCAGGTCCTCGTAGGACTGGATGCGCGCGCGGGTGGCCGGGTCGGCGAGTGCGTCGGCCGCGCGGCCGGAGGCGCGGCGCCCGCCCTCGACCTCCTTCTTCAGGACGCCGCCCAGCAGACCGCCGTGCAGCGGCGACCAGGGGATCACGCCGAGGCCGTAGTCCCGCGCGGCCGGGATGACCTCCATCTCGGCGCGGCGCTCGGCGAGGTTGTACAGGCACTGCTCGCTGACCAGCCCGATGGTCCCGCCGCGCCGGGCGGCGATCTCGTTGGCCTGGGCGATCTTGTAGCCGGGGAAGTTCGACGATCCGACGTAGAGGATCTTGCCCTGCTGGATCAGGACGTCGATCGCCTGCCAGATCTCCTCGAACGGGGTGTCCCGGTCGACGTGGTGGAACTGGTAGACGTCGATGTAGTCGGTCTGCAGCCGCTTCAGGCTCGCGTCGACGGCCCTGCGGATGTTGACGGCGGAGAGCTTGTCGTGGTTCGGCCAGGCGGGTCCGTCGGCGCCCATGTTGCCGTAGACCTTCGTGGCGAGGACGACCTTGTCGCGCCGGCCCTCGCCCTTGGCGAACCACGTGCCGATGATGCTTTCGGTGCGGCCCTTGTTCTCACCCCAGCCGTACACGTTGGCGGTGTCGAAGAAATTGATGCCCGCGTCCAGCGCCGCGTCCATGATGGCGTGGCTGTCGGCCTCGTCGGTCTGGGGGCCGAAGTTCATGGTGCCGAGGACGAGCCGGCTGACCTTGAGTCCCGTGCGTCCGAGCTGCGTGTACTCCATGCCGACCAAGCCAACGTCTTGGAGTGCGCTCCAGGCAAGTCACCGGCCCTGGGCGTGCGGGTAGTCCTCCGGGTTCTCCGCAGGGCCGTACGACACCGGTTAGTTGACCTCCAGGTCGTTCACCAGCCGCAGGCAGGTGATGACGCCGCGGTCCGCGTCGGCCGTTGCCGCGTACTCGACCCGGAAGAGCAGGTGCGCCGCGGTGCCGACGGTGGCGACCAAGGTGGCGGGGCCGATGAGGGGCCCGCCCCGGGGCGGCGGATCCACCAGCGGCTCCGCCACCCTCGGTGGCCTGCGCCCGCACAGTGACGTGGATGTGCCGGCCGTCGTGCGGCGGTCGGCGACCGGACGGCAACGCCGGGTGCCGGTCGCGGGGTTGCCCAAGGCGTCCGGGGCCGGGGCGGGGCCGCGGCCCGTCGGGCTCACCCTGGCCGTGCAGGACGACGTACGGCCCTGGCGCTACCCGCCCGCCTGTGACCTGCTGCACGGGTCGTGGCTGCGGGAGGACTTCGAGCGGGGTGTGACGCCCCGGCCCGGGGCCGGCCGCCGACCTGCGCCGGGCGATCGTCGCCGGGGTGCCGGAGCTGCTGGGCGAGCCGGCCACGGACACCCGCGACGTCCTGCTCACCCTCGCCCGCGGCCGGCGCACTCTGGCCGCCGGAGAGGTCCGGTCGAAGGACGCCGCCGCCGAGTGGGCCGTCGGCCGGCCGCCCTCCGCACACCGGCCGGCCCTCGCCCGCGCCCGGGCCGTCTACCTCGGGGAGGAGGACGAGCGGTGGGACGGCGTGGACGCCGGGGGCTGCGCGGAGTACCTGGTCCGGATGATCGGGGGAGCGTCAGCCCGCGTAGGGCCCGCCCAGGCCCCAGCCCTGGTGCAGGGCCGTCGCGAAGGCCGCCGCGATCTTGTGTTCGCCGCTCGCGTTGGGGTGGGTTCCGTCGTAGGTGTCGGCGGCGACGTCGTAGGAGGGCGGGGTCGAGGCCAGGAGGATCGGGGAGGCCGGTTCGTCGAGGTCCGCGGCCGTCTTGGCGAGGAGTTCGTTGAAGCGGGCGACCTCGGTGGCGAAGGCCGCGTCGGTCCGGGCCCGGACGTTCGGTGTCACCGGCAGCCAGACCATCCGCACCCGCCGGTTCGCCGCCCGCGCCCGCGCGGTGAACGCGCGCACGTTGTCGGCGGTCTGCTCCGCGTTCGTGTAGAAGCCCAGGTCGATCAGGCCGAGCGAGACCAGCAGGACGTCCGCGCGGCAGGAGCGCACCGCGTCGCCGATCAGCGGCGCCATGTGCTGCCAGCCCTCGCCCCAGCCGGCCAGGTGCGCCCGGGGGAAGTCCGGTTCGGCGTAGGCGTACGACGTGGGGGCGTCGGCGCGCTTGTCGTAGAGCGTCTCGCGGGGGCCGACGAGGGTGAAGGGGCCGCGGTGGGAACGGCACAGGTGCTGCCACAGCCGGTAGCGCCACGTGTGCTCGCCCGCGCTTCCGATCGTCATGGAGTCACCGACGGGCATGAACCTGAGCATCCGCTCATCATGGACGATCAGCGCGCCGGGCGGGATGTGAGCCGGGCCACGCGCCGACCCCGGCCCCGGTGCGGGGAGCCGGCCTCCCGGGAACCGCCTGATGAACCGCCCGGCGGGATGGCACGCTTGGGGCATGCGCAGACCCTTCGCCCTCCTCGCCGCGGCCCTTCTCACGGGCGCCCTGGCCGTGCCCGCCACCGCAGCGGACGGGGACGAGAAGTTCACGATCAGGGATCCGCGCATCACCGAGTCCAGCGGCCTGGCCGCCTCGCACCGGCACCCCGGGATCTACTGGACGCACAACGACAGCGACGACGGGGCCTACCTCTACGCCGTCGACAGCAGGACGGGCGAGACGGTCGCGACGATCACCATGACCGGTGTGGGCAGCCCGCGCGACGTCGAGGCCGTCTCGATCGGGCCGGACAACCGGATCTGGGTCGGCGACATCGGCGACAACCTCGGCGGCACCTGGCCGCACGTGTGGATCTACCGGCTGCCCGAGCCGGAGACCCTGCGCGACCAGTCGGTCCGGGCCACGCAGTACGTCGTGAAGTACTCCGACGGCGCGCGGGACGCCGAGTCCCTCGTGGTGCACCCGAAGACCGGCCGCGTCTACATCGTCGACAAGAACGAGAAGGGCGGGCACCTGTACGAGGGTCCCGCCGACCTCTCCCCGGGCGGCACCAACGTGTTCCGGCCGGTCGCGGCCGTCCCCGACCTGGAGGCCACCGACGCGACGCTCTCCCCCGACGGCGAACACCTCGTCGTGCGCAGCTACTTCGGGGCGGTCGCCTACGACTGGAACGGCGGGAGGATCAAGAAGAAGGAGCGGCTCGGCGTGCCGTTCCTGGGGCAGGGGGAGTCCGTCACCTACACCGCCGACGGGTCGAAGCTCATGTTCGGCGCGGAGGGGGCCGACAGCCCGGTGGAGCCGCAGGACGCTCCCGGCGGCTCGGACTCGTCCGCCGGGAAGGGGAGTTCGGCCTCGCCGGAGGGGGGCGCCGGGGCGGGCGGACTGAGCGGTGACCTCAGGACCGGGGCCATCGCCGCCGGTGTCGCCCTGGTCGTCGTGCTCGGCCTGCGCAGGCTGAGGCGGCGGGGTTGAGGGCGTGGCGCGGAGTCCGAGGGGCGCGAGGGGAACTGCTGCGGGCCGGCCGACGCGGGGCGGGCCGGCCGGCGCGGGGCGGGTCAGCCGGCGCGGTGGCGGCGCTACGCCTGTGACGTGTCCGGGTCCCCGGCCCGGCGCTGCTCCACCAGGACCTCCAGGCCGTCCAGGATGCGCTGGAGCCCGAACTCGAAGTGGTCGAAGTCCGGTCCGAAGGTGTCCTCGGACAGGGATGCCATGACCGGATAGCGGCCCGACGCCATGGCCTTCTCCAGGGTCGGCACCTGCGCCTGCCAGAACTCGGCGTCCGTCAGGCCCGTCCGGCGCTCCGCCTCCAGCTGGTACAGCTGCGTGCGCGCGGCCCCGACGACGTACCCGTCGATCATGATGATCGCCGAGACCAGCTCGGGGTCGCTCAGGCCCATCGGGCGGATCAGCGTGAGGACCTTCTCCATGCCGTCCAGAGCGCTCGGGCCGAGGATCGGGCGGGACTGGTTGACGTGCAGCAGCCAGGGGTGGCGGCGGTAGAGGGCGAGGGTCGCGCGGGCCAGGGCCTCCAGGGCCGCGCGCCAGCCGCCGTCGCCCAGGTCGGCCGGGTTCCCGGAGGGGCGCTGCACCCGGTCCAGCATGAGGTCGAGCAGCTCGCCCTTGCCGGGGACGTACCGGTACAGCGACATGGTCCCGGTGCCCAGCTCGGCCGCGACGCGGCGCATGGAGAGCCCCTCCAGGCCCTCGGCGTCCGCCACCTGGACGGCCGCTTCCACGATCCGGTCCAGGGTGAGGGTCGGCTTGGGCCCGCGGCTCGGGCGCCGGCCGGTGTCCCACAGCAGCTCCAGGGTGCGGGCGATGTCGCCGCTGCCGCTGGTCTCCGTACCGCCACTGCCACTCGTGCCGCTCGTCATGAGCCCAGCTTAGGGCCCTCCACAAAAACTGGGTACGCTGTACGCGCAATCGGGTACGCTGTACCCAGTTCAGTGCCGGACCGGCACGGGTCACGGGAGGGGCGATATGGGCGGATACGCGGTGCGCGCCGAGGCGCTGGAGAAGCGGTACGGCGAGAAGCGCGCCCTCGACGGCTTCGACCTGGCGGTACGCGAGGGCACGGTGCACGGCCTGCTCGGGCCGAACGGGGCGGGCAAGACCACCGCCGTCCGCATCCTGTCCACGCTGGTCCGGCTGGACGGGGGCCGGGCGACGGTCGCCGGACTCGACGTGACCCGCCAGCCGCGCGAGGTGCGGGCCAGGATCGGGCTCACCGGCCAGTACGCGGCGGTCGACGAGGTGCTGACCGGCCGGCAGAACCTGGAGATGTTCGGCCGCCTGTTCCACCTGGGCGGCAGGCGCGCCAAGCTCCGGGCAGCCGAGCTGCTGGAGCAGTTCGACCTGACCGACGCCGCCGACCGGGGTGTCGGCAAGTACAGCGGCGGCATGCGGCGCCGCCTGGACCTCGCCGCGTCGATCATCCTGGCCCCGGCCGTGCTCTTCCTCGACGAGCCGACGACCGGCCTGGACCCGCGCAGCCGGGGCGAGGTGTGGGACTCGGTCCGGGCCCTGGTGGCGAGCGGCACGACGGTGCTGCTGACCACGCAGTACCTGGAGGAGGCCGACAGGCTCGCCTCCCGCATCACCGTCATCGACCAGGGCCGGGCCATCGCCGACGACACCCCGGACGGGCTGAAGGGCCTGGTCGGCGGCGACCGGATCGAGGTCGTGGTCGCCGAGCGGTCCGAGATCCCGCGGGTGGTGAAGGTCGTCGCCCGGGTCACCGACGGCGAACCGGCGTCGGACGAGGCCGAGTTGCGGGTGCAGGCCCCGGTCGCCGACCGGGTCGCGGCTCTCACGGAGGTGGCGCGGACCCTGCAGGACGAGGGCGTCCGCGTGGAGGACATCGGATTGCGCAGGCCGAGCCTCGACGACGTCTTCCTGCGCCTGACCGGACACCGGACCGAGAAGGAGGCCGCAGCGTGAGCGCCGTCGACCTGAGCACCGCGAACGCGCGCGGCGGCACGTACTGGCTGCTCGCCGACTGCGGGAACATCGTCCGCCGCGGCCTGACCCACTACCGGCGCCAGCCGGTCAACATCGCCTGGCAACTGGGCTTCCCGATCCTGTCCGTGCTGCTCTACGGCTATGTCTTCGGCAGCGCGATGAAGGTGCCGGGCGGCGGGGACTACAAGGACTTCCTGATGCCGGGCATGTTCGTGATGACCATGGCGTTCGGCTTCATCAACACGGCCACGGTCGTGGTCTACGACTCCACCAAGGGCGTCATCGACCGCTTCCGCTCCATGCCGATGGCGTCCTCCGCCGTGGTGGCCGGACGCGGGGTCACCGACCTCATCGTGGCCTGCGCCGAGCTGGCCATCATGATGCTCACCGCCCTCGCCATGGGCTGGCGCCCGGACGGCGGCCTCGGCTTCCTCGCCGCGTTCGGGCTGCTGCTGTGGCTGCGGTTCGCGCTGATCTGGATCGGCGTGTGGCTCGGCCTGCTGGTGCCCAACCCGGAGGCCGCGGGCGGCCTGTTCGCGGTCGCCTTCCCGCTGACGATGATCTCCAGCATCTTCGTCGCGCCGCAGCTGATGCCCGACTGGCTGGGCTGGGTCGCGGCCTGGAACCCGATCTCCTCCACGGCGGCGGCGACCCGTGAGCTGTTCGGCACGCCCGTCGGGGGCGGCGACTCCTGGGTGGAGCAGCACGCGCTGCTGATGGCCGGGGTGTGGCCGGTGATCCTTACGGCGGTCTTCCTGCCGCTGGCGGTACGGCGGTTCAAGAAGCTCAGCCGGTAGCGGTGGCGGTGGTGTGGCGACGGGGGCGCTCGGCGGGGGCCGGGCGCCCCCTCCCCGTAGGGTGGCCGGTCATGGGGGACTTCGAGAGCGACATGGTCACCGTCCCGGCCGGGCGGGTGACGCTGACGGACCGGCGGACCGAGCGCAGCTGGGCCGTGGACGTCGCGGCGTTCCGGCTGGCGGCGTTCCCGGTCACCCAGGAGGGGTACGCCGAGGTCACCGGCCGCAGGCCGAGCGCGGCCCGGGGCGAGCGGCTGCCCGTGGAGGGCGTGTCCTGGTGGGACGCCGTCCGCTTCTGCAACGCCCTGTCCCTGCGCGAGGGGCTGACCCCCGCGTACCACGTACGGGACGACGGCGAGACGGTCGACCGGGACGCCTCCGCCGACGGATACCGGCTGCCGACCGAGGCCGAGTGGGAGCACGCCTGCCGCGCCGGCGGCACCGGCCCGCGCTACGGCCCCCTCGACGACATCGCCTGGTACCGCGGGAACGCGGGCGAGGCGATCCACCCCGTGGGCGGCAAGCGGCCCAACGCGTGGGGCCTGTACGACATGCTCGGCAACGTCTGGGACTGGTGCTGGGACCTCTACGACCCCGAGGTCTACGGCACCTACCGGGTGCTCCGCGGCGGCGGCTGGTCCGACGAGCACTGGAGCTGCCGCGCCTCGGTACGCCGCCGGAGCCATCCGACGTTCCGGATCGACGACGTGGGGTTCCGGGTGGCCCGGACACCCCGGGCCTGACCCGGGTGACGGTCCCTGGGCCGGGTCCGGCCTAGCCTTCCAGGCCCGTGCCCTCCAGGGCCGCCTTCTTGCCGCGGCCCCGGCCCACCTGCGTGCGCACCGCCCCCATGCTGGCGGCGATCACCAGCGCGATCGCCGCGGCCTCCGGCGCCGTGAGGGACTGGTCGAGGATCAGGAAGCCGGCCGTGGCCGCGAGGGCCGGTTCCAGGCTCATCAGGATCGCGAAGGTGGAGGCGGGCAGGCGGCGCAGGGCGAGCAGTTCGAGCGTGTAGGGCAGGACCGAGGAGAGCAGGGCCACCGCCGCGCCCAGGCCCAGGGTCACCGGGTCGAGCAGCTTCGTGCCCGACTCGGCGATGCCCAGCGGCAGGAACAGCACCGCGCCGACCGCCATCGCCAGGGCCAGCCCGTCCGCCTGCGGGAAGCGGCGGCCCGTACGGGCGCTGAAGACGATGTACGCCGCCCACATGGCTCCCGCGCCCAGGGCGAAGGCCGCTCCCGCGGGGTCGAGTCCGCTGAACCCCCCGCCGCCGAGCAGGAACACGCCCGCGAGGGCGAGGGCCGCCCAGACGACGTTGATCGCGCGGCGGGACGCCAGGACCGACAGGGCGAGCGGTCCCAGGACCTCCAGGGTGACCGCGGGGCCCAGCGGGATGCGGGCGACGGCCTGGTAGAAGAGCCCGTTCATCGCGGCCATGGTGACGCCGAAGACGACGACCGTGCCCCAGTCGGCGCGCGAGTGGCCGCGCAGCCGGGGGCGGCAGACCAGCAGCAGCACGACCGCCGCGACGAGCAGGCGCAGCGCCACCACGCCCAGGGCGCCCGCCCTCGGCATCAGCGTCACCGCCAGGGCGCCGCCGAACTGCACCGAGATGCCGCCGGCCAGGACGAGGCCCACGGGTCCGAGGGAGCCCAGCCGGCCCGGACCGGCCGCGGGGCCGGACGCGGGCGACGCGGTGGTCGCGGGCTGGGGCGTGGTGACGCTGTCGGGGCTGGTCACGGGCGGTCCTGTGCTCATCGGCGCGGATGCGGGCGGTCCGTACACCGGCGTGCACTCCGCGTACACCCCGATGTACTTCGCAGTCCAGGGTAATGGACTGAGTCAGGTGCGTGAAGCCCTTTTGCCTCTGTCTCGTGGCGTGAGACGCCCGCCCGGCGCCCTCGGGGTCTCAGCGGCGGGACAGGTAGAGCTCGAACGCCTTGTACAGCAGCCGGTTGAGCGGGTAGTCCCATTCGCCGAGGTACTCGACGGCCTCGCCGCCGGTGCCCACCTTGAAGCGGAGCAGGCCCAGCAGCGGGCTGGACTCCTCCAGGGTGTCGGTGATGCCGCGCAGGTCGTAGACGGCGGCGCCGAGTTCGTGGGCGTCGGTCATCATCCGCCACTGCACGGCGCTGCTCGGCTGGACCTCGCGCCGGCGGCTGGTGGAGGCGCCGTAGGAGTACCAGACGTGCTCGCCGACGGTGAGCATCGTCGCGGCGGCGAGCACCTCGCCGTCGTGGTGGGCGAGGTAGAGCCGCATCCGGTCCGGGTGTTCGGCGGTGAGCGCGCTCCACATGCCCTGGAAGTAGGAGAGCGGGCGCGGCAGGAACCCGTCGCGCTCGGCGGTCTCGGTGTACAGCTCGTGGAAGGCCGGCAGGTCCTCCGGGCCGCCGCGCACGACCTTCACCCCGGCCTTCTCCGCCTTCTTGATGTTGCGCCGCCACTGCTGGTTGAGGCCGTCGTGGATCTCCTCCAGCGAACGGCCGGCGAAGGGCACCTGGAAGACGTACCGGGGCTGTCCCGCGGCGAAGCCGGCCTCCCCGCCGGCCTCGCTCTGCCGCCAGCCCATGCGGCGCAGGCCGTCCGCGACCTGCCCGGCCCGCGGTTCGTACGACGTCGCCCGGACGTCGCGCAGCCGTCGCGCGGCCGGGTCCGCGATCGCCGCCTTGACCGTCTCGGCGCTCCAGCGGCGCACCACGACCGGCGGGCCCATCCGCACGGCGAAGGCGCCCCGCCGCCGCAGGTGGGCGACCATCGGCTCCAGCAGGCGTTCCGGGCCGGGCTCGTGCCAGTCGATCAGCGGGCCCTCGGGCAGATACGCCAGGTACCGCCGCAGGCCGGGCAGCCGCGGCCCGGGCAGCGGGCGCAGCAACACCAGCCCGGCGCCGACGAGCTGCCCGACCGGGTCGAACCAGCCGAGGCTCTCCGCCTCCCAGTCGGGCTTGACCGCGCCCCAGGAAGGGACCTGGGTGTGGCTGGCGGAGCGGCGGGCCGAGACGAACGCCAGGTGCTCGTCGCGGGTGATCGGCTGGACGCGGACGCTCATGCGCGGGCTCCTTCGAGCAGCGGCCCTCGGCGGGGCGGGGACTGGTCCCGCGAGCCTAGGAGCGGCCCGCCCGCTCCCCGGTCCCAGACACTCGGATCGCCCCGCAGCGTGGCCCGAACGCCTCACGCGGGTTCG
>NZ_JAPSKN010000123.1:10451-16346 GCF_031181705.1 Streptomyces sp.
CGCCTCACGCGGGTTCGTCGGCGGGAGGGGGGTCGTCCAGCGCCTTCGCCAGCACCTCCGCCAGATGCCTCCCGCGCACCCCGGCCAGCTGCTCCAGCTGCGTGCGGCAGGAGAAGCCGTCCGCCAGGACCACCGCGCCCTCCGGGGCGTCCCGCACCGAGGGCAGCAGCTGCTCCTCCGCGCAGGCGGTGGACACCTCGTAATGGCCCTTCTCGAAGCCGAAGTTTCCGGCCAGACCGCAGCAGCCGCCGCTCAGCTCGCCGGAGAGCGAGGCGGCCGCGCGCAACCGGCGGTCGGCCGCGTCGCCGAGCACGGCGTGCTGGTGGCAGTGGGTCTGGCCGGTCACCGGGCGGTCCACGCGCGGCGGCGTCCAGCCGGGGGCGTGCCGCTCAAGCACCTCCGCGAACGTGAGGACCTTCGCGGCGAGACGGGCCGCACGCGGGTCGTCGTGCAGCAGCTCGGGGGCGTCCGTGCGCAGGGCCGCCGCGCAGCTCGGCTCCAGCACCACGACCGGCGCGTCGGTCTCCAGCACCGGTTCCATCAAGTCGAGCGTGCGGCGCAGGACCGCCCGTGCGCGGTCGAGCTGCCCGGTCGAGACGTACGTCAGCCCGCAGCAGACCCGGCCCCGCCCGCGCAGCAGCGACAGCGGGTCGAGGGCGACCGTCCTGCCGTCGCCCACCGGCGGTCTGCGCAGGTGCACGGTGGGCGGCAGCGCCACCCGCAGCCCGGCCGCCTCCAGCACCCGCACGGCGGCCCGCCCCACGGCGGGGGAGAGGTGCTCGGTGAAGGTGTCGGGCCACAGCACGACCAGGTCCCCGGGCGCGTCCCCGCCTCCCGCCCCGCCCCGCCGCCGCTCCCACCACCGGCTGAACGTCCGCCGCGCCAGCCGGGGAAGCCGCCGCTCGGGCGCGATCCCGGCCAGCCGCTTCACCGGCCCGGCGAACAACCGTGTTCCCGCCAGGGCGTTCACCAGTGGGGCCGTCCGCGTCCGCGCCACCGCGCGCAGCCACACCGGCAGCCACCCCATCGCGTAGTGCGCGGCGGGGCGGCGCCGGCCGGCGTAGTGGTGGTGCAGGAACTCCGCCTTGTACGTGGCCATGTCGACCCCGACCGGGCAGTCCGACCGGCAGCCCTTGCAGGAAAGGCACAGGTCGAGCGCGTCCCGGACCTCGGCCGAGCGCCAGCCGTCCGTGACCACCTCGCCGGCGAGCATCTCGTGCAGCAGCCGGGCCCGCCCGCGCGTGGAGTGCTCCTCGGCGCCGGTCGCCCGGAAGGACGGGCACATCACCGAGGCCCCGGACACCGACGCCGTACGGCACTTGGCGACCCCCACGCAGCGCCGCACCGCCCCCGCGAAGTCACCGCCGTCGGCGGGGTAGCCGAAGGCGACATCGACCGGCTCGCGCGGCAGGACGGAGAAGCGCAGGCCCGAGTCCAGGGGCGCGGGCCGGACGAGCATCCCGGGGTTGAGCAGGTCGTCCGGGTCCCACACGGCCTTCACCCGCTCGAAGAGTCCCACCATCTCCGGGCCGTACATCCGCGGCAGCAGCTCCGCCCGCGCCTGCCCGTCCCCGTGCTCCCCGGACAGCGAACCCCCGTGCGCCACCACCAGCTCCGCCAGCTCCTGGGAGAAGCGGCGGAAGCGGGCGATCCCGGCCCCGGTGAGGAGGTCGAAGTCGATCCGGACGTGGATGCAGCCGTCCCCGAAGTGCCCGTACGGCGTGCCGCGCAGCCCGTGGGCCGCCATCAGCGCCCGGAAGTCCCGCAGGTACGCGCCGAGCCGGGCGGGCGGCACGGCGCAGTCCTCCCACCCCGGCCAGGCCTCGGTCCCGTCGGGCATCCGCGTCGCCGTCCCGCTCGCGTCCTCCCGGATCCGCCACAGCGCGCGCTGCCCCGCCGCGTCCGTGACCACGAGGGCGTCCAGGACGTCGGCGGCCCGCACGATCGCCTCCGCACGCGCGCGTGCCTCCGCCTCCGACTCCCCGCCCGTCTCCACGAACAGCCACGCCCCGCCCCGGGGCAGGTCCGCGGCCGACGGCACCAGGTCCGCCGCCATGCCCTCCACGGTCAGCGGCCCGAACGGCAGCAGCCCGGCGGCGGCCTCGGCCGCGGCGCTCTCGTCGGCGTACGCCAGCACGGCCAGCGCCCGCGCGCGTGGCGCCTCGACCAGCCGTACGACCGCCTCCGTCAGCACGCCCAGTGTGCCCTCGGAGCCGCAGAAGGAACGGGCCACGTCGGCGCCCCGCTCGGGCAGCAGGGCGTCCAGCGCGTAACCGGAGATGCGGCGGGGCAGGTCCGGGAATCCCGTGCGCAGCCGGGCCAGTTCGCCCTCCGTGAGCGCCCGCAGGCCGTCGGGCGCCCCGGCCCAGTCCCGCCCGAGCCGCAGCCGCCGGCCGCGCGCGGTCACCACGACCAGCTCCCGCACGCTGTCCGCGGTCGTCCCCCACGCCACCGAGTGCGAGCCGCACGAGTTGTTGCCGATCATGCCGCCGAGCGTGCACCTGCTGTGCGTGGACGGGTCCGGGCCGAAGCGCAGCCCGTGCGGGGCGGCGGCCTCCTGGAGCCGGTCGAGCACCAGGCCCGGCTGCACGACGGCCGTGCGCGCCTGGGGATCCAGGGCGACCAGCCGGTTCATGTACCGCGTGAAGTCCAGCACGACGCCCGTGCCCGTCGCCTGCCCGGCGATGGACGTGCCGCCGCCCCGCGGCACCACGGGCACGCCCCGCGCGCGGCACACCTCCAGCACGGCCGCCACGTCGTCGGCGTCCCCCGGCGCCACCACCCCGTACGGCACGCGCCGGTAGTTGGACGCGTCCATGGTGACCAGCGCCCGGTCCAGGGCGCCGAAGCCGACGTCACCGCGGACGGCCGCGCGCAACTCGCCCTCCAGGGCCGCGAGATCCCTGGCCGTCGGCTCCGGGCCGTGCGGAAGATCCGTCATGCCTCCAGCATGCACGCGAGCACTGACAGTGACGACCCCGCGTCCGGCGGGCCGAAACGCCGACGTCCACATCCCGTCTCACCCGACGGACGACGTTTCACCCACGTTTCTGTGAACGGCTACGCTCCCCTCCGTGGCTGAGATCCGGATTCCCTCTGACATCAAGCCCGCGGACGGACGTTTCGGCGCGGGTCCCTCCAAGGTGCGGACGGAGGCGCTGGACGCCCTCGCCGCGACCGGCACCTCCCTCATGGGCACCTCCCACCGGCAGGCTCCCGTCAAGAACCTGGTCGGCCAGGTGCGCGAGGGCATCAGCGAGCTGTTCCAGCTCCCGGACGGCTACGAGGTGGTCCTCGGCAACGGCGGCTCCACCGCGTTCTGGGACATCGCGACGCACGGCCTGATCGAGAACAAGTCGCAGCACCTGAGCTTCGGCGAGTTCTCCTCCAAGTTCGCCAAGGCCGCCAAGCTCGCCCCCTGGCTGGCCGAGCCGGACGTCGTCTCCGCCGACCCGGGCACCCACCCCGAGCCGGTCGCCGCGGCGGGCGTGGACGTCTACGCGTTCACCCACAACGAGACCTCCACCGGTGTCGCCATGCCGATCAAGCGCGTGGAAGGCGCCGACGAGGGCGCCCTGGTGCTCGTGGACGCCACCTCCGGCGCCGGCGGCCTGCCCGTCGACATCAGCGAGACGGACGTCTACTACTTCGCCCCGCAGAAGTCCTTCGCCTCCGACGGCGGCCTGTGGATCGGCGTGTTCTCCCCGGCCGCCATCGAGCGCGCCGAGCGGATCCACGCCTCCGGCCGCCACGTCCCGGAGTTCTTCTCGCTGCCCACGGCGATCGACAACTCGCGCAAGAACCAGACGTACAACACCCCGGCCCTCGCCACCCTCTTCCTGCTGAACCAGCAGCTGGAGTGGATCAACGGCCAGGGCGGCCTTGACTGGTCGGTGCGCCGCACGGCCACCTCCGCGCGGACGCTGTACGGCTGGGCCGAGGACGTGAAGTTCGCGAACCCGTTCGTCACCGACCCGGCCAAGCGCTCGCAGGTCATCGGCACGATCGACTTCACGGACGAGGTCGACGCCGCCGCCGTCGCGAAGGTGCTGCGCGCCAACGGCATCGTCGACACCGAGCCCTACCGCAAGCTCGGCCGCAACCAGCTGCGCGTCGCGATGTTCCCGGCGATCGACCCGGCGGACATCGAGGCGCTCACCAAGTGCGTCGACTACGTGATCGAGAAGCTCTGACCTTCCCGCGTACCTGGCCGAGGGCGCCCCGCTGCCGCGGGGCGCCCTCCGTCGCGTTCAGGCCGCCGCGCCCCGCCCGAACACCTCGAACAGCCGGGTCAGGCTGTCCTCCTCGTACCCCTCGGCCGCCCCCCGGCGGAACGCCTCCCGCACCGCCGCGGGCAGCGCCGGGTCCACGCCCGAGTCCCGCGTCGTGCGCACGACGTGGTCCATGCTCGCCACGGCCATCGAGATCCGCTCCACGTCACCCGTGTGCCGCCCCGCCTCGATCCGGGGCGTGTAGAAGTCGAGGAACTGGTCCATCCCGCCCAGGGTCCGCGCCGCGTACGGAGCGAACTGCGAGGGACTGATGCCGTTGGCGTCCGCCACGGCCAGGGTGTGCAGCCAGGCGGTCAGGGAGGTCCAGAAGAGGTCCATCTGGAGCTGGTAGTACAGCGCGGCCAGGCCCGGGTCCTCGCCCCGGTAGTCGGTGCCCGTGAGGACCTTGAGTGTTTCCTCGCAGGCGTCGAAGAGCTCCCGGGGGCCGCTGTAGAAGGTGCCGGACTCCGTCGAGCCGATGCCGGAGGGCGGTGTCTGCACCCCGCCGGTGAGATGGCGCGCTCCGTGCTTCGCGGCCCAGGCGGCTCCCTCGCGGGCCCGCTCCGGAGTGTCCGAGCTGAGGTTGACCAGGACACGGCCGCGCAGGGCCGGGGCGGCGGGCTCCAGGGCGGCGTACATGGCGGCGTAGTCGGTGAGGCTCAGCACCACCACCTCGTTGGCCGCCAGCGCCTCCTCGACGGTGGCGGCCCGCACCGCGCCCCGCGCGACCAGTTCGTCGGCGCGGCTCGCGGTGCGGTTCCAGACGGTGACGCGGTAACCGGCGTCCAGGTAGGCGCCGGCCATGGCGCGGCCCATGGGGCCGAGGCCGATGACGGTGACGGACGTGCTCACGAGATCCCCTTCTGCTCGCGGATACGGCGACGGAAGCGAGCGCCGACCAGAAGACTAGAACGAACGCTCTATCCAGAGAGGAACCTAGCACAGCCGCTAGAGCGATCGCTCTAGCTCGCTAGAGTGGCTGCGTGAAGACCAAGGCCCCGCACGACCTCGAAACCGCCGGCACCCGCGAGCGGATCGTCCGCACGGCCTCCCGCCTGATGCAGCGCCAGGGCTACGAGGGCACGGGCATCAAGCAGATCTCCCGCGAGGCCGGGGCGACGCTCGGGTCCGTCTACCACTTCTTCCCGGGCGGCAAGCAGGAGCTCGGCGCGGCGGCCGTACGGCTCGGCGACGAGGAGTTCACCGAGCTGCTGCGCGAGACGCTCGATGCGGAACCGGACCCCGAGCGGGCCCTGCTCGCCCTCACCGCCTCCCTGGCCGAGGGGCTGCGCGACTCCGACTGGCTCGACGGCTGCCCGGTCACCTCCACCGCCGTGGGCACGGCGGCCGGCGCGCCCGGCATCCAGCAGGCGGCGGCGGAGGCGTTCGCGCGCTGGCGGAAGGTGGTCGCCGAGAAGCTGGTCGCGGCCGGCTTCACCGAGAGCGACGCCGAGGAGCTGGCGCACACGGTGATCGCGACCCTGGAGGGCGCGGAACTGGCCGCCCAGGTCGCCCGCAGCGCGACACCGCTGGAGGTGGCGGGCCGCCATCTGGCCCGACTGGTCGCCTCCTACCGGGGCGACTGAGATTCCCGGGCGTGGTGCGCTGACCTTCCCAGCCGCGG
>NZ_JAPSKN010000124.1 GCF_031181705.1 Streptomyces sp.
GTGCACAGCCGGTGCCGGCTCCACACCGACTACCCTCACCCCCGTGAGCAGCCACCCCGCCTTTCCTCCGCCCCCGGGCGCCCGCGCGTACAAGCTGCGCACGGCCCGTGGCGACTTCGCCGTCGTCGACTCGTCGCCGGAGCCGGGGACGGAGGTCCGGGGTGTCGTCCTGATGCTGCCCGGGTTCACCGGGAGCAAGGAGGACTTCCGGCTGCTGCACGGGCCGCTCGCGGCGCGAGGGTACCGGGTCGTCGCCGTGGACGGCCGCGGACAGCACGAGTCGGACGGGCCGGCGGACGACGAATCCGCCTACGCCCAACCGGAGTTGGCGCGTGACGTGCTCGCGCAGGCCGAGGCGATCGGCGTGCCCGTGCATCTCGTCGGGCACTCGCTCGGCGGGCAGATCGCCCGTGCCGCCGTACTGCTCGACCACACCCCCTTCCTGTCCTTCACCCTGATGTCGTCCGGCCCGGCGGAGATCTCCGTCTCCCAGCAGCAGCGGGTGAAGCTGCTCCGGGACGCGCTCACCGTGCTGTCGATGGAGGAGGTGTGGGAGGCCATCCGGGCGATGGGAGCGCCTGAGGAGGTCGGCGGGCCGGCCCGCGGCCTCGGTGACCAGGACCAGTTGCGCCGCCGCTGGCTGGGCAACCGACCGGCCCAACTGCTGGCTACGGGACGTCAGTTGTGCACCGAGCCGGACCGTGTCGCCGAGCTCGCCTTGGTGCCGCTGCCGTTCCACGTCCTGTCGGGCGAGCGCGACGACACCTGGCCGGTTGCCCTCCTCGACGACATGGCCGTACGGCTGGGCGCGCACCGCACGGTCGTCGCGGGGGCGGAGCACTCCCCCAACTCCGACCAGCCCCTGCCGACGGCCCGGGCCCTCGCCGACTTCTGGGACGGTGCCCGCGCGGCCGGCGGCTCCTAGTACTGCGTCTGCAGGTGCTCCCAGAACCCGTCACGCAGGGCCCGCCGCAGATCAGCCTGTCCGCGCAGCGAGTACTGCAGCAGGCCCTCCGCCTCCACGAGCAGGTCCTGGTCGACCGAGCCCGGCAGATAGGGATGCCCGGGCAGCAGTTCCACCAGTGAGTCCCGGCCGCGCGCCGCCAGCCACTTCGCGGAGATCTGCGCGCCGACGAACCGCACGTCCTCGCGGCTGGGCCGCCCCGCGGTCGTCTCGTGGACCGGGGCCGTGCGGCGGGAGACGTACGGCTTGAAGAAGTCCAGGTCGAGTGTGCGCTGGCTGTCGACCTCCCACAGCAGCGGCTCGGCCTGGTTGCGGCCCTCCGGCGCCTCGATGCCCCAGAGGTGGACGCGGGCGCCGTAGCCCTGGGCCGCCTCCACCGCCGAGACCAGGTCCTCGTCACCGCCGAGCAGGGCCGCGTCGCTGATGGCACGGTGGCGGGCGAGCGACTCCAGGTCGGAGCGGATGAGGGAGTCGACGCCCTTCTGCTGGTTGTTGGCGTTGAGGTTGCCCAGCCGTACCTTCACGTCGGGCAGCTCCGCGATGGACTGCTGCTCCGCGGTGTGGATCCGGCGGCGGGCGCCGTCGTACCAGTAGACCCGCAGGAGCCGGCTGTCCGCGAAGACCGTGCGGGCCCGGTCGATGAGCGCGTCGATGAGGCCCTCGCCGTCCAGGTCGAAGGCGCGACGGTCCTCCGTCCCGGCCACCAGGCGCCCCGCGGCCGCGTACAGGTACCCCGCGTCGACGAAGATCGCGTGGGTCGAGGGCGTCTTCGCCACCTCGGCGAGCATGCGCTGGAGCAGCTCGTTGGTGCGGTCGATGCGGGCGCTGAGGGCCGCGAGGTCGTCGTTCATCACCTCCATTGTCCCGGCGGTCACGCTGCGGACACAACCGGTCCCGGGCGGTCCCGTAACGACACTCTTACAGCTCAGTAATTAGCAGTTCGAAAAATTTCCTTAGCGTAGGGAATGTTTGACGCGTGCATCTCTGTTGACCCATACGGAACACCGAGCACCGCAGCCGGTGGGCCGCCACCCAAGTAGTTCTCCTCAGGAGGATGACCAGACGAAGGGAGAAGCCCTTGCGCTTCGAAATCATGCGACTCGACGACGTGGACGGCACGCCTGTGGACACGACCGTCGTGGATGCCGCCTCCGTCAACCACATCGTGCAGCAGGCCGCCGCCATCGGGCAGCGCCTGTGGATCCGCCCGGCCGAGACCACGGCCTCATAACACGCGCGGCTCTCCCCCACTTCGCGGCCCCCGCCCGGCACCGGCCGAGCGGGGGCCGCACCGTTGCGGGCCGTTGCTGAGGGCACATCGAGAGCCGGCCGGAGCCGACCTCAGCTCCCCCGGACGACCTGCGTGACGCCGTTGATGATCTGCTGCACGGCGATCGCGGAGAGCATCATGCCGGCGAGCCGCGTCACCAGGACCACGCCGCCGTCCTTGATGATCCGGATGATCACCAGCGAGTAGCGCATCACCAGCCACAGCACGACATGGATGGCGAGGATCGCCGTCCACACGGACACCTGCGCGGTGACGGTGTGGGCCTTCTGCACGGCGAGGATGACCGACACGATGGCACCCGGCCCGGCCAGCAGCGGCATGCCCAGCGGCACCAGCGCGACGTTGACGTCCTTGGTCTGCTTCGGCTCGTCGGTCTTCCCGGTGAGCAGGTCCAGCGCGATCAGCAGGAGCAGCAGCCCGCCCGCGATCATCAGCGCGGGCACGGAGACGTGCAGATAGTTCAGGATCTGGTGACCGAGCAGTCCGAACACGGTGATCACACCGCCGGCGACACAGACGGCCTGGAAGGCCATCCGCTTCTGCACCTTCCCGGGCCGCCCGGCGGTGAGGGCGAGGAAGATCGGGGTGATCCCCGGCGGGTCCATGATCACGAAGAGGGTCAGGAAGAGGGAGCCGAAGACGGCGAGGTCGAACATGAGTGATGGCCTTGCGCGTGTCGAGGGGGAGGCGCCGACCCTGCCGTGGGCAGGCGTCCGCGCGGCGGAACGGACGGGCACAGGGCACAGGGCCCCGTGCCGGAGAGGAAACGGGAACGAGGGAAGGCTCAGGCGGCTCCGCCGGCCCCCGGCACGGGAAACGCCCCGAACGCCCGCCGCGTGATCTCCCCGTACACCTCGGGATCCGTCGTGTACTCCCCGAGCACACAGCTCTTGCGGCTGCCGTGGTAGTCCGAGGAGCCGGTCACGAGCAGCCCGAGCTCCTTGGCCAGCCCGCGCAGTCGCGCCCGCGTCTGCGCGTCGTGGTCCATGTGCTCGACCTCGATGCCGTCAAGACCGGCCGCCGCCATCTCGGCGATCGCGGTCTCCGGCACGGTCCGCCCCCGCTTGCTGGCCCCGGGGTGTGCGAACACGGCGACCCCGCCCGCGCCCTTGATCAGCCGGATCGCCTCGAACGGATCGGTCTCGTGCTTCTCGACGAAGACCCGGCCGCCGTCGGCCAGCCAGTCCTGTGTGAAGGCGTCGTTCACGGTCGGCACGACACCCAGCTCCACGAGCGCGCTCGCCACGTGCGGCCGCCCGACGGACCCGTCGCCGGCGATCCGCGCCACCTGCTCCCAGGTCACGGGCACGCCCAGCTCCTGGAGTTTGGCGATCATGCCCTGCGCCCGGGGCACCCTGTCGTCGCGCACCAGCTCCCGCTCGGCGAGCAGCTCCGGCTCCTGCGCGTCGAAGAGGTAGGCCAGCATGTGCATGCTGATGCCGTCCAGCCGGCAGGAGAGCTCGGCCCCGGTGACCAGTGTCAGCCCGGGCGGCAGCGCGGCGATCGCCTCGGCGTGCCCGCGGGTGGTGTCGTGGTCGGTGAGGGCGACGACGTCCAGCCCGGCCGCCGCGGCCTTGCGCACCAGCTCGGCCGGCGTGTCCGTACCGTCGGAGGCGGTGGAGTGGGTGTGCAGGTCGATACGCACGACACGGACTCCAGACACGGACGGCACGGACAGGGCTGCTCAAGGATAACCGCACTTTCGACGCCCATCGTCACACCCGAAACCGCCCAGCGCCCCCTACACCCCGCCCCGCACCACCCCTTCTACGGCCCCAGCAGCCGCGGCGACAGAGCACCGCAGGGCACCAGCTCGACCTCGGCTCCGGCGTCCCGCAGGTCCGCCAGTACGAGCTCGTCGTACATCAGCAGCCCCGACTGCTCCGGCCACACCACGGCCCACAGCCACAAACCCAGCGCCTCACCGGCGAACACGGCCCGGTCGCCGGGCGCCCCGGAGACATGCCAGAGCGGCGTCGGCCGCCCCGCCGCCAGCACCTTCGCCTGAGCCGGTTTCCCGACGTCCATGTACGGTCCCGGATCCGGCCCGTCCAGGCCCGCGTACCGCGCCCCGAGTCCGACGCCGAGCTCCTCGGCGACGAGGATCAGCTCGCCCATCCCGCCGAGCGGCCCCGGCCCCGTACAGGCGACGGCCGTCGCACGACCGCCCGCGCGGTCGTCCCCCGCGCAGGCCACCCCCGTGAACAGCCACCCGACCGGCAGCGGCCACGGCATCCACACGGGCACCTTGGTCCGGTGCACCACGACGTTGAGGGCGTCGACGCTCGGCGGTATCACGGGCTGCACCGGATGAACGGTGCCGTGCGCATCGCACTGCCACGAGTCGGAGAAGAGGCCGGGAGCCCTGACCCGGCCACCGCACTTCGGGCAACTGGGTTCGCCCCTCATAGGGCCCCACGGTCCTACCCTCACCCCGCCGCGTCAAGGACGATCACCCATCCGGGCGGAACCCTTCACCGAGCAATTTAGATGTAGCTTGCATTAATTAGAGTGGCTAACTTACTATGTGTATGCACCAACTGACTTCGTCTCGGGAAAGGGAGCACGCATGGACCCCTTCGACGCCGGAGCGGGCAGCCTCCTGAAGCAGCCCAAGGCCGTGTGGGCGACGGCGGGGGCCTCGGTCGTCGCCTTCATGGGCATCGGGCTCGTCGACCCGATCCTGCCGTCCATCGCCCGGGGTCTGGACGCCACGGCCGGCCAGGTCTCCCTGCTCTTCACCTCGTACTTCCTGATCACCGCCGTCGCGATGCTGGTGACCGGCTTCGTCTCCAGCCGCGTCGGCGGCCGCAGGACGCTGCTGCTCGGACTGGCGTTCGTGGTCGTCTTCGCCGGGCTCTCCGGCACCTCCGGGTCGGTCGGCGAGCTGGTCGGCTTCCGGGCGGGCTGGGGTCTCGGCAACGCGCTCTTCGTCTCCACCGCCCTCGCCGTCATCGTCGGCGCGGCGGCCGGTGGCAGCGCCGCCGCGATCCTGCTGTACGAGTCGGCCCTCGGCCTGGGCATGGCGTGCGGCCCGCTGCTGGGCGCCCTGCTCGGCGACGCCAGCTGGCGCTACCCGTTCTTCGGCACCGCGTTCCTGATGGCGGTCGGCTTCCTGTGCATCGCGGTGTTCCTGAAGGAGCAGCCGAAGCCGGCGCGCAAGACCTCGCTGCTGGACCCGATCAGGGCCCTCGGCCACGGCGGCCTCGCCTCCGCGGCGGTCTCGGCCTTCTTCTACAACTACACGTTCTTCACGGTGCTGGCGTTCACGCCGTTCGTGCTGGACATGAGCACGTACCGGTCGGGTGCGGTGTTCTTCGCCTGGGGCGTGCTGCTCGCCGTCTTCTCGGTGATCGTGGCGCCCCGCCTGCAGAGCCGGTTCGGGTCGCTGAAGGTGCTCGGCGGCTCGCTGGTGCTGCTCGCGGCCGACGTGCTGGTGCTCGGCTACGGCTCCCACACCACGGCCGTGGTCTGCACGATCCTGTCCGGCGCCTTCATCGGCGTGAACAACACCGTCTACACCGAGCTGGCCCTCGGGGTGTCGGACGCGCCCCGGCCGGTGGCGAGCGCCGGGTACAACTTCGTCCGCTGGTTCGCGGCGGCGGCCGCTCCCTACTTCGCGCCGAAGATCGAGGAGTGGACGGATGTCCACGTCCCGTTCGTGGTGGCGGCCGCCACCGCGGTCGTGGGCGCGCTGGTGGTCGTCGTCCGGCGGAAGGCGCTCACGCACCGGGCCGAGGAGCTGCAGCCCCGGCACGCGACCGAGGACGGCGTCACCGTCTTCGCCAACTGACGCTCTTCCTGGAGGCGTTGGTGAGCTTGCTCACTCCAGCGGGACGGACTTCCGGGACGGGTCCCGGAGGTCGGTGCCCTGGTTCAGCCACCGCTCCCGCAGCGCCTGCGCGCCGTGCACCCGCTTCCAGGCGGCCTCGTTCGGCGTCATCGGCAGCAGCGGCAGGAACCGCACCGGGTCGAGGGGCTCGTCGAGCTCCAGGTCCTCGACCAGGCCACCCGGCTCCGCGACCAGGACCGAGGTGAAGGCGGCGCCGGGCCACAGCGGCTCACCGACGTCGAGGGAGGCGCCGGGCGCCACGACCAACCCCTCCACCTGCGGGGACGCGGCGAGCACGGCGAGCGGCCGGAGCACCTTGTCGGTGTCGGCGCGGCCGGCGCGGACCGAGAGGACCAGCTCCGCGCGCGGGCCCTTCACGGGGTCGGCGACCACCGCCGTCGGGTCCGCCATGGGGTGCGCGGACATGCCGAGCGTGGCGTAGCGGACGATGTCGCCCTCCTGGAAGCGGAGCACCTCGATGCGGTCCGTGCCCAGGAAGGTGACGGCCGCCCGCGCGTCCGGCTCGCCCAGCGCCGTACGCAACCGGGCCTCGACCAGAGGAAGAACATCTGCCATGCGGCGAGCATAGAACTCGTCAGTAGCGGGCAAACAAGCGCCTTGACACGTCGGGCGGCTGCTACTCTTGCCCGGTGGTTCGGGGCAGCACGCAGAAGCGTCGCGATCAAGCCCCGACGCCGAAGGAACTCCCTTACGAGGGACCGGCCGGAGGAGGTGGGACTGCAATGGATCGAAGTCGACCGTGCAGTAGCACCACGCTCTTCCCGCCGCTGACGTAGCTGTTCTGGCTCTGGCTGGTCGCCACCTCTCGCACTCGCTTCACGCGGAAGAGCGCTTCGTTTCGCTTTTGCCTGATCTGCCTCAGTAGCTGAATCAGTAACGAGACTCGCCACCGCGACGGTGCGGTGCTCCCCGCTTTGTGGACGTGCCAAACATCCTCAGTACCGACGTCCTCATTCCGGGTAGTTCCACCTGTCGGGTCCGGCGCCTTTTCGTTGCCTGTCGCGAAGGAGCCCGCCATGTCGATGATCCGCGACCTGCGCGCCGCCGTCCGTCCGTCCCGCGTGTCGCTGCGCAAGGACGGCGGTCCGTACGACGCCACCCGCAACCCCGCGACGACCTCCGCCGTCGTCGACTGCGCCGTCTACCGCGACGGCCGCCGCATCGAGACCGACGCCCCGCTGAGCCCGCACGAGGCGGTGCGGGTGGCACGCCGCGACGGGGGCTTCGTGTGGATCGGCCTGCACGAGCCGACGGAGGCCGAATTCGCCGGTATCGCCAGTGAGTTCGGGTTGCACCCGCTGGCCGTTGAGGACGCCGTCCAGGCCCACCAGCGGCCCAAGCTGGAGCGCTACGACGACTCGCTCTTCACGGTCTTCAAGACCATCCACTACGTGGAGCACGACCGGCTCGACGCCAACAGCGAGGTCGTCGAGTCCGGCGAGGTCATGTGCTTCACCGGCCGGGACTTCTTCATCACCGTCCGGCACGGCGGCAAGGGCTCGCTGCGGACCCTGCGGCACCGCCTGCAGGACGACCCCGAGCTGCTGGCCAAGGGCCCCTCGGCCGTGCTGCACGCCATCGCCGACCATGTCGTCGACGGTTACATCGCGGTCGCCGACGCGGTGCAGGACGACATCGACGAGGTGGAGACCGACGTCTTCTCCCCCGGCCGCAAGGGCTCGCCGCGCGGTTCGGACGCCGGCCGGATCTACCAACTCAAGCGCGAGGTGCTGGAGTTCAAGCGGGCCGTGTCGCCGCTGATGCGGCCCATGCAGCTGCTGAGCGAGCGGCCGATGCGGCTGATCGACCCCGACATCCAGAAGTACTTCCGGGACGTCGCCGACCACCTGGCCCGCGTCCAGGAGCAGGTCCTCGGCTTCGACGAGCTGCTCAACTCCATCCTCCAGGCCAACCTCGCCCAGGCCTCCGTGGCGCAGAACGAGGACATGCGGAAGATCACCTCCTGGGCCGCGATCATCGCCGTGCCGACCATGGTGTGCGGGGTGTACGGCATGAACTTCGACCACATGCCGGAGCTGCACTGGCGGTACGGCTACCCCACGATCATGGGCATCACGGTGGTCATCTGCCTGGGCATCCACCGCACGCTCAAGCGGAACGGCTGGCTGTGAGCGGCGTGGCTAGGCTGGCCCCCATGACAAGCGAGCTGCTCGGCCAGGCCCTCGTCGAGGAGGCCACGAAGAAGTCCGGCCTCATCTGGGTGCAGGGCCCCGACGGCCCGGCGCGCGCGCTGTGGCACGTGTGGCACGAGGGGGCCGCCTGCCTGGTCGGCGACGGGCCCGGCGAGCAGCCGCTGCCGGGTCTCACCGACGGGTCCGAGGCCCGGGTGACGGTCCGCAGCAAGGACAAGGGAGGCCGGCTGGTTACCTGGTCGGCGCGGGTCGTGCAGCTCACGCCGGGTTCCGGGGCCTGGGAGGCGGCGGTCGGCGAACTCAAGGGCAAGCGGCTGAACGCGCCCGACGGCGAGGCCATGACCGACCGCTGGGCCCGCGAGTGCCGGGTGCTGCGCCTGGAGCCGACCGGGGCGACGGCGCCCCTGCCCGACGGCTCCCTGGCCGAGCCCCCGCTGCCGTCCCCGGCGCTCACCCGCCGCCCGGTCCCGGCGGGCCTGCCCCGCCTGCTGCTGAAGAAGAAGCGCAAACGGGCCTGACGGCCTACGAGGCCGGCAGCTGCTTGCCGTAGTCCACCGTCTCGTTCTTCTCCGGCTGCCGGAGGGCGAAGTCCTCCCCCCAGGCGGAGAAGGTGAGCGTGCCCGCGCCGCCCGCCCGTTCCAGGCGCAGCGGATACGGCTTGCCCTCCAGGGAGACCTCCAGGGTGCCGCCGGAGCCCTTGTCGCCGGTGATGCGGATGGTGCGCACCCCCGCCTGCTCGTCGTGCCCGTCCGTGGCGAGCGTGCCGTGCAGGGTCAGCAGACCGTCGAGGAGGAGAGCCTTGTCCGTGAAACCGCTGAACTTCTTGTACGAGGGGTCGCCCTGCGGCACCTTCACGAACTTTCCGCCGAGCTTGGCGGCCGCCGCGGCGTCCGCCCCGCCCTCGCCCTGGCCGCCGCCGTGACTCCAGAAGTCCGCGTCGGCCTTGACGAAGAGCTCCTCGCCGACCCGCAGCAGCTCGAAGGTCGTGCCCTTGGTGGTGACCGAGCCGTCGCCGCCGTCGTCCTTCAGGCGCATGTCGAGCGCGTAGGTCCGTCCGCCGCTGACGACGTTGCCGTGCACCCGGACCGCCCCGGCGTTCTCGGCGGCCGCGCGGGTCTTGCTCTGGATCTTGGCGGCGGGCAGTCTGCCCACCCCGTTGGTGCCCTCGTTCGGATCCTCCGCGCAGCCCGTCAGCACCGTTCCCGTCACGAGCAGTGCGCACGTCGCGGTCGCGAGTGCGGCACCGCGGCTACGGCTCTGGCGAATCGGAGTCACAGGTGGGGCTGCCTCTCTGACGGGAGACCTGAACGGCGTACCGCAGGGTACCGGGGACGTGCGGGCTGGTCGGAGCCAGTCCGTCCGGACCGCCCGCCGACGCGGCCCCGATCGGGACGGGCTAGCCTGAAGCCCATCCGAGCGGGCAATTCGGAAGAGACAGCTACAAAGACAGGCACGACGTCAGGCAGTCCCACAGGCATCAGGAACCACCCCGTACGCAAAGGAGCCGCGGCCATGGCAGCGGGCGCCCCCCGGATCTTCGTCTCGCACCTCTCCGGTGTCGCCGTCTTCGACCCCGCCGGCGATCAGGTGGGCCGGGTCCGCGATCTCGTCGTCATGCTGCGGGTGGGGCAGCGGCCGCCGAGGCTGCTCGGTCTCGTCGTCGAACTCGCCACCCGCCGCCGCATCTTCCTGCCCATGACCCGGGTCACGGCCATCCAGTCCGGCCAGGTCATCACCACGGGAGTCCTCAACGTCCGCCGGTTCGAGCAGCGGCCCACCGAGCGGCTGGTCTTCGGGGAGCTGCTGGACCGGCGCGTGACGCTCACCGAGACCGGCGAGGAGGTCACCGTCCTCGACCTGTCGGTGCATCAGCTGCCGGCCCGGCGGGAGTGGGAGATCGACCGGGTCTTCGTCCGCAAGGGCAGGAAGGGCGGTGCGTTCCGGCGAGCCAGGGGCGAGGCGCTGACCGTGGAGTGGACCGCCGTCAGCGGCTTCTCCCTGGAGGAGCAGGGGCAGGGCGCCGAGAACCTGCTGGCCACGTTCGAGCAGCTGCGCGCGGCCGACCTCGCCAACGTCCTGCACCACCTCTCCCCCAAGCGCCGCGCCGAGGTCGCCGCCGCCCTGGACGACGACCGGCTGGCCGACGTCCTGGAGGAGCTGCCGGAGGACGACCAGATCGAGATCCTCGGCAAGCTGAAGCAGGAGCGCGCCGCCGACGTCCTGGAGGCCATGGACCCGGACGACGCCGCCGACCTGCTGGGCGAGCTGCCCACGGACGAGCAGGAGCGGCTGCTGGCCCTGATGCAGCCGGGCGACGCGGCCGACATGCGGCGCCTGATGTCGTACGAGGAGCGCACGGCGGGCGGCCTGATGACGACCGAGCCGATCGTGCTGCGCCCGGACGCCACCGTCGCCGACGCCCTCGCCCGCGTCCGCAACCCCGACCTGTCCCCGGCGCTCGCCGCCCAGGTCTACGTGTGCCGGCCGCCCGACGAGACCCCGACCGGCAAGTACCTCGGCACGGTCCACTTCCAGCGCCTGCTGCGCGAGCCACCGCCCTCCCTGGTCAGCTCCATCGTGGACAACGACCTGCAGCCGCTCGACCCGGAGGCCGACCTGCCGGCCATCGCGGGCTTCTTCGCCACGTACGACATGGTCGCGGCGCCGGTCGTCGACGAGGCCGGGTCGCTGCTGGGCGCGGTGACCGTGGACGACGTCCTCGACCACATGCTCCCGGACGACTGGCGGGAGACGGAGTTCCACCTGGCCGAGGAGGAGGTGGCCACCGATGGTTCCTGAGCGCGAGAGCCCCCGCGAGCGCACGCCGACCGGTGCCACGGCCGCCTCACGGCCGCGCGCCACCCGCCTCGACCAGCCGGGCGTGCCCAGGCGCCGCATCCTGCCCGAGTACGACCCGGACGCCTTCGGGCGGCTGTCGGAACGCGTCGCGCGCTTCCTCGGCACCGGGCGCTTCCTGGTCTGGATGACGGCCGCCATCATCCTGTGGGTGGCGTGGAACACCCTCGCCCCACGCGACCTGCGCTTCGACGAGTACCCGTTCATCTTCCTGACCCTGATGCTCTCGCTGCAGGCCTCCTACGCCGCCCCGCTGATCCTGCTCGCGCAGAACCGGCAGGACGACCGCGACCGGGTCAACCTGGAGCAGGACCGCAAGCAGAACGAGCGGTCGATCGCCGACACCGAGTACCTGACCCGCGAGGTCGCCGCCCTGCGCATCGGCCTGGGCGAGGTCGCCACCCGCGACTGGATCCGCTCCGAGCTCCAGGACATGATCAAGGAGCTGGAGGAACGCCAGAACGGCCACCGCCGGGACACGGTCGTCTTCCCGGCGGAACGGTCAGGGGGACGTGACGCAGACGACCGCTGACGGCCTTTCCTACGCCCCGGTACGGGGCCGTACCATCGTCCTTATGGCTACGGAAGACGCGGTGCGCGAAGCACTGGCGACGGTGAACGACCCCGAGATCAACCGGCCCATCACGGAGCTCGGGATGGTCAAGTCGGTGGAGATCGGCGCGGACGGGGCGGTCGCGGTCACCGTGTACCTGACGGTCTCCGGCTGCCCCATGCGCGACACGATCACGCAGCGCGTGACGGACGCCGTCTCGCGGGTCGAGGGCGTCGCCCGCGTCGACGTGACGCTCGACGTCATGAGCGACGAGCAGCGCAAGGAGCTGGCGAGCGCGCTGCGCGGCGGCCAGACCGAGCGTGAGGTCCCCTTCGCCAAGCCGGGCAGCCTGACCCGGGTCTACGCGGTGGCCTCCGGCAAGGGCGGCGTGGGCAAGTCCTCGGTGACGGTCAACCTGGCGGCGGCCATGGCGGCCGACGGGCTGAAGGTCGGTGTCGTGGACGCCGACATCTACGGCCACTCCGTGCCGCGCATGCTGGGCGCCGACGGCCGTCCCACCCAGGTCGAGAACATGATCATGCCGCCGTCGGCACACGGCGTGAAGGTCATCTCGATCGGCATGTTCACGCCGGGCAACGCCCCGGTGGTCTGGCGCGGCCCGATGCTCCACCGCGCCCTGCAGCAGTTCCTGGCGGACGTGTACTGGGGCGACCTGGACGTCCTGCTGCTGGACCTGCCGCCCGGCACCGGCGACATCGCGATCTCCGTGGCCCAGCTCGTGCCGAACGCCGAGATCCTGGTCGTCACGACCCCGCAGCAGGCGGCGGCCGAGGTCGCCGAGCGCGCGGGCTCGATCGCCGTGCAGACCCACCAGAAGATCGTCGGCGTGGTCGAGAACATGTCGGGTCTGCCCTGCCCGCACTGCGGCGAGATGGTCGACGTCTTCGGCACGGGCGGCGGACAGGTCGTCGCCGACGGCCTGACCCGCACGACCGGCGCCAACGTCCCGGTCCTGGGCAACATCCCGATCGACGTCCGCCTGCGCGAGGGCGGCGACGAGGGCAAGCCGGTCGTCCTGACGGACCCGGACTCCCCGGCGGGCTCCGCCCTGCGCGCGATCGCGGGCAAGCTGGGCGGGCGCCAGCGTGGCCTGTCGGGCCTGTCCCTGGGAATCACCCCGCGGAACAAGTTCTAGCTCGAACGCCCTCCGGGGCAGCGCCCTCAGGGGCGAGGGGAACTGCGCAAGCGGCCACCTCGCACCCGCAACCGCCCGCGCAGCGAAGGTCCCCACGGCGAAGGGGCGCCGAGAACCGGCGCCCCGGAAGCCTCACGCGTACGAGGCGATGTCCTTCACCACGGCGAAGCCGAGCCCGTACGCACTCATGCCCCTGCCGTACGCCCCGACATGAACCCCGGCCGCCGTGGACCCGGCGAGCACCCAGCCGAACTCCGACTCCCGGTAGTGGAACGCCGTCGGCACCCCGTCCACGGGAAGCGACAGCGTCGACCAGTCGGGCCCGTCGAGGTCGTCGGCCAGGACCCAGGCCGTCTCGGTCTGCTGCTCCAGCCAGTCGTCCCGCAGCGAGTGGTCCATCTGCCCGGGCCAGGTGAAGGACAGCAGCCCCACGCCGGCGAGCCATGCCGCCGACGACACCGACGTGGCCTCCAGCAGCCCCGTGCCGTCGGCGCTGCGCCGTGAGGGGTTCGCCGCCACGGTCACCACGACCGCGAACTTCTCCTTGGACTCCTGGTCGCCCCCGGCGGCGTACTCGTTGCGCACCGTGGGCTCGTCGCCGTGCCCGATCGACCCGTGCTCGACGGTCCCGTCGGCCGTCGTGCCGACCTGCATCAGCCAGCGCGGCCCCGTGAAGGCCTCGTCGAGGCCGTACCACGGGAAGGGCGCGCGCAGGTAGCCGTCGACCGTACGCCGGGCGGAGGGGACCTGCTGTCCGTCCTCCGCGGCCGGCGCCTGCGCGACTGCCCCACTCGTCGTCTCCATGTGCCCGAGCCCTCCTCGCTCTAGTCGGACCGGCCGGCCCGCCCCCCTTCGGGCGTACTCGACCGGTCCGCACAACAACTCGGCAGCATAGCCACACCGCCGCGAGCAGCAGGGAAACCGCCCGGCGCATGGGCCGCACGGGCGCCTCGTTCAGGCCGTACACAGCCCGACCGGAGTATGAAACGCGTCACGCGCGCCGGAGCGCAGCGCCCCGGCGCGGTCGCTCAGGTGGCGTCCGCGTCGAACGGCGGACGGTCGTCCCGGTCGGGCGTCTCGGGCTGCTTCGTCATGTCGACACGGCCACCGGACGAACCGGCGCCGGAGGACGAGGACGACGAGTCGGCGTCGCGGCTGTGGACGGCGTCGGTGACCTCGGCCATCTCCTTCTTCAGGTCGAAGCCGTTGCGGATCTCCTTGAGGCCCAGGTCCTCGTTGTCCAGCTGCTTGCGGATGAACGTCTTGGGGTTCAGGTCCTCGAACTCGAAGTCCTTGAACTCGGGGCCCAGTTCCTCGCGGATGTCGTTCTTCGCGCTCTCCGAGAACTCACGGATCTTCCGGATCGTGCGGGTCACGTCCTGGATGACCTTGGGGAGCTTGTCCGGACCGAAGACGAGCACGGCGAGGACGATGAGCGTCACCAGCTCGAGCGGTCCTATGTCATTGAACACCTGAAGCTCCTTGCGATGTCCTCGGTCCTCGGCCCTCGGTGGTCGGTGCGGGTCTTGCCGTGGTCCGGGCCGGCTCCACGGTACCCGGCGATCCTGTCCGACCGGTACTGTCCCGAGACCTCTGAGTACGGGGAGTGGGAGCGCTTTCCCCACTGTTCGCCTGATGGGCCCCGGGTGGGGCTTGATGAAACGTCCTCGTACGTACCGGACCTCATGTGCCTCAGCCGCCGGAGGATCCGAGGACGAGCGAGACGGTCCGCTCCTTGCCGCCGCGCTCCACGGTCAGCTCCAGCCGGTCGCCGGGGCGGTGCGCCCGGGTCTTGACGATGAGCTCCTCGCCCGAGTGGATCCGCCGCCCGTCGACCTCCGTGATGACGTCGCCCGCCTTGATGCCGGCCCGGGCCCCCGGGCCGCCCGCGGTGACCGGCGGTCCGCCCTCGCTGCCCTCCGTGCCGACGCGGGCGCCGTCGCCGGTGTAGTCCATGTCGAGCGTGATGCCGATGACCGGGTGCGTCGCCTTCCCGGTGTTGATCAGCTCCTCGGCGACGCGCTTGCCCTGGTTGATGGGTATGGCGAACCCGAGGCCTATCGACCCCGACTGGCCGCTGTCCAGGTCGGAGCCGCTGTCCGCCGACCGGATGGCCGAGTTGATGCCGATGACCCGGGCCCTGGAGTCGAGCAGGGGGCCGCCGGAGTTGCCGGGGTTGATGGGCGCGTCGGTCTGCAGCGCGTCGACGTACGACACGTCGCTGCCGTCGCCCTTCTCGCCGCCGGCCGTGATGGGCCGCTGCTTGGCGCTGATGATGCCGGAGGTGACCGTGCCGGCCAGGTCGAACGGCGCGCCGATGGCCACGACCGGGTCGCCGACCTGCACGTTGTCCGAGTTGCCGAGGGGCAGCGGGGTGAGGCCGCTGACGCCCTTCACCTTCACGACGGCCAGGTCGTAGCCGCTGTCCCGGCCGACCAGTTCGGCCTTGGCGGTCTCCCCGCCGTTGAAGGTGACGGTGATCTCGCCGGAGGTTCCGGCCGGCCTCACGACGTGGTTGTTGGTGAGGATGTGGCCGCGGGTGTCGAGCACGAAGCCGGTGCCGGTGCCCTGCTCGCCCGAGCCGCTGACATGCAGCGTGACCACGCTGGGCAGGGCTCGTCCGGCGATCCCGGCGACACTGTCCGCGTCCCGCCCGGCGGCCTCCTTCCCGGCCTGCGGCAACTCGACGGTCCCGACGCCGCCGTTGCGCTCCAGATACGTCCCCACGAGCCCGCCGATGCCGCCGGACACGAGCGCGAGCACCACGGCGCCGAGCACCAGCGTCCTCCTGCCCCGCCTGCGCCGCTGCTCGGCACCCGGGATCGGCGCCCCGGTCTGCTGCAGCGGCCCGGGGGCGGCCCAGGGGTCGTAGCGCCGCCAGGGGTCGGGCCCGGGGGCCGGGGCGGGATCGGGGGCCGGGGCGGGATCGGGGATGCCCCGAGGTTGCGACGCCTGTGCCGGAATCGGCGCCGGGCCGCTGGGGGACGGCACGTACGGGGCGGACGACGGGACGGCCGACGCGGAGGCGTCCGCTGCCGGGACGTCTGCTGCCCGAAGGGCGGACCCGGGAGTTCCCGGCGCCGGAACGGCCGACGCCGGGACCCCTGGCGCCGGAACGGCCGACGCGGGAACGCCCGGTGCCGGAACGCCTGGCCCGGGGAGGACCCCTGGTGCCGGAACGCCCGACGGAGGCGTCATCGACGTGCCGTGGGCTGCCGGAGCCCCCGGCGTGCCCGGCACGGCCGGAGACGGTGTCGCCACGCCGTGAGCCGGTGTCGCCGCCGGGTGCTGGACGGGCGGCGCGGGCGCCCAGGGGCCCGGTTCGCCATAGGGCGGGGTGCTGTAGGGGTCGGGGTCGTGCAGGGGCTTCGGAGCCTCCTGGGCGGGCACGGCAGGCACAGC
>NZ_JAPSKN010000125.1 GCF_031181705.1 Streptomyces sp.
GGCACCTGGAAGGTGTCCGTCAAGACCCTCTGCTCGCTGGTCCGGATGAGCGGCAATGGGTCGCCCGTCCCGGGCTGTTGAGGCGCTCGCCGCGGTGCTGCTGCTCGCCCTGAGCGCGGCCTGCGGCAGCCGCCTCCCGGAGAGCGACTTCACGCGCGAGGACCGCACGCCCGCGCCGTCCCGCGACACCGCGCCCCTGAGGGTCGGCATCATCGCCAGCGCCACCAGCCCGGTCGGCGGCAGCGCCTTCACCGGTCCGCGCGACGGGGCCAAAGCCTACTTCGACCGGCTCAACGCGCGCGGCGGCGTCGACGGGCGCCGGGTCGAGGTGCGCCTGTGCGACGACGGGGGCAGCGGCGTCGGCAACAACGAGTGCGTCGACAAGCTCGTCGAGCAGGAGAAGGTCCTCGCCCTGGTCGCCACCACCGCCCTCGACTACGCGGGCGCCTCCCGCGTCTCCCGCGCGCGGGTGCCCGACATCGGCGGCCAGCCCATCGGCGCCGCCTACGACACCCACCCCCACCTCTACGGCATCTACGGCAGCCTCGCGCCCCGCCGCGGCACCCCGGGCTGGGACGGGAAGCTGTACGGAGGCACCGAGGTCTACCGCTACTTCAAGCGCGAGCACGGCGCCCGGACCGCCGCCGTCGTCTCCTACAACCAGTCCGCCTCGGCCGCCTACGCCCGGCTCGTCGAGCGGGGCCTGCGCGCCGAGGGCTACCGGGTCGTCACCGAGCAGGTCGACTTCGCCCTGCCCAACTTCCGTGCCGTCGCGGCCGATCTGCAGGAACAGGGCGTCGACCTGGTCTTCGACGCCATCGACGGGCATGGCAACGCCCGCCTGTGCCGGGCCATGGACGAGGTCGGCGCCGACGTCACCGCCAAGGTCACCAACGTGCAGAACTGGACGTCCGCCGTCCCCGACGCCTACGAGGACGCCCCGCGCTGCCGCAACGCCCTGTGGGCCACCGGCGCCAGCCGCAACTTCGAGGACGTGGGCCACCCGGCCGTACGGGAGTTCCGCGCGGCGACGAGAGGCCTGAAGACGCACTCCCAGTGGCAGCTGGAGGGCTGGGCGGCCGCCCGCTGGTTCACCGACGCCGCGCGGTCCTGCGCGAAGAGCGGCATCACGCGCGCGTGCGTCGACGCCTGGATGGACCGAAGCCGGGGCTACACCGCCGGCGGACTGCTCCTCCCGGTCGACTTCGCCCGCCTGCCCGAACCGCCCAGGACCAGGGAGACCTGCCTGTCCGTGGCCCGCTGGCAGGACGGCAGGGGCTGGGTCACCCAGGGCGACATGAACCGCACCTGCTTCCCCGTCCCGCAACTGGCCTACGCGCCGTGAGGGCAGACGCCTTGAGGACAGTGGCTGTCCGCAACGGCTGGCAGACTCGCCCCCATGTTGGAGACCTCGGCACGCCTGCTGCGTCTGCTGTCCCTGCTCCAGGCCCACCGCGAGTGGTCCGGCGCCGACCTGGCCGGCCGGCTCGGGGTCAGCGCCCGCACCCTGCGCCGGGACGTCGACCGGCTGCGCGAACTCGGTTACCCGGTCAACGCCAGCCCCGGCACCGGCGGCGGCTACCAGCTCGGCGCCGGCGCTCAGCTGCCGCCGCTGCTCCTGGACGACGACGAGGCGGTCGCCGTGGCGGTCGGGCTGCGCAC
The DNA here is from genome assembly GCF_031181705.1 of Streptomyces sp. Lineage (GTDB taxonomy): Bacteria > Actinomycetota > Actinomycetes > Streptomycetales > Streptomycetaceae > Streptomyces. Next base: position 1,663 of record NZ_JAPSKN010000125.1, read on the forward strand.
CGCCGCCGGCCAGGGCATCGAGGGCATCGGCGAGACCTCCGTGCGTGCCCTGGCCAAACTGGAGCAGGTGCTGCCCAGCCGGCTGCGCCGCCGGGTGAGCGCCCTCAACGCCGTCACCGTGCCGATGCTGCGCGGCTCGCTGCCCTCCTCGGTCGACCCGGCCGTCCTCACCGAACTGGCGCACCTGTGCCGGGACGCCGAACGGCTCCGCTTCGCCTACGAGGGCCACGACGGCACCCCGTCCCGCCGCAGCGTCGAACCGCACCGGCTGGTGTGCACCGAACGCCGCTGGTACCTGGTCGCCTGGGACCTCGACCGCGAGGACTGGCGCACCTTCCGCGTCGACCGCATCACCCCCAGGCCTCCGCACGGCCCGCGCTTCGTCCCCCGCGACCCGCCCGCCGAGGATTTGGCCGCCTACGTCTCCCAGGGCGTCTCCACGCGCGCGTACGCCACCCACGGCGTCGTACGGTTGCTGGCGCCCCTGGAGGAGGCCGCCGCGCACATCTCGCCCTCCGCCGGAGTGCTGGAGGCCGAGGGTCCGGACACCTGCCTGCTGCGCTGCGGGGCCGGCAGCCTCGATGTGATGGTCATCCACGTCGTCATGCTGGGCTTCGAGTTCGAGGTGCTGGAGCCGGTCGAACTGGTCGACGCGGTCAGGAGGACTCGCGACCGGCTTGATGGCGCTCTGGCTCGGGCTGCGCAGTCACCGCCGCGTACTGCGGATGGTGCAGGTCGAACGCCGGCGACTCCGACCGGATCCGGGGCAGTGTCGTGAAGTTGTGCCGCGGCGGCGGGCAGGAGGTCGCCCACTCCAGGGAACGGCCGAAGCCCCAGGGGTCGTCGACCTCGACCTTCTCGCCGTACTTGGCCGTCTTCCACACGTTGTAGAGGAACGGCAGCGTCGACATGCCGAGCAGGAAGGCGCCGATCGTCGACACGGTGTTGAGCGCCGTGAAGCCGTCCGCCGCGAGGTAGTCGGCGTACCGGCGGGGCATGCCCTCGGCGCCCAGCCAGTGCTGCACCAGGAACGTGGTGTGGAAGCCGACGAACAGCGTCCAGAAGTGGATCTTGCCGAGCCGCTCGTCGAGCATCTTCCCGGTGAACTTGGGCCACCAGAAGTAGAACCCGGCGAAGATCGCGAAGACGACCGTGCCGAAGACCACGTAGTGGAAGTGCGCGACCACGAAGTACGTGTCCGTCACATGGAAGTCCAGCGGCGGCGAGGCCAGGATCACCCCGGTCAGCCCGCCGAACAGGAACGTCACCAGGAAGCCCGCCGCCCACAGCATCGGCGTCTCGAACGACAGCGAGCCCTTCATCATGGTGCCGGCCCAGTTGAAGATCTTCACGCCCGTCGGCACCGCGATCAGGAAGCTCATGAACGAGAAGAACGGCAGCAGCACCGCGCCGGTGGCGAACATGTGGTGCGCCCACACGATCATCGACAGGCCGGTGATCGCCATCGTCGCCCCGACCAGCGTCAGGTAGCCGAACAGCGGCTTGCGGCTGAAGACCGGGATGATCTCCGTGATGATGCCGAAGAACGGCAGCGCGATGATGTACACCTCGGGGTGGCCGAAGAACCAGAACAGGTGCTGCCACAGGATCGCCCCGCCGTTGGCCGCGTCGAACACCTGCGAGCCGAACCGCCGGTCCGCCTCCAGCACCAGCAGCGCCGCCGCCAGCACCGGGAACGCCATCAGGATCAGGATCGACGTGAACAGGGTGTTCCACACGAAGATCGGCATCCGGAACATCGTCATGCCCGGGGCGCGCATCCCGATGATCGTGGTGATGAAGTTGACCGCGCCGAGGATCGTGCCGAAACCCGACAGGGCCAGCCCCATGATCCACAGGTCGGCCCCGATGCCCGGCGAGCGCTCCGCGCTGTTGAGCGGGGCGTAGGCCGTCCAGCCGAAGTCGGCCGGGCCCGAGGGCACCAGCAGCGAGCCGAGCACCATGAGCCCGCCGAACAGGAACAGCCAGTACGAGAACATGTTCAGCCGTGGGAAGGCCACGTCGGGCGCGCCGATCTGCAACGGCATCAGCTCGTTGGCGAAGCCCGCGAAGGTCGGGGTGGCGAACAGCAGCAGCATGATCGTGCCGTGCATCGTGAACGCCTGGTTGAACTGCTCGTTGTCGATGATCTGCAGGCCGGGGCGGGCCAGTTCGGCCCGCATCAGCAGCGCCATGACCCCGGCGACCAGGAAGAACACGAACGCCGTGACCAGGTAGAGGTGACCGATCTTCTTGTGGTCCGTCGTCGTGAGCCAGTCGACCACCACCCGGCCGTGCCGCGTCCGCTGCTCGGGCTCCACCGTCGCCTGTACGGTCTGCGTCCCCATCGCTCGCTCGCCCCTTCGCTCCTCACGTGCCGGGCCCGCCGCAGCCCGCGCCTGACGTACCCGCGAGCTCACGCCATGATGCTCGCGTCGCCGCGGCCCGGACAGGGGGCGTACCGGCCTCTTCCGTGCCGGAGGCCTGCATTTCCCGCGCGGCGCCGGCTCTGCCCGGCCGGTCCGGCGCCGGAATGGAGGCAGGCGCGCGGAGCACTTCTCCCCGCCCTTTCCGCCGGTCTTTTCCAGGGGCTCACGGAACGCGCGGGAATTACGGCCGAATGCCTGCGGAAGGCCTACGGAACCGCTCGTCCGTGTGACCGGCACCGCCCGAAACGCCTGTCGTGATCTTGTGACAGAAGCGTGACCGGGAGCGGACAGTGACCGCCGGTGCGGGCCCGGACTTCCGTGCCCGACGGACAGGACATAGCGTGGCGGCATGGCACCGACACCTTCCGCGGAACCCGACGACAGCCCGGACGCCTATGTCGGCCTGGAGGCCGGCCGGGCCGAACGCCTCGCGCGCGAGCGCGGCTGGCCCACGGTGCGTTCCCTGCCGCCGGGGACGATCATCACCATGGAGTACCGGGTGGGACGGCTGAACTTCGAGGTCAAGGGCGGCCGGGTCGCCCGGGCCTGGAAGGGCTGAGACCCGGCGAAGGCCCCGGTTCCGCGCGGAACCGGGGCCTTCGCACCGCCGGCCGGGGTGCGTACCGGGATGTGGTCAGCCGCCCGTGAGGGGGCGGGCCGAGGAGGCGGAGCCGCGCGGGTGCCGCTCGGGGTGGGGTGGACGGCGGCTGCCTGCCGGGGTGATCGGCGTGCGCTCGGAGCGGGCCGTGTGCGGGCCCGGCGCCAGGTAGACGGGGGCCCGGGAGGAGCGGGCCGGCACGTCGTCCCGGTCTACGGGCAGCGGCGTGACCACCACGGGCGGCACGGTGACGGGGGCGGCCGCGGCGCTGCGGCGGTCCCGCCAGCGGTCGCGCAGATCGAGGATCCGGGCCTCGCTGCGGGCGATCAGCGGCTCGAACCAGGGCAGGGCCAGCAGGATCAGCAGGCCCGCGGCCCAGCCGAGCAGTACATCGCTCAGCCAGTGCGTACCGAGGTAGACGGTGGCCATGCCGACGCCGAGCGAAGTCACGGCGGACACGGCGGACAGCCAGCGGCGCGCTCTCGGGGTGGAGGCCATGTAGGCCAGGATTCCCCAGGTCACCACGGCGTTGGCGGTGTGACCGCTCGGAAATATATCGCCGCCGCGCCACATCTCGTTCGAACCGATCACGGTCGCGTAGTGCGGGCCCAGCCGGCCCATGCCGTACTTCGCCGCGCCGACCGTGACGTTCAGCAGCAGCAGCGAGACGCCGAGGGCGAGCAGCGGGCGCAGGGTGTGCTGCCGCCAGGAGCGCCAGCCCAGCCAGGCCGCGACCATCACGGCGGTCGGGCCGCGCTGGCCGAGCACGACGTAGTAGTCGACGAACCAGTGGATCTCCGACCACTGCTGGTACGGCCGGAAGAACATCACCTGCCAGTCGAGCCGGACCAGCCAGGACGTGATCACCACGGCCCACACGATGGCGCCGTAGAAGGCGAGCGTCGCCGCGAGGAGCACGATGCGGTGTCTGCTCATCTTCGGCACATCGATGTGGGCCGGTCGTTCCGGCTCACGGTCCAGCCGGGCGAACACCCGGTCCAGACGGGTGAGCTTCGGTTCGGTACGCACCCAATCGACGTTACAGCGAGTGAGCTCGGATCCCGGTCGAATCAACGGCTTTGTGATGACGATGTGATGTGGGATTCCTCTCAGGAGCAGGTTTATTTCCAGCGAATCCACAATCGCTGGGCGCTGCGGCCTTCAATTCCTTTGATCATTCTGGGGGCGGGTTTTATTGCGCTTTTGAATTCGTTCACCGGGGGATGGGCCGGAATTCTCCCGGCGCTCACAGCCGGTCAGGGCGGACCGGAGCCGTTCAGCCAGAACGCCCCGTACCCCGCACAGACGACGGCTGTGACCCCCAGCACCCCCACTGACCTGCGCGTACGCTGCCTCGCCAGGGCCAGGGCGAGCGGCAGCAGGAGGGGGAAGGCGGGCATGAGCAGCCGCGGTTTCGAGCCGAAGTAGCTCGACGCGCACAGGGCGAGCGCGGTGACGACCCCGGTGTAGACGAGCAGCGGCAGCGGCTGGCGCTGACGAACGCCGACCGCGTACAGCCAGACGACTGACACGACCCCGAGGAGCAGCCCCGCACCGGCGAGCGCCGAGGGGAACGAGGTGAACTTCCCGGCGGCGAACCGGGCGAAGGCGTAGCCGCCGTCGAAGCCGTTGCGCCATCCCGCCTGCACGTCGAGATAGCCGAGCGGGCCCTCGCCGGTGCGGTGGCCGACCCAGAGCACGTAGCCGGCGGTGCCGAGGGGAGCGAGGAGCATGCCGAGGACACGACGGGCCCGGGGGGCCGCCGGGCCGGGCACACCGTGCGCCTCGGACCCGCGCCCCTCCACGACGGCGGTCGCGCGCCCGTTCCGCTCGGCGGTGTTCGCGCGCCTTCCCCGCTCGGCGGCGGTCGCGCGCCCGTTCCGTTCCGCGCCGGCCGCGCGCCGCTCCGCGAGGAAGGAGGCGATCGCCGCCACCCACACCGCCGCCGCCACCGCCGTCCCCACCGGCCGGGTCAGCCCGGCCGCCAGGGCCAGCGCGCCCGCCGTCACCCAGCGGCCGGTCAGCACCGCGTACAGCGACCACGCCGCGAGCGCGGTGAACAGCGACTCGCTGTACGCCATCGACTGCACGATCCCGACGGGCAGCACGGCCCACAGCAGCACCGCGCACACCCCCGCCCGGCGGCCGTACACGTGGTCCGCCACCGCGAAGATCCCCCAGGCCGCGCCGACCGAGGCCAGCAGGCTGACGAGGAACCCGCCGTCGGCGTACGACAGCGGCGACACCGCGGCCACCAGCCGCTCCAGCCAGGGCAGCAACGGGAAGAACGCCAGGTTCGAATGCACGTCCCCGTTGGCCAGACGCACCTCGTAGCCGTAGCCCAGCTCGGCGACCCGGACGTACCACAGCGCGTCCCAGCGGGCCGTCAGCAGGGTGTACGCGCTCTTGTCCCGCGCCGCGCTCCACACGAACAGGGCGAGCAGACCCAGGGCGCGGACGGCCGCGTACCCGAGGAGCGCCGGAGCCGCCCGGCGCAGCGCCCCGGCGCGGGCCGGGGCCGCGCGCGTCTCAAGATCGGTCACGGGCCCGATTATCGACCGCAGCGGGAACCGGCCGGTCGGGCGGGGGCGTGCTGGACGGAGAGGACAGTGGTGTACGCCACATCCTTCCGCGGGATGTGTGAGAGGTCCGCCACTAGGCACCGGCGCGGACTCGCGTACGCTGACGTGCCACTCGCTTTTCGTTTGCGCGGGCCGGAGACCACCGCTCCTCTCCGGCCGAGTCGCGGGGGCGTCCCCCACCCCGTGAGCCCGCCGATCGCGAGGCACATCTTGGAGGTACGTACATGTCCGGGACGACCACGGCCGCCGCTGCGCTGCGCCGTCGGGCGGCCGGGGCCGGTGCCAACCGCTGGGTGGTTCTGGTCGTCCTCTGCGTCAGCCTGCTGCTGGTCGCCGTCGACGCCACCGTGCTGCACGTGGCGGTCCCCGCCGTCACCGAGGACCTCAGGCCCGGCGGGATAGAGCTGCTCTGGATCGTCGACGTCTACCCGCTGGTCTGCGCCTCGCTGCTGATCCTCTTCGGCACGCTCGGCGACCGCGTCGGCCGCAGGCGGATCCTGCTCCTCGGCTACGCGCTGTTCGGCGTCGCCTCGGGCCTCGCGGCCCTGGCCGACAACGCCCAGGTGCTGATCGTGGCGCGGGCGCTGCTCGGCGTCGGCGGCGCGATGATCATGCCCGCGACGCTGTCGATCCTGCGGCAGGTCTTCCCCGACCGGCGCGAGCGGGCGCTCGCGATCGGCGTCTGGAGCGCCGTGGCCGCGGTCGGCGCGGCGGTCGGGCCGCTGCTCGGCGGTTTCCTGCTGGAGCACTTCTGGTGGGGTTCGGTCTTCCTCGTCAACATCCCGTTGATGCTGGTCAGCCTCCCGGTGGGGCGGCTGCTGCTGCCCGAGTCGAAGGGCGAGCGCGACGGGCCCTGGGACGTGGTCGGCGCGCTGATGGCGGCGGCCGGTCTGTTCGGTGCGGTCCTGGGCGTCAAGCGGCTCGGGGGCGGGGAGTCGGTGGGGAGCCCGGCCACCGTGCTGCCGCTGGTGGTGGGCGCGGCGCTGCTGATCGCGTTCGTGCGTCGGCAGCGGCGGCGGACGCATCCGCTGGTCGACCTCACGATGTTCGCGCGGCCGGCGTTCAGCACGTCCGTCGGGTGCATCGTGCTGGCGATGCTCGCGCTGGTGGGTCTTGAGCTCATCGCGGCGCAGTACCTGCAGCTGGTGCTCGGACTGTCGCCGCTGGAGACGGGGCTGCGGCTGCTGCCGCTGACGTTCGCGGCGATGGCGGCCGGGCTGGCCGGGGCGCGGATGCTGCGGCGGTTCGGGCCGCGGCGGATGGTGTGCGCCGGGTTCTGCCTGACGGCGTTCGCTGTGGTGCTGCTCACGGCGCTGGGGCCGACCGACGACTGCGCGCTGATGGTGAGCGGGTTCGTGCTGCTGGGCTTCGGCTTGGAGACGACGCTGTTCGGGGCGTACGAGTCGATGCTGAGCGAGGCGCCGCCGGAGCAGGCCGGCGGGGCGGCGGCGATCGGGGAGACGTCGTACCAGCTGGGGGCGGGGATCGGGATCGCCCTGCTGGGCACGGTGATGAACGCGGCGTACGCACCGGGATTGTCGGGCGTGCCGGGTGTTCCGGCGCCGGCGTCGTCCGCGGCGGGGCATTCGCTGGGGGAGGCGTACGAGGTCGCCGCGCAGCTGGGCGGGGTGGCCGGGACCGCCCTGCGGCATGCGGCGCGGGACGCGTTCGTGCACGGGCTGCATGTGACGTTGCTGGTGAGCGCGGGGTTGCTGCTGCTGGGGGCGGCGATGGCGCTGCGGTTGCCGCGGGTCATGCAGTGCGAGGCGGGGCCGGTGGAGGTGCCCGCGCCGAGGGACGCGGCGGAGTCCCGCGTCTCGGTATGACGCCCCTTCGCCCACCCGCGCGCCGCCCGTAGCCGCCGCCCGAGTCGTCCTCCTGGTCGGCAGGTAGGGGTGGTGTGTGGGCGGGCCGAGGTCGTAGCGTCTTGACTAGCGGTGCTAGTTGAAGAGTCTCGGAGGGATGTCGATCATGTCCGGTTCGTCCAAGCTGCCTCCCTTCGATCCCGGCGATCCGCTCGGACTGGACGACCTGCTGGAGCCGGAGGACCTCGGTATCAGGGACACCGTGCGGTCCTGGGCCGCGGACCGGGTGCTGCCGTACGTCGCCGAGTGGTACGAGACGGGCGAACTGCCGGGGATCAGGGAGCTGGCCAGGGAGCTCGGGAGCATCGGCGCCCTCGGCATGTCCCTGGAGGGATACGGCTGTGCCGGTGCGAGCGCCGTGCAGTACGGCCTGGCCTGCCTGGAACTGGAGGCCGCGGACTCCGGCATCCGCTCCCTCGTCTCCGTGCAGGGCTCCCTCGCCATGTACGCCATCCACCGCTTCGGCAGCGAGGAGCAGAAGCGGCGGTGGCTGCCCCGCATGGCCGCCGGCGAGGTCATCGGCTGCTTCGGGCTCACCGAGCCCGACCACGGCTCCGACCCCGCCTCCCTGCGCACGTACGCCAAGCGCGACGGCACGGACTGGATCCTCAACGGCCGCAAGATGTGGATCACCAACGGCTCGGTCGCCGGGGTGGCCGTCGTGTGGGCGCAGACAGAGGACGGCATCCGCGGTTTCGCCGTGCCCACCGACAGCGACGGCTTCTCCGCGCCGGAGATCAAGCACAAGTGGTCCCTGCGCGCCTCCGTCACCAGCGAGCTGGTCATGGACGACGTACGGCTGCCCGCCGACGCCGTCCTGCCGGACGTCACCGGCCTGCGCGGACCGCTCAGCTGCCTGTCCCACGCCCGGTACGGGATCGTCTGGGGCGCCATGGGCGCGGCCCGCAGCTGTTTCGAGGCGGCGGTCGACTACGCGAAGTCACGGGAGCAGTTCGGCCGGCCGATCGGGGGCTTCCAGCTCACCCAGGCCAAACTCGCCGACATGGCGGTGGAACTGCACAAGGGGATTCTGCTCGCCCACCATCTGGGGCGGCGGATGGACGCCGGCCGCCTGCGTCCCGAGCAGGTCAGCTTCGGCAAGCTCAACAACGTGCGGGAGGCGATCGAGATCTGCCGTACGGCCCGCACGATCCTCGGGGCCAACGGGATCTCCCTGGAATATCCCGTCATGCGGCACGCCACGAATCTGGAGTCGGTGCTCACCTACGAGGGCACCGTCGAGATGCACCAGCTCGTGCTGGGCAAGGCGCTCACCGGACTCGACGCCTTCCGGTAGACCCGGTCCGGTGACCCTGCGGGGGGGCAGGGCCGGTGAGCGGCCCTGCCCTAGCTCTGGTTGAAGAAGCCGTCCGCGCGGTGCGCGGCCGGGTCGCCGTTCACGATCTCCGTGTGGGCGGGGGTCAGCAGGAACACCCGGGTGGACACTCTCTCGATCGAGCCGCGCAGGCCGAAGATGAGCCCGGCCGCGAAGTCGACCACACGCTTGGCGTCGGCGGCCTCCATGGCCGTGAGGTTCATGATGACGGGCACGCCCTCGCGGAACAGCTCGCCGATCGCCCGGGCGTCCCGGAAGCTGTCCGGGGTCACCGTGCCGATGCGGCGGCCCTTCTCCTCGGCGACGTCCGTGGCCACCTTGACGCGCGGATCAGTGACCCAGGCCTCCCCGGGCTCGGTCCCGTCGGAGTAGTCGTCGTCGTAGTAACGCTCGTCTTCGTTGTCGTCGACGAGGCCAAGCCAGGCACTTGCCTTGCGTACCGATCCCATGGACGCCTCCTCTCACAGCGGTCTTTCTGCTTTCCGCATCCCTATGGTCGTCCATGATGCGGATGGCGCGCCAAGTGGATAGACGCCGCGCGGGGGGTTTGTGACGGTACTGGTGCACAGCGAATCCGTCGAGAGTCCGTGTGTCCCAAGGGTCGTTTCTCAAACGGCTGCTGACTGTGAGTGAAATATGATTCTTCTCGGCGTCCGGGTGACGGCCGGGGCGTACGGGTGAATGCGCGGGCCGATACGATGCCGCAGCCAGGCGTCGCAATGAAGCTCGGGGGAGCGCCGTGTTCGGAATCGTCAGGCCCTGCAGACACCATCTCGGGGAGAAGCTCACCAGCCAGTGGATGGCGCATTTGTGCGGACTGTGTCTCGCGCTGCGCGGAGACCACGGACAGTTCGCTCGAATCGTGACGAACTATGACGGGCTCCTGATATCGGTTTTGACGGAGGCTCAGACCGAGCTGCCCGGTGCAGGGCGGCGCAAGGCCGGTCCGTGCCCGCTGCGCGGAATGCGCACCGCCTCCGTCGCGCACGGCGAGGGCGCGCGGCTCGCCGCGGCCGTCTCGCTGGTGCTGGCCTCCGCCAAGGTGCGCGACCACGTCGTCGACGGCGACGGGCTGCTGGCCCGCGCGCCGGTCGCGCGCGCCGCGCGCCGGGTCGCCGCGGGCTGGGACCGGGCCGGGGCGCGCACCGGCTCCGCCGTCGGCTTCGACACGGCCGTCCTGGTCGACGCCGTGGACCGGCAGAGCGGCATCGAGGCGCTGGCCGGGCCCGGGACGCCACTGCTGACGGTCACCGAACCGACCGAGACCGCGACCGCCGCCGCCTTCGCGCACACGGCCGTCCTCGCCGGCCGGCCGCACAACGCCGGGCCGCTCGCCGAGGCCGGACGTCTCTTCGGGCGCCTCGCCCATCTCCTGGACGCCGTGGAGGACCTGCACGCCGACGCCGCGTCCGGCGCCTGGAACCCGATCGCCGCGACGGGCACGCCCCTGACCGAGGTCCGGCGGCTCGCCGAGGACGCGGTCCAGGGGGTGCGACTCGCGCTGCGGGACGCCGAGTTCGCCGACGCGAAGCTCGTGCACCTGCTGCTCGTGCACGAACTGCGGCGTTCGGTGGACCGGGCGTTCGGCACGGTGCCGGTGTGCGCGTCGCACCAGGGCGGCGGACCGTACGGACAGCAGCCGCCGCAGGGACCGTACGGGCAGCAGGGGGCGTACGGCTCTCCGCAGCACCCTTACGCGGGCGGGGGAGGCAACCCCTACGGCGGGGGTGGTTTCGGCGGTGGTGGTTTCGGTGGGGGCGCGCCGGTGCCCCAGCCGCCGCGGCGCGGGTTCTGGGCCGGTTGCGGGATGTTCTGGCTGCTGTGCTGCACCTGCAAGCTGTGCTGCGCCAAGGAGTACGAGGGGCCCTGGTCCCGCAAGAAGCGCGAGGGCTGCTGCCGGGACTGCGACTGCGGCGGCTGCGACTGCTGCTGCCCCTGCGACTGCTGACCCGTCCCCGTCCGGCAGGGCCGCCCCTATGCCGACGGACGCATCCGAGGACTGGCGGCGTCGGCACGAGCGGCGCGTCGAGACGGTGCCGGCCCCCTTGTGGGCCGCTCGCCCGCGTCGGCAGGCACGGGATCCCGGACTATCCGGATGGTCGACTTCCGGACATCCCCGGGCTCTGGCGAGCCGATGGTGGCGCGGTCGTGCCGGTCGCCGCCGAAACGGACGGTCTGACGGTGGGCGAACAGCCGTTCACCGGCGAGGTGCGGCTCAGGACCGACCCGGGACCGGCCGGCCGGGCGCGCGTGGCGTACGGCGAGTGGAGGCTGGTTGTGCTGGTGCGCGAGGAGGTGTGGGGCGTGCGGGACTACGCCCCGGAGTCCTTCGCGCGCCGGGCGTTCCGCGGCCTGCGCGTCACGCCGTACGACCCGCGCCGGGTGGTGCCCGGGCGCTTCACGCCTCACGACGCCGGCGCCCGTACCGTTCGGGTGCCGAACGCCGACGGGGGCGAGCGAGGGCTCGGGCTGGGCGGGGAGTTGGCCTTCGAGCTGGACGGCCGGGGGCTGAGCGGTCAGGTGACGGTCGAACAGAACGGTTCGCCGTGGGCCGTGTTGGCCGACGCCACCAGCGGGAACGGCAGTTTCCGCTTCCGGTTCCCGCGGCCGGCGCACCGGACGCCGAGGGGCGCACGGCGGTCGACTTCGGCCGGGCGCTGCTGCCGCCGTGCGTCTTCGCTGCCCCCTTTGTCCGCCCCTTTCCGCCGCCGGGGAACGCCCTGGATGTCGCAATTGCCGCCGGAGAGCGCACACTCGGGTGACGGGTGTGTCCCGAGGGGCTGCACGCGAAGATCGTTCAAAGGTTGACGGCCGAAAGGCACCCTTGCGCCGACCGGCCGTTCGGCCGAATACTCCCCCTCAGCGCTTGTCAGGGACACGGTGTGTTCGGAATCCGGACAGCCGGTCCCGGACTGCGCCTCACGGGCCCACAACCCCACGAGGGCCCCCGACTTCCTTTGTGGAGGAACGAAAAGTGAGGATCAAGCGCACCACCCCCCGTAGCGGCATTTCGAGACGGACCCGGCTGATCGCCGTTTCCACCGGCCTCGTCGCCGCTGCAGCGATCGCGATCCCCAGCGCGAACGCGGCCGACACCCCGAGCACCTTCAGCGCCGCCGAGCTCAAGAGCGCCAGCAGCTCCATACTCAAGGCCGACATCCCGGGCACCGCCTGGGCCGTCGACAGCAAGACCAACCGCGTGCTCGTCACGGTCGACAGCACGGTCAGCCAGGCCGAGATCGCGAAGATCAAGCAGCAGGCCGGCGGCAACGCCGACGCGCTGACGATCAAGCGCACGCCCGGCAAGTTCAACAAGCTGATCCAGGGCGGCGACGCCATCTACGCGAGCAGCTGGCGCTGCTCCCTCGGCTTCAACGTCCAGAACAGCAGCGGCCAGCAGTTCTTCCTGACCGCCGGCCACTGCACGGACGGCGCGGGTACCTGGTACTCCAACTCCGGCCGCACCACGGTCATCGGCTCGACGACCGGCTCCAGCTTCCCGGGCAACGACTACGGCATCGTCCGCTACAGCGGCTCCGTCAGCCGGCCCGGCACCGCCAACGGCGTGGACATCACGCGCGCGGCCACGCCGAGTGTGGGCACCACCGTCATCCGCGACGGTTCCACGACCGGTACGCACAGCGGCCGGGTCACCGCCCTCAACGCCACGGTCAACTACGGCGGCGGCGACGTCGTCTCCGGCCTGATCCAGACCACGGTGTGCGCCGAGCCCGGCGACTCCGGCGGCCCGCTCTACGGCAGCAACGGCACCGCGTACGGTCTGACCTCGGGCGGCAGCGGCAACTGCTCCTCCGGCGGTACGACGTTCTTCCAGCCGGTCACCGAGGCCCTGAGCGCCTACGGCGTCAGCGTCTACTAGGCCGGTTCGGCCCGCAGTTCGCAGCATCCTGTGCCCCCGTGCGCTTCGGCGTGCGGGGGCCTTTTCCGTTGTGCGGCGGGGGCGAAAATCAGCCACGTGCAGATCTCGCAGAGTGCGCACACATTACTCACGCGTAATGTTTGCAGTGGGAACGGGAGTTGATTGGTCCGATTTGACCATGGACGGTCAAAGTGAGGGGGCGTGCGAAGCGCTGTCTACGCGCGTCTCGAACTCACCCTTGTGTGCTCCCCGTTGCCCTCGGAATAGTGGGCGCTCGTCAACGAAGCCTTCCGGTCCGGCCAGGTCCCCACAACCTCCCGGGCCGACCCCCCACAGGAGGACAGAAGTTGAAGCACCGACGCATACCCAGGCGGCGTGCAGCCGTGGCCGGTGCGGGCATCGCCGCACTCGTCGCCGCGGGAGTGACGTTGCAGACCGCGAACGCCAGTGAGACCCCTGAGGCGTCCGCACCCCGCACGCTGTCCGTCGCGGCGGCCGGAAAGCTCGCCTCGGCGCTGGCGGAGGACCTGGGCGCCGACTCGGCCGGGACGTACTACGACACCAGGAGCCGGACGCTCGTGGTGAACGTGCTCGACGAGGCCGCCGCTGAGGCCGTCGAGAAGGCCGGCGCCAAGGCGAGAGTCGTGGCGAACTCCCTCGCCGAGCTGAGGAGCGCCCGCAGCACGCTGAAGCAGGACGCGACGATCCCCGGCACCTCCTGGGTGACCGACCCGACGACGAACAAGGTCGTGGTGACCGCCGACCGCACGGTCTCCGAGGCCGAGTGGGCGACGCTGACGAAGGTCGTGGACGGGCTCGGGGCGAAGGCCGAACTGAAGCGGACGCGGGGGGAGTACAAGCCCTTCATCGCCGGTGGCGACGCGATCACCGGGGGCGGCGGCCGCTGCTCGCTGGGCTTCAACGTGGTCAAGGGCGGCGAGCCGTTCTTCCTGACCGCCGGGCACTGCACCGAGGGCATCTCCACGTGGTCCGACTCCAGCGGCAACCAGATCGGGACCAACGCGGACTCCAGCTTCCCGGACAACGACTACGGGCTGGTCAAGTACACCGCGGACGTGGCGCACCCGAGTGAGGTGAACCTCTACGACGGGTCCACCCAGAAGATCTCCGGTGCCGCGGAGGCGACCGTCGGCATGCAGGTCACGCGGAGCGGGTCGACCACGCAGGTGCACGACGGGAAGGTCACGGGGCTGGACGCCACCGTGAACTACGGCAACGGCGACATCGTGAACGGGCTGATCCAGACCGACGTGTGCGCGGAGCCGGGGGACAGCGGAGGGGCGCTGTTCTCGGGTGACAAGGCGATCGGGCTCACGTCCGGTGGCAGTGGTGACTGCACCTCGGGCGGGGAGACGTTCTTCCAGCCGGTGACCGAGGCGCTGTCCGCCACGGGGACGCAGATCGGCTGATCGCCGCCCGGTGAGCCCCGCCCCTCTGTTTCCGGGGGCGGGGCTTTCGCGCGGGGGTGCGACTGCTCGGTGCGCGGCTCACGCCGGGTGCGGGTCGGAGCGTCGTGGCTCACGTCCTGCGGCGCGCCGCCGCTGCCATCGTGATGGCCGTGCCGACGGCTGCCCAGGCCGCCAGTACGAGGAGGGGGCCGGTCATCGCGTTGTTGTCGAAGTAGGCGATCGAGCGGGTCGACCAGGTGCCGGCGCCCGGGGGCAGGGCCGGGCCGATCGCCCGCCAGAAGGGTGGGAGCAGGGGTGGGGGCAGGGCGCCGCCCGCGCTCGGGTTGCCGAGGACGACCACCAGCAGGATGACCAGGCCGATGCCGATCGTGCCGAAGAGGCCCTGCAGGGCCAGGGTGGCCGCTCCCACGGCGAAGAT